>CAZYYW010000054.1:12678-14961 GCA_964651445.1 uncultured Thiotrichaceae bacterium
TAAAGCAGGCTTATAAGGAACTCGACAGTGATGAGCTCGATGCCCTCGTTATTGCCATGCAAAGCTTGCGTTCATCAGTGCAAAACTAAGCTAATCAGAGGTAGCCTTTTCATCCGATTCAGTCGTATGTAGCCTTTATTATTGGTAAAGGCTTACATTCTGATGGTTTGCATCGGTACAGTGTTCCGCTACGATGGCGCACTTAAATTAAATAATAAGGAAAAAATAATATGGATACCATGTGGTTGTTAGTCGCTTTAGTACTCGGCTTTTTCACACAGCAATTGCGTCTACCGCCATTGATTGGTTTTTTGTTTGCTGGTTTTGCCTTGCATGCAATGGGTATCGATGGCGGCCCAGAATTACAAAAGTTTGCTGACCTGGGTGTAACGCTGTTGTTATTTACCATCGGTTTAAAACTGCGTTTGCGTAGCCTGTTGGCACCGGAAGTGTGGGCAACTGCCAGCGCACACATGGTGTTATTGATTGTTGTTATTGGTGGCTTATTGCTAGTGCCTGGTTTAATGGGTTTAGCCTGGCTAGGGTCGCTAGACTGGAAAGCGGCAGCGGTGATTGCCTTTGCGCTGAGCTTTAGTAGTACCGTTTTCGCGGTCAAAATTCTGGAAGATCGGGGTGAAATGAAAACCCGACATGGTCAGGTGGCAATCGGCATCTTGATTATTCAGGATCTCATAGCGGTTGTATTCCTTACTCTAGCAACTGACAAATCACCAACCATCTGGGCACTGGCTTTACTCGGTCTGCCCTTTATTCGCCCATTACTCAACCATTTTATGCAACGCAGTGGACACGGTGAAGTGCTGGTGCTGTTTGGCATGTTTATGGCAATCGGCGGTGGTGAATTGTTTGATCTGGTCGGTATGAAAGCTGATCTTGGTGCGTTAATTTTTGGTGTACTGCTAAGCGGTCAAGCAAAATCTGCTGAGCTGTCGCGTTCACTGCTCAGTTTCAAAGATTTATTTCTCATCGGATTCTTTCTTAATATTGGCATCAGTGCATTGCCAACATTATCCGACATCTATATAGCGATAGCATTAGTGTTAATACTGTTGCCGCTGAAAACGGTATTATTTTTCTGGTTGCTTACTCGCTTGCGGGTACGCTCTCGTACCGCCTATTTAAGTACGGTAGGGTTGGCAAATTACAGTGAGTTTGGTTTAATTGTGGCGGCAGTCGGTGTTAGCTCAGGCTGGATAAGTAATCAGTGGATGGTCATTATCGCCCTCGCACTGACCATTAGTTTTGTTATCGGCTCAATTATAAATGCCCGTGCGCATAGCTTGTATGTTGGTATAGAGCGGCGCCTGCATCGCTATGAATCAGCACAACGGCTAAGTGTCGATGTGGCACCCGATCTGGGCAATGCTGAGGTTGTTATTGCCGGTATGGGTCGAGTCGGTAGTGGTGCCTATATGTCGATGTGTGAAAGCTTTGGTGATAAAGTTTGCGGTATAGACGCCGATTCGGATAGTGTCGAACGTCATCAAAAAGATGGTCATAACGTCATATTGGGCGACGCAGAAAGCATTGATTTCTGGCACGACATCGACATAGAAAAGCTGAAATTAGTCATGTTAGCAATGCCCACCACAATAGATATGTACCAGGCGGTTGAGCTGCTAAAAAAATCCGGTTACAAAGGCATGATTGCTGCCGTGGTTAAGCACGAAGATGATCGCCTTAAATTAGAAGCAGCCGGGGTGCATGCCACCTTCAATTTCTATGCCGAAGCCGGTGCCGGTTTTGCCGAGCATGTACGGCAGGGGCTTGAGCAGCGCGGTCATCATATAGCGAGTGATTCATTATAAAACCGCTAAATTGCCTGTAAAAATTTTTCCGCAAATGCTTCAAGTTTATGTTCGTTTTCCAAATCGTTTTTTATTGCCTCAGTATGTTAGTTGAAACTATGCATTTTCAGTGCAAGGCTTTAGCAGTTACACATAAAAGCTTTTGACACAGAGACCACGGAGCACACAGAGTAAACAAACTTGAATTTCTCTGTGCACTCCGTGGTCTCGGTAACTGCTCCATGCGTTACCCTACCTCCTGCTTCCATGCAGTCGTCTGTGTCAAAAATCAAAAAGGCTTAGAATTAAAAATAGAGCAATGTTACGAACAATGTTCTACAGGAAACCAAAGGTAACCCAAGCAACTTTCAGTCGCTGTTAAATCAAGCTACGCACTTTCAGTGCATTGTGGTTGAATTTATTGTGCAAAACTCTCACTACGAACGACGCAGAGCGCGTTCTTCCAATGCCGCAA
>CAZYYW010000055.1:0-6292 GCA_964651445.1 uncultured Thiotrichaceae bacterium
TGAAAAGGTAGAAGTGAAAGCGCGCCTGAAGAACCGATGAAAAAAATATTCATAAGATGATTCTGAGGACGCGCTTTTGCAAGCAGAATTAATTACAAAGTAATAATCTGATCCGGCATGTTGCCAGATAACGCACTATACAAATTAGGGAAGCAACCAATAACCGCGCCATCAACTAATTTGTCATCTATCTCACGTTCATAAGCGCACTGGTCACACGCCATTAGCAACATGCCCTTTTCCGCTGCCACTTTAGCGAGACGTTCACCAATAGGATTACCTTGCTGCAAGACATAGGCATTGTCTTCAAAGAAAAACATGCCAACAACCTCAACGCCGTGAGCATCATCTTCAAGTTGTGGCAGAATCATTTTTCCAAGTTTGTAAGAGACCGAATGACCTTGTGTAGAAAATATATATGCGACTTTCATTATAGTTACCTTTTTGTTTTAAATAAAATTATGGCTGTCAGCCGTTATGACTGAGATGAAATATGTGTTTAAAAATGAATTTTTTTCAGGCGTGATGTATTCAGTATCAGCATCAATATCAAATTGCATAAACACCACTTGACGCATGCCAGAGGCAATGCCCAGTGCGGCAATTAAACAAGCGCAAAATACCGGGGTAAGAAATGAATATTGGAACTGCTGCCTAAAATGGCAGCAGTGTTGCCTGCTTTGAGCCGTCAGTTGAAGAAAAAGATTAGCTTGAAAACACGCCATAGAGCTTATAAATGAATCACGTCCAGACCCAAATCACCCGTTTCTTCATAGCTGGCAGCACTGGTAATAACAGCAACACTTGCTTCACCCTCTTTAAGATACGTTTGTGTGACCCGTTTTAAATCATCCATGTTTACAGCCAGCACTTGCTGACGTAATAATTGTAATTTTTCTCGCGTTCGCCCGTGCAAATCATTATGAAATGCAGATCTGGCTTCTCCCGCTGGCGACCCGGGTTTGTCCATGCCGCCAATAACACCAAGAATCGCTTCTTCCAGTTGGCGCTGCTCATGATTTGTATCAAGCATCCAGTCGATCGCTTTATTAAAATCATCCAGCGTTTCACTGAGGCGTGGATCGCGATAAGAATAAAATTTAAAGATAGCCGTGTTGCTGTCTTGTGTCGCACCACCGCCGTAGGCACCGCCCTGTTCGCGAATAGCGGTATGCAGAAAACCATTTCTTAGAAAACCGCCAAGAACCAATAAAGCGGCTGCATCTGGATGTTCCAATGTCACCGTAGGGTAAGCCTGTGCACAGAAGTTAACCTGAGTATTGGCAATCCACATTTGTTTTGTTTGCTGTTTAATTTTCGGTAAGCTAAAAGCGTTCGCAGCTCTTGTATCTGTCTGCTGCCAAACGTCTTCACAATCCTTAACGCTTTGTTCAACTTTATCGGCTTCGACCGTCAACATATAAAATTTTGTAGCTGATTTTATTTTTTGATGAATAGAAGCAAAGATTGCGACCGTTTCTTTCAGTGCGGCTTTATCTTTATGCGAATCGTCCAACGCCTTAATTGTCTTGATGCCAGCCAAGCCAGAAAACTGATGACCGAGGGCGGCAATAGGGCTTAAACCACTGGCTGCTGCCGACATTGCCAGTGAATGACCACTGCCAGTAACACTGCGTTCACGGCGTGAGCGCATTTGGGTAATCAACTCGGCGATACGTTCTTCCTCATCAAAATGCACTTCATTAAGGGTTTGCCACAACAGGTCAGCCAACTGTTTATTATTTCTAGCAAGTGCTTTGCCTGAAAAAATAAAATAGGCACTGATTTGTTGTTCGTCATCCGTCTCAGCGCGAATACTCTGCGAAGCACTAATGCCTCCGCTAACACTGGATTGCCATTCTTGCATTTGCAAATAATCTTTATCGCCACAACCCAGTTCGGTCAAACAGGAGGAATAATAAGGTAATAACGCCAGTTCTTTTTCATCTAACGCGGGCATTTCGCAAAGAATTTCGTGGTACACCAAGCCGTTAGTACCCTGCTGATAAACTGCGGATTCGACACCCGCAATAAGTTGTTTTGTTGCTTGTGGAATTTTAATTTCAGCCGGTACATCACTTAGACCCACTTTTGGTAGTAGCTCAGGATTATCTTCCTGTAATTGTCGCTGCGCCAGAGCTTCAGCTTGTTTGACCACAAATTGTTTATCTTCATCATTCATTGCCGCCTGTATCGAGGCAAGATGCGCTTTTTCTGCTAGTTCCTTGCGTTGGCTTAAATTCTCATCTGGGCGCAAGGTTAAACGAACGCGGTGTTGGTTTTCTAGCAGTAATTCACGTACCAGATTTTTAATAAATTCAGGATCTTTGATGTTCTCTCGTAACGACTCAATCACAGGGTCAAGATTAAGCAGCGTACTCGGATCAGAACGGTGAATAGCAGCCGTCAAACCGCTGAGAATCAATTGCAAGCCAAAAGGATAACTATCGCCACCCACTTCGCGTTGACTTAATTCCAGTTGATGCAAAACGGCTTCAAGTTTTTCATGCGGTACGCCATTCGTGGCAACATCGTTTAACACGTCCAGTACCAACTTTTCAAATGCCGCTGCATTTTCTACCGTACTGCCTTCAACGCCGCATAAAAAACACATTTCATAATTTGAATCTTCTAATCCGCATAACGGTGAAGGCGCGGCTGCCAAATCGGTTTTTTCTAAGGCCTGACGCAGTGGTGACGAGCTATTATCAAATAGAACCTGCGACAACAGATTGGCTTTCATCATGTCATCAAGCGATGTGCAAGGCCCTAGCAACCAGCTCATAACATGGTGAGTTTTATTGTCGATGCTGTCGTCGCCAACGACATCATAAGCATAAGCTTGTTCAACAATAATAGGTGCTAGATAACGTTTTTCTGGTTTGACTGAAATTTCCACATCGAGTTTTTCAAAGTGCTCCAGCGCCTGCTGTTCAAATTTCTGTTGGTGTTCAAAAGCAGAAATGTCACCGAAGGTCATAAAAATAGCATTGCTGGGATGGTAATGCGTTTTATGAAAATCTTTTAGTTGTTGGTACGACAGGTCTGGGATATCTTCCGGTTCGCCACCACTGTTATAGTGATATGTGGATGTCGGGTACAGGTGTTTACTGACTTCCTGCCATAACACACTGACTGGCGAACTCATCGCGCCTTTCATCTCGTTAAATACCACTCCTTTGTATTCCAGTTCGCTTTCAACATTCCCCGTTTCTTTAAACTCAACACGATGGCCTTCTTGTAGAAAGTCCAGTTCATCCAGGCGAGTAAAAAATACCGCATCCAGATAAACGTCCATCAGGTTGTTAAAATCTTTTTTGTTCTGACTGGCAAAGGGATAGGCGGTCCAGTCACTACTGGTAAAGGCATTCATAAAAGTATTCAAAGAGCGACGTATCATCATAAAAAATGGGTCGCGAACGGGGTATTTTTTACTGCCACAAAGTGAAGTGTGTTCCAGAATATGTGCAACGCCAGTTGAATCCATTGGCACCGTTCGAAAAGCCACTAAAAAAACATTTTCAGTGTTGTCTGCTGCCATATGATAATGCAAGGCACCGGTTTTAATATGGCGGTATTCTTGCAGTGTTAAATTTAATGTGTCTATGTGTTCGCTGCGTATAAATTCAAACGCTGGGTGAGTATCGGCGGTTCCTGCGGTTTCCATGGAACTATTTTTTGATTGAACTTCTGACATAACGGATGACATAGTTTTTAAGCTCTCTTATAATTTATTTGCGAACAAGTTTGTAAACAGTTTCAAGCAACGCTGTTAATCCCCGGTTTTTCAACCCTGTTTCTTCTTCAATAACATCTTTGCTCAGCAGTTTTTGTATACTAAATTTTTCAGAATACAGGTCGAACACTTCCTCTTCTGTCACCGAGAAAGGCGGCCCATTCATTTCTTTTGGATCAAAGGTCAAAGTGACTAACAAAGTGCGTAGCCCGGGCTTTTGCAACTCAGCCATTTTATTGACGTATAAGGGTCGCATTTCCACTGGCAGCGCAACCAGCGATGCGCGGTCAAAAATATCCGTTACATCATCCAGAACATCCGGCTGCAAGGCAAAGAAATCCCCTTGCAGGATTTCAATAAGACAGGGCAGTTCACTGGATTGATACAGGGCATGCGGGGCTTTTTCAGCGAATTTGTAATTCACTGCGTTTTCTTCAAAAAAATCCTTTACCGCACGATCACTGCATTCAACAGCAAAAACCTTATAACCATTTTGCGACAGCCAGAGCATGTCTTTGCTTTTCCCAGACAGCGGTACAAATATTTTTAATTTTTCCCGTTGTTCAACAGGCGGGCCTTTATCACCATAAAAATACTTCAGGTATTGGTTTACCTGCTGCTGATGAAAACCTATTTTATTGTTGTTCCAACGCTCTAACCAAAAATCGATCTCCATTATGGTTAGCTATTGCCCGGCTTCCACACACCAAAAGCATCTTCAGCCGGTTTCATGTCTTGCTCAACTTGCTCGACTACCTGCCCCATAAATTGCGACAGGTCAGACATCAGGCTGGTTTTATCTAGCCCTGGCTGCTCATGATGCGCCAGCACATAACCGGTAATAGCCGACAAATACTGCATAAAATATAAATCATTATCCGCTGCCGGATCATTTTTCATTACCACGGCTTTAATGTCTGAAATCATCTCAGACGATAGTTGTATACCACCACTCATTTTAGTTTTCCTGTAATTTCGTCTCTATTAATAATGGTGCTAGTCTAAGCTATTTCAAGTGTCTCGAACAGGACTCATCATGTATAAAATTTGTGTATATATCCCTGAAAAATCAGTGGAAAATGTTAAACAGGCGCTGTTTGATGCCGGTGCAGGACGAATCGGAAATTATGAGTATTGTTGCTGGCAAACTACTGGTGTCGGGCAGTTTAGACCCTTAGCCGGCAGCGCACCGACGCTTGGCGTACACGGAAAAATCGAGCAGGTTCAGGAAGTTAAGCTTGAGTTGGTTTGTCAGGATGCGCTGATTGAGGCAGCAATCTCAGCATTACGTGAGAGTCATCCCTATGAAGAACCTGCGTTTGATGTTTGGCTATTGGCGAAATTTTAGACAGCCTGTGATCGCTTAGTCGCATCACTACTGCAATTCTGATTAGTCCGTTTGCAATAAAGTCATGGTAGCGCCGCCGTGTTCAACACTTAAACGCCCTAAGAAACTCATGCCCAGTAAAATCGGCCCAGGGTGGTTGCCATCAATCACCAAGGCTTCAACATTTTTTTCTTTGATTTTACCAATGCTCACGGATTTTAAATTAAGCCGATAGGCTTTTACAAAACCCGACGCCGTACTAACATTTGATGGCGTACCGATCTTGTCATAGCGAATACCGAGTTTTTTTGCCTGTTCGGCATTCATGGCAACCGCGCTGGCACCGGTATCAACTAGAAAACGTACGGTACGACCATTTATGGTGCCAACGGTTAAATACATGCCGCCAGAATTGATGTAGAGGGTTTCTTTTTGCGTCTTTCGCTTTGTAAATGTCGTGCTAACAGAACTGACGCCAATATTGTATTGTTTCTGTTCGCCGTCAACTTCTAAAACCGCACCACGGCTATTTGCAGAGATGACTTTTACCCCTTCTGGGCTGCTGCTGCCAACAGCGACAATGTGGCGTTTACCGTCAATCATTAACACCGCTTTGTTGGTAAAGAGCGCTTGCACTTCAATTTTTTCAATCGCATGGGCATGGCTAAAAAAAAGCAATGCAATGCCAGCGAATAATAATTTTTTGTTCATCACAGCCAGAGAGCCTCTGATTATTTCTGTATCAACGATTAGATTATGAAATATTCAAATAATAATAACAAGGATAGACTAATGACACCGGCTAGTACGTCGTCCACCATGATCCCAAAACCACCATGAATGTTTTTATCAAGCCACGAAATCGGCCAAGGTTTAACCGCGTCGAAAAAACGAAACAATACAAAGCCTGCCAACATCCAATACCAACCAGCGGGCACCAGCATCATGGTAATTAAAAAGCCAGCGACTTCATCATAAACAATACCGGAATGATCATGTACTTTAAGTTTTTTAGCGGCATAGGCACAAATCCAGGAACCGGTAGCAAGCACAAATAATGTAACCAGTACATATATTAGAAAGCTTTGCTGTTGAAGAAAATAAACCAGTGGTACGGTCAATAATGTTCCCGCTGTACCCGGCGCAATAGGTGATAACCCACTGCCCAGCCCCATTGCAACAAAGACCACGGGGTCTTTTAATTCAGCAGGCGAAATTTTTCTGTTTTT
>CAZYYW010000055.1:6392-14949 GCA_964651445.1 uncultured Thiotrichaceae bacterium
TGTTTAAAGCCGCTTGCTGAAAAATGCACAATATTATTTTCAGCGTCAAAAAAACTCAGAGGTGATGAACTCTCAACTTTTCCGATGCAGCTAAGTTTTAGTTGATGTTGCTCTGCCAGTTGTTTAATTGCATCGGAATTTTCTTTTTTGGCAGTAAAACATAGTTCGTAATCGTCGCCACCCGATAGCAACATCTGCCAGTCAATTTCGGCATTGCGGTATTGTTCAAAATAATATTTAAGCGTCGATGACAGGACAATATCCGCTAAGAATATTTTCGCGCCACAACCACTAGCATCAAGAATATGCCCGAGATCTGCGAACAGCCCATCTGAAACATCAATGGCACAGTTTGAATACTGGCAAAGATCTTGAGCAAAAGCCACTCTTGCTTCCGGTCGGTTCAACTGCGTAATACACGGCTGCAATTTTTTATCATCAAGTTTATTCAAGATCGCATGTAAGCCTATTGCCGCAGCGCCAATGTCACCAGTGACAAATATGAGATCGCCGGGTTTTGCCTGGTCACGCCGCAATACGCCGTTATTGCCAGACAAACCCATGGCTTGTATGGTTATCGATAAATCACCTTTAGTGGTGTCACCACCAATCAGGCTAACATTATAGCGTTTTAATACCGACCTTAAACTTTGAGAAAACTTTTCTAGCCAGGATTCTTCAATTTCAGGCAGTGTCAGAGCAAGTGTTATCCACGCCGGTTTTGCACCCATCGCAGCCAAATCGCTTAAATTAACCATGACGGCCTTATAAGCAATATCCTGCGGCAATGTGTCGTGGGGGAAATGTACACCTGAAATCAAAGTGTCGACTGTCACTAATAATTGTTTATTTGCAGCGACCGCTATGCTGGCACAATCGTCACCACCGGCAATCAATACATCCTCTCGCATTTCAGAAAATGTAAAATACTGCTTTATGATGTCGAATTCACTATTCATAAACGAGGGTGCATTCGCAATAAAAAAAGGTAAGTGAATGCTAAGGTGAGATCAGGGCTTTGCTGATTGCACTTCAATATGACGAATTTCTTTAGCTACTTTATCTAGCACGGCATTGACAAAGGTATGACTTTTTTCAGCGCAGAATTCTTTTGCAATATTAACCGCTTCATTTAAAACCACACGATATGGCACATCCAGACGATTAATGAATTCGTAAGTGGCAAGGCGCAGTATGGATCGCTCTACCGGATCAACCGATTCAACTGTGCGTGACATATATTTTTCCAGTAAAGGATCCAGCTCGCTAATCGAGGAAGCCACACCACTGACCGCTTCAGAAAAAAATGCAGCGTCCAGTTTTGCCATGTCATTTTCATCAAAAAACTGTTGTTTGATGTCTGAAATATTGTCACCGGTCATTTGCCATTGATAGATCGCCTGCATGGCAAGACGGCGAGACTTTCCTCTTGCTTTGGCTAGACCGGTTTTGGTCGAAGTTGTTTTAGTCATAGTGGTATCAGTAGCTATATATAACGGACATCTTAAACAAAGAGATCAACCAAGTTGTGTGAAAACATTAACCATTTCAATCGCCACCATGGCAGATTCCGCGCCTTTGTTTCCGGCTTTTGTGCCGGCGCGTTCAATGGTTTGCTCGATATTTTCAGTGGTTAAAATACCGTTGACAATAGGCATGCCATGATCCAGTGCAATCGCCGATAAGCCTTTAGCCGATTCATTTGCCACAATATCAAAATGTGGCGTAGCGCCGCGAATAATAGCACCCAGTGCAATAATAGCGCTGTAATTCCCAGACTGCGCCAACCCCTGAACAGTCACAGGTAATTCAAATGCACCGGGGACACGTACAACTGTTATATCCGATGCAGATACACCGTGGCGCAGCAAGGTATCCATCGCGCCGTCAAGCAAGCTTTCGACAATATAACCATTAAAGCGTGCAACTACGATGGCAAAAGTGCCCTCTTTGTATTGCAGACTGCCTTCAATTATTTTACTTTCACTCATTATTTTTCTCTTGATTATTATTGGTTAACGAAACACGCTTGCATTTTTTTATGCGTCGCTATCTGAGAAATAGCCAACTACTTCCAGACCAAAACCAGCAAGCCCATGTATTACTTTTGGCGCGGTCATTAGCTTCATTTTTTTAACACCTAAATCCATTAAAATTTGCGCACCGACACCATCTGTACGGATGTCGGCTGGCTGCTTCGTTTTTACAACATTGAGCGGCTCCACTGTTAGTTGTGTAGACATCCAATGCATTATATTAGCATCTTCATCCGGCAAACTCAGCACCACAACGACGCCCTGCTTTTCGCTCGCTACCTGCTTCAATGCATCATGTAAGCGCCATGACTTTGAATCCAGTGATCCAAAAGAGTCCAACAATGCATTTCTCATGTGGACTCGCACCGTGACTGGCTGTGTTGAGTCTATGGCACCATCACCATCTACTTGTAATAAGGCATAGTGAATCAGTGAATCAAGACTGTTCCGGTAAGCATACAATTTAAATTCACCGTATTCAGAGGGAAAATCACATTCAGAAATTCGCTCAACGGTTTTTTCATTCTTTAATCGGTAGCTAATCAGGTCTTCGATAGTACCGATTTTTAAATCGTGTTCTTTGGCGAATATTTCAAGATCTGGACGGCGTGCCATGGAGCCATCCTCGTTTAAAATTTCGACAATCATCGCACTGGGATCAAGCCCAGCTAATGCAGCCAAATCGCAACCTGCTTCTGTATGACCGGCTCGTGTAAGCACACCGCCGGGCTGTGACATTAAAGGAAAAATATGCCCCGGCTGCACAATATCTTTCGCACTGGCGTCGACTTTAACGGCAGCAGCAATGGTTACGGCACGGTCGGCAGCCGATATTCCAGTGGTAACACCTTCCGTCGCTTCGATAGACATGGTGAAGTTTGTACTTTCCAGAACATTTGTGCCATGTATCATTAAAGGTAGATTTAATTGCTGACATTTCTCTTGTGTTAGTGTCAGACAAATTAGGCCACGCCCGTAACGCGCCATAAAGTTAACATCGTCAGCCGTTACCGCCGTCGCCGCCATCAGTAGGTCACCTTCATTTTCGCGATCTTCATCGTCCATGATGACCACCATTTTTCCCTGCCGTAAGTCTTCAATAATTTCTTCAGTTGTATTTAAGTTCATGCTGATTGTTCTTTGTTGATTAACGTATAAATCCGGCTTTAGCCAAATTTTCTAGGGTTATTCCCATGTTGGAATCATTACTTCCAGAGCCATTTTTTGGTTTCATCAAAAGTCTTTCCAGGTAACGTGCGATTAAATCAATTTCAAGATTCACTTTAGTACCAGACTTATAGTTTTTTATAATGGTTTGTTGCTGCGTATGAGGCACGATATTTATTTCAAAGTTTGTATCTGTAATTTTATTTACCGTTAAACTGGTGCCATCAATGCAAATCGAACCTTTGCTTGCAATGTAATATTTCAATTCATCTGGCGCTCTGATTATTAGCTGAATTGAACGTGATGCTTCCGTAATGGAAACAATTTCACCTAATCCATCGACATGTCCACTGACTAAATGCCCACCCAGACGCGTTGTGGGTAACAGTGCTTTTTCCAGATTAACCTCACTGCCAGCGCTCAAGTTTTTCAAGCTGGTCAGATTAATGGTTTCATTTGAAACATCAGCGACAAAATATTTTTCATCAAATTCGATAGCCGTTAAACAAACGCCGTTGACCGAAATACTGTCACCTTGTTTCACATCAGACATATCGAGTGCGTCGCCTTTGCTTGAGCTTGTTAACACATGCAAACGCATATCACCCGCTACAGGTTCAATTCTTTTAATGCTGCCTACTGCTTCGATAATGCCGGTAAACATTGTATTATTTTTCTACCGGCTGGGGCTGCTGTAAGTCTAGCTGATAGCTGCTCAATGGCATTGCTGAGGCGTTATTAAACTCTGCACCGGCAGCAACACCAACATGCGCAATTTCCTCAGCAGTCGTTGCCTGCTCAAACACCGCAAACATTGCCCCTAATGCATATTCTGCACCGGAGCCTATCGCCCAGAATTTTTTATATTCGGTTACTTCACGCAGTGAGTGTATGCCAAAGATACCAAAAGGGTTGGCAATTAAAGCATCAATCTGTGTTGATTCATATGGGTCATCGTCTTCGTCTTTTGCGTTTAAAAAATATTTTTGTTTCAATACTGGGTGCAGTGTGCGGAAAGATTCAAAAATACCCAGCCGCGAGGAAAGATCAATTTCTATTTTTTTATCAATAATTTTTTTGCTGGCGAAAACACTTTCCAGCACCAGCTGATGTGCAGCACTGCCCACGATTCCCAGATAATTTTCATCAAAACGTAGAATTTTATCGTGCGCTGCGTCATACACCGAATTCAGTTTCAGGTCACCAAAACTGGTTAGGCTGTCTGCGGCTATACAGACTTTTCCTGCTTTTTTTACTACTACAACTGTGGACATCAATAAACCTCGTTAGTCAATATATTAGTAGAGACCTTTGCACGATACAGGCGCGAAAGGAAAAAAGGCTAAAATTTTGCTGATTAAGGCAGGAAACGCAGATAATAGCTGGCTATTGGCAAGTTTTCTAACGAAAAGCAGTGAAATTTTAGACATTTTTACTCGTGATTGTATCGTGCAAAGGTCTCTAGTACTATCAATCCATTCAATCGGACATTGCCGCTATTGGAATGACTGCCGTTGGTATGGCTGTCACTCGGATATCTTTGCCGACAGCGCGTACGTCTTTTATCTGCAATGATACTCTATCTTTCATTTTATCCAGGCCGGGCAAATGAAACAGCCCTTTTGCACTGTCGCCCATAATGTGCGGTGCAATATAAATAATAATTTCATCAACAAGGCCATTTTTTAAAAGAGCGCCACATAAAACGGAGCCTGCTTCTACATGCAGCAAGTTGATTTCTTTGTTTGCTAAATTCAACATCAACGCCGATAAATCTATTTTGCCATCAATCTTTGCACAACTTTCCACTGTATAGGGGTACTGGTCATTGTCATTTTGGCCTTTCTTATTCTGGCTATCATCGCCACTGCCTACAGTGGTATATACAATGCATTCTCCTTCTACAGAGAATATTTTCGCATTTTTCGGCATGCGAAACTGGCTATCCAATACAATTCTTTTTGGTTGCCGAACCCTATCCACTTTTAATTGCTTTGCGTTAAGGCGAACGTTCAGTGACGGATCATCTGCCAGTACAGTATCAATTCCCGTCAAGATAGCCGAACTCTGTGCACGCATGTGCTGCACATCTTCACGTGAGGCTTCACTGCTAATCCATTGGCTTTCGCCAGATGCCATTGCGGTTCGTCCATCGAGACTCATTGCCAATTTTACTCTGACGAATGGCCGTCCGCTTTGCATGCGTTTTATAAAGCCAGGATTTAATGCAATTGCCTGTTCTGAAAGCAAACCACATTGCGTTTCTATACCCGCATCCTGTAATTTTTTTAAACCTTTTCCTGCCACCAGCGGATTGGGGTCTTGCATCGCCACAAACACTTTTTTTACGCCAGCTTTAATTAAGGCATCGACACATGGCGGTGTTCTGCCAGTATGGCAACATGGCTCTAGAGTGACATAGACCGTTGCATTCTGAGCCTGACTACCCGCCTCTGCCAGTGCATTAATTTCTGCATGGGCTTCGCCCGCACGTTGGTGCCAGCCTTCACCAATAATGGTATCGTCTTTAACAATGACACATCCCACATTAGGGTTAGGGTCAGTGGTATACAACCCTTTCTTAGCAAGCCGTATGGCATGTTGCATGTATTCAATGCTACGGTTCATAAGCGGCTACTGTTCATAAGCGTTAAACAGCTTAGTGTTTTTTCTTTATTGTCGAGGTTTTTTTGGTTTTCTCGATTCTTTCGATAGCATCACGAAATGCATTAACATCACTAAAATCGAGATACACCGAAGCAAAGCGAATATAAGCCACCTGATCTAAAGCCAGCAATTCTTCCATCACTAAATTGCCGATGACCGCCGAGTTTATTTCACGTTCACCCGCTGCCAACAATTGATGCTTGATGCGATTTAATGCTTCATCAATTTGTTCAGTGCTCACCGGTCTTTTTTCCAGTGCGCGCATTACACCCGCACATAATTTTTCTTCCTTGAATGGCATACGACTCCCGTCTTGTTTCACTATGCGCGGCATGTTCAGTTCAGCACTTTCATAGGTGGTAAAACGTTCATTGCATGAAACGCATTCACGGCGACGGCGTACCTGATCGCCATCGTTGGCGAGGCGCGAATCAATGACGCGGGTATCAGCTGCTGAACAAAAAGGACAATGCATAGTTTTATAATTTCAATAAAAGATCAGTTTTCGTACACCGGTAAACGCGCACAGATTGCTGTTACTTTTTCTCGTACACGGTCAACAATACTGCTGTCAGCCACATCATTTTCAATGCTATCAATAATGTCGCACATCCATGTCGCGAGCTCGGTTGAATCCTGCTCTGAAAAACCGCGCGTGGTCATCGCTGGTGTCCCGATCCGAATACCACTGGTAACAAACGGTGATTGCGGGTCATTGGGTACCGCATTTTTATTGACGGTAATATGTGCCTTGCCTAGCTCGGCTTCTACTACCTTGCCAGTCAGTTTTCTGGGTGTTAAATCCCACAGAAACAAGTGATTCTCGGTACCGCCAGACACCACTTTGTAACCACGCTCTAGCACCACTTTTGCCATTGCCTGTGCATTCACAATGACCTGTTTTTGGTAGATTGCAAATCCCGGTTCCTGCGCTTCTTTAAAGGCGACGGCCTTGGCGGCAATGACATGCATTAATGGGCCACCTTGGGTGCCAGGAAAAATGGCTGAATTTAATTTTTTCGCCAAATCTGGGTTTTTCTGCAATGATTGCTCACCAACAAGAATAATACCACCACGAGGGCCACGTAAGGTTTTATGCGTGGTTGAAGTCACCACATCTGCCACACCGACTGGGTTTGGGTAAAGCCCAGCAGCAATTAAACCAGCGACATGCGCCATATCAACAAACAAATAAGCACCGCAAGAATCGGCAATATCACGAAAACGCTGCCAATCCATCACCTGAGAATAAGCCGAAAAACCGGCGACAATCATTTTTGGTTGGTGCTTATCGGCTAACTGTTGAACCTGATCGTAATCCACAATACCGGTTTCATTGTTCAAACCATACTGCACCGCATTATAAATTTTTCCAGAGAAACTAACATGTGAACCATGGGTCAGGTGACCACCATCGGCAAGTGACATACCCAGTATGGTATCGCCAGGTTTACATAAAGCCATATAAACTGCCGCATTTGCCTGCGAACCCGAATGTGGTTGCACATTGGCATAACCGGCTCCAAATAACTGCTTTACACGATCGATGGCGAGTTGTTCGGCAACATCGACATTTTCACAGCCACCGTAATAACGACGCGCAGGATAGCCTTCTGCATATTTATTGGTTAATAACGAGCCCTGTGCCTGCATCACCCGTTGACTGGCGTAATTTTCAGAGGCGATCAGTTCAATATGTTGCTCCTGACGCGCGACCTCATGCTGCATTGCGGCCCATAAAGCTTCATCGTAACCTTCAATCGTTGTATCTTTGGCAAACATTCAAACTCCCAGATAATATTCCAGATAAATCAGCACTCCAAAACAAATGCCCATTAAGTGTAAAATGGCGCAATCATATCAAGAAAACGGGGCTACTGTATATTATTAACATACTGAAAACACTAATAAATACCGAGAAATGGCAAATACCATTGGGCTTAGAAATATTTTGTCAGCAATAAGGCAATCGAAAGTGCCGGGGATTTTGCTGAAAACGCTTTAAAAAGTGTAAAAAAACCTGTAACTTCAAACAGATAAACCTCGGCATGGATGCCGAGGTTCATTTTTTTCTAATAACCAAAAGCGCCTTTGGCTTTGTTGATATCAACCGATTCCTTCGCTTTTTCGGTATCAACCGAATCGGCAGCTTTGCTGACATCAACACCGTCCGCACTCACAGAACCTTTTAATTTGTCTTTATCCACTGATTCAGTTGCCTTATTTGTATCGACAGAATCTGCTAATTTTCCATAGTCTACAGCCGCCGCATAGGGACTTACTGTAAAACACAATGCAAAGATCATCACTTTAAATTTCATTTTTTTTCCTATTTATTAAAGATTTCAGTATTCTAACAGATAACAACAGCATGCTGACAATAGCCATTTTGGCTAAGTATTCGCCTCATATACATATAAATGCTGAGTAATTGCATATACTCAAGCTAAATAACGACTCTCTAACTAACTAGTTATCTAACCATCTGGATTCAGAAGCCTATGGATATCGCCACACGTGTAAGTGCAACAAAAAAGATACAGCAGTTTATTGTTTTTATTGTACTGCTAATCGCTAGTAATGCAGCCTATGCTTGTGCACTCGGTGAGTATGATAACGCTAGTGTTTGTACAATTTGTCCTGTCGGCAGTTTCTGCCCCGATGGCATAGTTATAACGCCCAGCCCA
>CAZYYW010000056.1:0-1655 GCA_964651445.1 uncultured Thiotrichaceae bacterium
GCTAAGTGTGCGGATGGGATTTTTGTTATTTTCTGTTTCATAATGCGTAAAAAAATTTCACTTAATGTTCAGCCTAATTTTAAAGTACCTATCGACGGACAGACTTATTATCGCGTAGTTGCGTGGCTAACGTAAGCAACTGCTGAATGAACAATTCTTGTTCTGACAGAAACGGGGCATGACCCGCCGTCGGCAACAAGCTTACATTCTCCTGCCCATAGTCATTACTTAATCGCTCTGCCAACTGAGGCGGAACCAATGCATCTTTGCCGCCAAATACCCAATGCAGCGGCGCTTCGATGTTTGATAAGCTGGCACGCAAGTCAGTCTCCAGCAAAATTTTTAAACCGGTATTTAATGCCTGTGTAGACGCCTGACCACGCGCGGCGATACTTTGCTGCAACTGTTTAACCACACTCATTTTGTCAATCAGAGCATTGGCCTGTAATGCCACGAACCGGCGAATGGTTTTTTCCTGATTGACACTCAACTCCTTGGCAAACTGCTGAAACACCGCCTTATCAACCGCCGAGGACCAATCTGGCTGACTGACAAAACAGGGGTTGGTTGCCACCAATAAAGCGGCCGCCACACGTTGCGGATAAAGCTCAGCAAGTCGCAATACTGCCAGACCACCCAGAGACCAGCCCACCCATATGACCGGCCGATGCACTAATGGAACCAACGCTTGCACGTAATCGTCCAGTGACGCAGCAGACACCTCCGCCATGGTACCGTGACCGGGCAAATCCACCATCACCACATTTATCCATTCGGGCAATAGTTCTACGCAGTCATGCCAGACTGCGCTGTTCATTGCCCAGCCATGTACAAAAACACAGGTCACTGTATTAGACATGCTAAGCTAACACCGCTGCTTTAGTGTTTTTCGGTTTCGCGCTTTACAACGCTTATGGCACTTCAAATTTATTTTACAATTACAATTCATGGATTACTCTTTTAATACACTATTACTCGCCGCCTCTGCTTTTTTGCTGGCCTATCTAATCGGTTCAATATCTACCGCCATTATTACCTGCAAACTGATGGGCATCGAAGACCCCCGTACCACTGGTTCCAATAATCCGGGTGCCACTAATGTTTTACGTCACGGCGGAAAAAAGGCAGCTATTATCACCTTATTCGGCGACATGTTGAAGGGTTTAATTCCTGTGCTGCTCGCCATACAGCTTCAAGCCAGCCCCATTAGCGTTGCACTAATCGGTCTATTTGCTCTGCTAGGCCATATATTTCCCGTCTATTATGGCTTTAAAGGCGGAAAAGGCGTTGCGACTTATTACGGCGTGATACTGGGCATGTCGTGGCAGGTGGGCCTTATTGCGCTAGCCATTTGGTTGATTATCGCTAAATTACTGAAAATATCTTCGCTATCGGCACTGATTTCCATCGCCTTGACCCCCTTTATACTGTGGTATTTTTCACAATCAATCGAATTAAGCAGTGCAGTTGTGGTTATGAGTTTGCTGGTTTTTTGGCGACACAAAAAAAATATCAAAGCGATACTGCAAGGCTCTGAAACTAAAATAGGCAGCAGTTAAATCCGACAGGCTCCTAGGAGCTTGTCCGAGAAAGATCCGTTGGACGCGAAAAGAACGTGCTTTCTTAAATGGCTTTTAAATCCTGCATCGACCAAC
>CAZYYW010000056.1:1755-14897 GCA_964651445.1 uncultured Thiotrichaceae bacterium
GGACGCGAAAAGAACGTGCTTTCTTAAATGGCTTTTAAATCCTGCATCGACCAACGCGCACGGGCATCAATTTCCAACGGCTGCGATTCACCCGCCATTAAACGAAAACAACCCACCTGAGCAATCATGGCACCGTTGTCGGTACAAAATTCAATTCGCGGATAAAACAATTCGCCGCCCTGCTGCGCGACCATTACTGCCAATTGCGCGCGTAAGCGTTTGTTTGCGCCTACGCCGCCTGCAATAACCAGCGTTTTACAATGCTGCTGCTCAAGGGCGCGACTACATTTTATTTTCAAGGTATCCACCACCGCTTCTTCGAATGCCAGTGATATATCCGCTTTAATTTGCTGCGACAATTCGCCGTTAGCGCCCTCGGCATGCGCCGCCTTTTGCATAGTATTCAAGGCAAAGGTTTTTAAACCACTAAAACTGAAATCCAACCCGGGACGGTCAACCATTGGCCGCGGGAATTTATATATTCCCGTTCGCCCCGACTCTGCTAATGCCGCCAGCGCAGGACCACCGGGATAGCCCAGACCCAGTAATTTTGCGGTTTTATCAAAGGCTTCACCGGCGGCATCATCTAGACTTTGCCCCAACAACTGGTAGCGGCCAATACCTTCTACATAAGCCAGCAAGGTATGGCCACCCGATACCAGTAGCGCCACAAAAGGAAAGGCAGGGGCCTTGTCTTCTAGCATGGGCGCCAGCAAGTGCCCCTCCATATGGTGTACTTCCAGTGCCGGAATGCCCAGCGCCCATGCCAGCGAACGCCCCACCGAGGCACCTGACATTAAGGCGCCAATGAGACCGGGGCCGGCGGTATAGGCGATACCATCTAACGCAGACTTTTCTAGCCCCGCTTGTTCCAGCGCCTTTTCCAGCAGCGGCAATAAAAAACGAATATGATCACGCGAAGCCAATTCAGGCACCACGCCACCGTAGTCAGCATGTAATTCCACCTGGCTATGCAAAGCATGCGCCAGTAACCCACGGTCACTGTCATAAACAGCAATAGCCGTTTCATCACAGGAGCTTTCTATACCTAAAACAATCATATTTCAATCTTTCATCGTTAAGTTTTTGCTAAACTCGTAGAGCGAAGCATTATATTTTACTATTAAGCGTTGTTAGCATTTGGGCTTTGGCTAAAAATGGGATATAATACGTGGTTCCACCGCATTCTTTGCGGATTTTTTATATCGACACCTATAGTTACGGTCATCGTGCGTTACAAGCATCATGGTTACAACCATCATGATGGTTCACTACTGCGGTTTATGTTATAGATTATCCAAATAACAGGTGCGGTATGTAATGTTTTAGGCATTACATTTTAGGCAAAACGCCTATAGATAAATAAACCTTATTCAAAAACTTTTATTAGAGAACAGTATGCCAGCAATACGAGTTAAAGAAAACGAACCCTTCGACATCGCCTTACGTCGTTTCAAACGATCATGTGAAAAAGCCGGTGTTTTGACAGAAATACGCAAACGTGAAGCCTACGAAAAGCCCACCACTGAGCGCAAACGCAAAGCGGCTGCTGCTGTTAAGCGTCACTTGAAAAAGCTTTCAAAAGAACGCAACAAGTTTGCTCGTTCACCTCACCAGCGTCGCCGTTAATTAAAAATAGAACAAGATCTTAGGACAGCAAACATATATAGAGTCTTATTGTTTGCTGTCGCAGTTCACTTAACAGGCTGCATCTCCTCTTATTTTTATTACCGACAATAACAGCGCATGAGCGAACTACAAAAACAGATTAAAACAGCGGTCATCAGTGCAATGAAAGCCGGCGAGAAAGAGCGCCTGAAAATCATTCGTCTGATGACTTCTGCAATGAAACAGATTGAGATCGACGAGCGCATTGAACTCGATGATGCACGCATCATTGCGATACTCGACAAGATGGTCAAGCAACGCCGTGAATCTATCAGCCAGTTTAAAACAGCTAACCGTGACGACCTAGTAAAACAGGAAAGTTACGAAATAGACATTATTCAGGAATTTCTACCGCAGGCGTTGAGTGAAGACGAGGTTGACGCCATTGTTAGTCAGGCGATTGAACAAACCGGCGCCAGCTCAATCAAAGACATGGGCAAGGTAATGGGACTGGTCAAACCGCAGATCATTGGTCGTGCAGATATGGGCGAAGTCAGTGGTCGCATTAAATCAACCCTAAGTAGTAATTAAGGGCAGTAGTTAAGGATAGCCACTTAAGCCCATCGCTTGAGACAATAAAAACAAATAACATAACAGCCTCTGCATTTAACTCAGCACAGTACCGCGGCTAGGATGTAGGCTGTTGGTTTTTCAGGCATCTGTAGCATGGATGCTACAGTAGAGCGTACAGGGATGTATTTACAGCGACCTGAAAAATCAATAACCTATATCCTTACCTTGAGACCTTTGCACGATACAGGTGCGAAGGAAAAAAGGCTAAAATTTTGCTGATTGAGGCAGGAAATGCAGCTAATAGCTGGCTATTGGCAAATTTTCTAACGAAAAGCAGTGAAATTTTAGACATTTTTACTCGTGATTGTATCGTGCAAAGGTCTCACCTTATATTAATGCTGCGTTAAATACGTAGAGGCATGATACATAAAGTAGTTAGTCTCTGTTAACAGTAAAACAGCAAAACCCACTTAACTCTACCAAACAGCGAAGCACATCGGCATGAGCGAACTGAATAACGACAGCCTTTCAAAATCTCGGTTTTTACGCGCTTTATTACGACAACCGGTGGATCGTACACCGGTATGGATTATGCGTCAGGCCGGACGTTATCTGCCTGAGTATCGGGAAATTAGAGCCAAAGCAGGCGATTTTATGACCCTGTGCAGTACTCCGGAACTGGCTTGCGAAGTCACCCTACAACCCTTGCGCCGCTTCGACCTGGATGCGGCTATTCTATTTTCAGACATCCTAACCATTCCTGACGCAATGGGACTGGGCTTGTATTTTTCTGAAGGTGAAGGCCCCAAATTCAAACGCACAATCAGTTCTGCCAGCGATATAAACAAGCTGATCATTCCCGACCCGGCTGACAAATTGCGCTACGTTAGCGATGCGGTATCTTTAATCCGCAAAGAACTAAACGGCACGGTGCCATTAATCGGTTTCGCTGGCAGCCCATGGACCTTGGCAACCTACATGGTTGAAGGTGGCAGCAGTAAAACCTTTTCCAAGGTAAAAGCTTTATTATTTGAAGACCCCACCTCTGCCCATCTCTTAATGAGCAAACTAGCAGACTCTGTAGCCGCCTATCTAAACGCACAAATAGAAGCCGGTGCTCAGGCGGTAATGGTTTTCGATAGTTGGGGCGGCGCTTTAACCACCGCACACTACAAAGCATTTTCACTGGCTTATATGCAGCAAATCGTCGATCAGCTCATCCGTGAAAAAGACGGTGAAAAAATCCCCGTGATTTTATTTACCAAAGGCGGTGGTATGTGGCTGCCGGACATTGCCAACACCGGATGTGACGCAGTAGGTCTAGACTGGTCTGTCGATATCAACGTCGCCCGCCAGCAAATCGGTGACAAAGTTGCGTTACAGGGCAATATGGACCCTGCCATCATGGCAACCAATCCTGAGGTAATCAAACAGGAAGCCAGCCGTATACTCGCAGACTACGGCAAAGGCAGCGGCCATGTGTTTAATCTTGGTCATGGCATCACACCAAACATTACACCAGAAAATGTCAAAGCACTGGTCGATGCAGTGCATGAAACCAGTGCGCAGTACCATACCTAAAAAAATTTAAGTATGGCGCGAGCTATTTTAGAATATTCTTCATAACAGACATTCAATCACAAGCAATCATCAATAGTTCACAACTATTCGGCATTTTCGTTATACTCTAATTTAATTAATAATCAGTGATTGCGTTATGCCTTTGCGCAAAAATATTTTTTTTAACTTCACCTCTGCCCTCCTGCTCGCGCTATTTTTTCATAATGTAGCATTCAGTGCGGCGGCACAAACCACCTCTACTGACTCAACGCCAGCAACTGACAACAGACCCAAAATTGGTCTGGTATTAAGTGGCGGCGGCGCTCGTGGTTTCGCCCATATTGGTGTACTAAAAGTTCTGGAAGAGAACAACATACCGATTGATTATATTGTTGGCACCAGCATGGGCTCTATTGTAGGCGGTCTATATGCTATCGGGATGACGCCGCAAGAAATTGAACAGGGTGTAAACGGTATCGCATGGAAAAAAGTATTCAAGGATTTTGCTAATCGTGACCACAAATCTTTTCGCCGCAAACAAGATGACCATGATTTTTTTAGTATGCACCGTATCGGCATAACCGATGAAGGCTTACAGCTATCACCGGGGTTGATTGAAGGTCAGCAAATCGAACTGGCTCTTGATCGGCTGGCATACCCCGGTTTTCATATTAATGACTACGACCAGTTGCGTATTCCCTTTCGTGCAGTCGCAACTAATATTGAAAACGGACAAGCTTTTATTATTAAATCAGGCAATTTGGCACGCGCCATGAGAGCCAGTATGTCTATCCCCGGCGCGTTACCGCCAATCACCATTGATGGCACTTTGCTGGTTGATGGCGGAATCGCCAATAATGTGCCGATTGATGTGGCACGTGATATGGGCGCTGATATTGTCATCGTAGTCGATGTCAGCGCCCCATTAAAAAACATGGAAAATATTAAATCTGGTATTGATGTCACCGCTCAATTAGCCACCATCCTTACCCGACGCATTGCCGATATTGAAATAAAAACCATGAAAGAGGGCGATGTATTGATCGTCCCCGGTGCGCAAGATGTCTCGTCCTCTGACTTCGATAAGTTCCCTGAACTAATACAGGCCGGCTATGCCGCAGCTACTGATAAAATTAATGCCTTAAAAAAGCTGTCACTCTCTGCAGACGAATATCTATCTCATCGTTCATCCTTGCCTGAAGTTGCCATTAGGCAACCCATCATTTCATTTATCGAAATAAAAAATTACACCGCTTTACGCGATGATGTTATGCGTACCCGCATACATCAAAAAATCGGCGAACCGCTGAATGTCCCGCTACTGGAAGAAGATATTTCTTATATTTATGGGCTCGATTATTCTGGCTCAGTGGTTTACGACATTGTGCTACGCGATGGCAATCACGGCTTAGTTGTTTACGTTCGTGATCGCGAATGGGCGCACAGTTACCTACAGTTTGGTATGAGCTTTGAGTCAACGGTTGAAGCCAGCTCTATAACCAACTTCAGCGCCAGTTATAACAAAAACAGTTTAAATGACCTTGCCGGTGAATTTCGCCTGGTCGGCTCACTGGGTGATGAGCCAAAAATAACCGCTGAATTCTACCAGCCGACGAACATCCAACTGGACACTTATATCTCTTTAAAAACGGGTTTTGTAACACAAGTCGTACCCACTTTGATAAACAGCCATATTGAATCCGTACAACGGATAGATCGAAAATCAATCACTCTCTCTGTTGGTCAATTATTTTTACAGAACACCCGTATTAGTATGGGGCTGAGTTACAACGATGGCAGCATCAACTCGATCACCGGACTTAAAGCCTTAAAACCGGCGTTCATTGAAAGTTATTATTATCTGGAACTGTTTCATGATTCACTGGACAATCTGAGTTTTCCCAACAGTGGTTTTTTCAGCCGTGTCCGTTATACCGCGAACAAAGAAAGTTTGGGCGCTGACCTTAACTACGAACAGATCAAAGTGGCCATTAGTGGTGCCAGTACTTTCGACCGCTATACTATTTTTGCTCGTATCATTGCCGAAACCAGCAGCAATGAAAACAAGCTCCCACTCAACGCCCTATTTATTAATGGCGGCCTGTTTCAGTTATCCGGCAGCATTCGCAATTCATTAGTAAGCCCACACTTCGGCTTGATTGAAGCGGCTTTTTATCGGCGCTTAGGTGACATTACTTTTTTACCCATATACGCCGGATTTTCCCTCGAAGCGGGCAACGCTTGGGACACAAAAAGTGATATTAATACCGATAACCTGCTTTATGCAGGCAGTATTTTTATTGGCGCAGACACCTTTATGGGGCCGCTGTACTTTGCCATTGGTGCCAACAGTAATGGTGAACAAGCACTCTATCTAAATTTGGGCAAGAGCTTTCATAATTAATACCAAGCAATTAATAGAGGTGCCCTTAACTCTCATTCCCGCAACCAAAAATAATCAGACACGGTGCATGGTTAAGACATGCTCGTTAAAATAATTGTTCTGGGATAGTCACGGCAGCATCGCCATTAGCAGACGGTGACGCGGGTGCCGCCATACCCGTCGTAGGCACACGCTCTTTTCTGAAAATTTCAAACACTGTATTGGTATCAGTATCGGTCGCCGCCTTGCCCGTTTCAGCATTTATCTTCAAGGTCACCAGACCATCAGGGCGCGGCAGTTGCTTATCCGGTTTACCTGCTAGCGCCACTCTCATAAAATCAATCCAGACGGGCAATGCTGCAGCCGATCCAGTTTCCTTATTACCCAGTGATTTTAGCTGGTCAAAACCAACCCAAACTGCAGCCACCACATCTGGGTTGTAGCCACTAAACCAAGCATCACGCTGATCATTGGTGGTTCCGGTTTTACCGGCAAGGTCTTTTCTTCCCAGCACCATTGCCCGGCGAGCCGTGCCTCTTAGCACGACATCTTGCAGCATTGAGTTCATTTGAAAAGCCAGCCGTGGCTCCAGCGTGCGCGTTGCCTGCTTAGGCAGTCTCACCAAAGACTCATCTTCAACAATTTTCGCAGACCATCTCTGCTCGGCAATAACGCAGGCGGTGCAGGCAACAACCGGGTCTGCTTCATACAAAATACTGCCGTCCGCATCTTCGATACGCTGAATTAAATAAGGCTCGGTGAGGTATCCACCATTGGCAAAAACGGAATATATACGCGCCATTTGCAATGGGCTTAATTCGGAACTACCTAACGCCAGCGATAAATCGTAACGCAGGCTTTTTGGGTCCAGGCCAAAGTTTTTTGCATACTGAGTGGCGTGCTTTAAACCCATGGCACGCAGTATACGGATAGACACCAGATTTCGAGACTTGAACAAAGCCACCCGCAACCGTGTTGGGCCGAATGTTTTGCCACTATAATTTTCTGGACGCCACTCCCCTTCTAACGCTGAATCCTGAAACACCACTGGTGCATCATTGACCAAGCTCGCTGGGGTATACATCTTATCTAATGCGGCAGCATAGATAATGGCTTTAAAACCCGAGCCAGCCTGTCTTTTTGCCTGTACCACGCGATTAAATTTACTGTGTTTAAAATCAAAGCCGCCGGTTAATGCCTGAATAGCACCGGAATTAGGCTGCAAGGAAACCAACGCACCTTGCGCTTCTGGAATCTGCGCCAAGCTCCAGCCTGTCGCTGGATCGCTCGCCAGCCAAACCACATCACCCGGTTTAATGACTTCTGACACTTTTTGCAATTCATTCCCAATACGGTTGACACTGATATAAGAACGCGCCCACTGTATCCCTGACCAAGGAATGCGCACCTGATTACCATCTTTTAAGAGTGCAATGGCAGAACGTTGCTCAATGCTATCACCGGCCTTAGCCTCGCCCGCTGCGTTTTTCTCAGTACTGGGAGTCACCGAAATATCATCATTGACGGACAAAATCAGCGCTGGCACAAAACGTCCATAGTTTTCATCGTCATTCAAGATGGCGACTAGGTCAGAGCGAGCGCTATCAGATTGTCCCGTGCCGTCTACCCCTGCAGCCACTGTGGCTGATTCTAAATTCAGTTTCACACTGCGCACAACACCACGATAACCGTGACGTTTATCATAAGCCACCAGTCCATTCCAGATACTGTCATTGGCGGCTTTTTGCAACCGTCGATCAATCGTGGTGTATACGTTTAGCCCCCGCACATAAGCTTCATCGCCAAACTGTTTAACGATTTCAGCGCGTGCCATTTCATTTACATAAGGCGCAGACACGCCCAAAATACTGCGATGACGCTTGGCGGTGACGGGCGCATTACGGCTTTCTTCATATTGCGCGTTACTGATGTAGTCCAAGGCGAACATACGAGTCAAAACATAGCTTCGCCGAATAACGGCCCGCTCAGGGTTCACAATCGGGTTATAAGAGGACGGCGCTTTTGGCAGTCCGGCTATCATCGCCACCTGTGCCAGCGTTAGGTCTTCCAGACCAACACCGTAGTAAGTTTGCGCGGCTGCAGCGACACCGTAAGCACGATTGCCCAAATAAATTTTATTTAAATATAATTCCAGAATTTTTTCCTTGCTTAACTCTCGCTCAATTTTTAATGCCAGCAAAATCTCGTTCAACTTTCGCAGATAGGTTTTTTCGCGGGTTAGATAAAAATTACGTGCTAACTGCATGGTTATGGTGCTACCACCCTGACCACGCTCACCGGTCACAACCAAATTCACCACGGCGCGTAATATACCTTGGTAATCGACGCCGGGATGCTCAAAAAAACGGTTGTCTTCTGCCGATAAAAAGGCTTGCCGCATTACTTCCGGTATTTCATCGAATTTCTTAGGTGTTCGTCGTTTCTCACCAAATTCCCCCATTAATGCGCCATCACTGCTATAAATACGGAGTGGAACTTGAAGCTGCACATCACTTAGACCCTCAATAGAGGGCAGTTGGGGCTTAAGGTAGAAATAACCGCCGACAGCGATAGCAACAGCAAGCATAGTCATTACTAGGACAATGAGAATAAGTTGTTTAAGTAGTTTTAATAAGCGCACTGTTCCTTTTACCTGCGTTTGTTTAAGTATGGCTAAGGCGGCAAAGTATATAGGTTTACAGGTATTTTTACGACATCGTTTATAATAACCTATTATTTTTCTACACTTACAGCTAATATTTAATGCAAATGCTACTATATGCTCTATAACTAGCTTTAAATAGATAAATCAAAATAGATAAATCAGGGGAGACGCGTGGATCTTTTCAAGCGCAAAAAACCAGCCATTTTGGGTCTGGATATTAGTTCGACATCTGTAAAACTACTCGAATTAACACAAGACGGCGATAAATATCGAGTGCAAAGCCTTGCGGTAGAACCGTTGCCGGACAATGCTGTGGTTGATAAAAATATTCAAGACGTTGAAGCTGTCGGCAATACCATTCAAAAAGCCGTAAAAAAATCAGGCACCAAAACCAAAGATGCCGCTGTCGCTGTCGCCGGTTCTGCCGTTATCACAAAAATTATTACCATGCCAGCCGGTTTAAGTGACGATGACCTTGAAGCACAAATTGAAATGGAAGCCGACCAATACATCCCCTACCCGCTGGAAGAAATTAATCTGGACTTTGAAGTCATCGGCGAGTCTGAAAACAACCCTGACACGGTTGACGTTCTGCTGGCCGCCTCACGCAGTGAAAACATCGAGTTACGCTCCGCTGCATTGGCGCTGGGAGGCCTGACCCCAAAAATTGTCGATGTAGAAGCTTATACCATAGAAAATTCCTCTAAGATGATCGCTCACCAGCTCAAAGACGGTGCGGAAGATAAGCTTATCGCGGTAATTGACATTGGCGCGACCATGACCAGCCTTAATGTAGTGGAAAACAATCAACTGATCTACACTCGCGAACAAAGTTTTGGTGGGAAGCAACTGACCGAAGAAATCATGCGCCGCTATGGTCTTGCCTACGATGAAGCCGGTCGCCTTAAAAAAGAAGGTGGTCTACCGGACAACTACATACCAGAAGTATTAGAGCCTTTTAAAGAAACCATCGCCCAGCAAGTCGGTCGCTTTTTACAATTTTTTTACACCTCCGGGCAACATAACGCGGTTGATCTAATCGTGCTTGCTGGCGGCTGCGCTTCTATTCCGGGCATTGATGAGCTGGTTGAATCACAACTAGACACAAGCACGGTTATCGCCAACCCTTTTGCTGAAATGTCACTGGCTTCGAAAGTTAACCCAGAAAATTTAAGCAATGACGCACCTTCATTGATGATTGCCTGCGGCCTGGCAATGAGGAGTTTTGACTAATGGCACATATTAATCTACTGCCATGGCGCGAAGAACAGCGCCAAGAGCAAACCAAACAGTTTCTCACTATTGCCGGACTGTCTTTAGCGCTGACTGGCGCAATTGTCTTTATGGTTCACGTCACTTTTGACAATCAGATAGAACACCAGAAATACCGTAATACACTATTGAATACCGAAATAGCCCTGCTTGATGAATCACTAAAACAGATAGATGCACTGGAAGACACCCGAGACCAATTGCTTTCCCGCATGGATGTCATTCAGTCATTGCAACAGCAACGACCACTGATTGTACGCCTGTTTGATGAAATCGTACGCACTGTACCCGAAGGCATTCACCTAACTGAAATCAAACAGCAAAACAAACAACTGACTATTAAAGGCGTCGCCGAATCCAATGGCCGAGTATCCGCTTACATGAGAAACATTGATGCCTCACCTTGGATGGCAACACCAAAATTAAAAGTCATTGAAACCCGTAAAGGCACTTTGCGCAGCAGTGACTTTGTTCTGCTTACCTCGCAGGCAGCACCTGATGAAGAAGAAATGAGCGGGGATGATAGCTAATGAATCTCTCCGAAATTGATATTAACGATCTGGATATCGACGATCTTAAAAAAATTGGCAGTGCGCCATTACCGATAAAAATTGCGGTTATTGTATTTTTATGTGTAGCCTTGCTAGTCGCTGGATACTTCTTAGATACAACCAATCAAAAAGTTGAGCTTGAGAAGGTTGTTGCCGAAGAAAAACAACTGCGCATATTATTTTCCGGCAAGCAGGAAAAAGCAGCAAATCTGGAAGCCTACAAACAACAGCTAGATGAAATGCGCACCTCTTTTGGCACTTTGTTGCGCCAACTGCCTAACCAAACGGAAATCGAAACGTTATTGACCGATATTTCGCAAACAGGCATCTCTGCCGGGCTTGAAATCGATTTTTTCAAACCACTAGGGCTGCAACCAAAAGAATTTTATTCCGAATACCCGATAAAACTTAAAGTGACCGGTCATTTCCACGAGTTCGCCGAATTCATTAGTGGCGTTGCTGCCCTGCCGCGAATTGTCACCATTCAGGATATATCAATTAAAAGGGTTGACCCTAAGGGCGGCATTAAACTCAGCATGGAATTAACCGCCGTCACCTACCAGTACCTCGATGAAAACGCAGAGGAGACTGAATAATGCTTAGCATTAGACACGCCTTACTGTGCATCGGAATCGTGACGCTAGCGGGTTGCAGTCAGGACACTTCTGATCTACAAAAATTTATCTCACAAACAAAATCCGCACATGTCGGCAGCGTAGCGCCAATCCCGCAGTTCAAGCCTTATGAAAGCTTTAGCTATTCAGCCGCTGAATTACGTGATCCGTTTGTCGCAACCATTGATCTCGAAGAAGATAGCGCAATAAAAACCAGCCTGCTAAACCCGGATTTATCGCGCCCTCGACAACCGCTTGAAGTCTTTCCGCTGGACACACTCAGTATGGTTGGCACATTAGAGCAAGATACGCAGCAGTGGGGCTTAATCAAAGATCCTCAAGGCTTTGTACACCGTGTACAGGTCGATCATTACATGGGGCAAAGTGAAGGTCGGATAATCGCCATAGACGAATCATCTGTCCACCTCATTGAAATTGTGCCTGATGGAATCGGCGGCTATATCGAAAGAGATGCCTCAATCGCCATAGGTAATCATTGATGATTGATTTAATGACTGTCTTTAATGACGCTACAGCTAACTTAATGATTAAAACGCAGCCGATAGTTTGCGCACGCGGAGAATGAAGATGTTAAAAACAATAATAAACAAACCATTAAATGGGCTCAACATGAATGTTTCCAGCCAAATCACTTCGCAAGCGACACCCATAACAACGGTTGTTAGCCAATATCTACTGCAGATCTCAACGCTGCTCTTTATCTTCAGCTTACTGGTCGGTTCACTGGCTCACGCAAGCACCAACCCAGCAACCAATGCCATTACCAGCATACAGTATGCTTCGTTGCCGGGTAATCGTTTGCAAATCAGTCTGGAACTCAGCGAACAGGCAGTCACACCGCTAAGTTTCACCATCGATAATCCTGCTCGCATTGCTTTTGACTTTGCCAATACCGGCAGTCAATTACCTAAACGCTCACAACCTATTGGAATTGGCGTAGCTCAATCCATTACCACCATATCAACCCGAACCAAAACACGTGTCATTCTGAATTTGTCAGAAGTTGTGCCCTATCAAGTCACCACACAAGGTAACAAAGTATTGATAACACTGGATAGCGAAGCCACCGGTGTTGCTTTTGAACCCAGCAATGCCAACGTCGGTATAACGTCAAGCAGTGCACCACGTTTTTCTAACGCACCTCGCGGAATCGAAAATATAGACTTTCGACGCGGTGAAGAAGGCGAAGGCCGGGTAGTCATCCATCTGACGGAGTCCAATATCCCGATGGACATCAGCGAAGAATTTGGCAAGGTTATAATCACATTTCTCGGCATACAATTACCTGATGAACTGCGCCAGACACTGGATGTTCTTGATTTTGCCACACCGGTTAAATCCATCAGCAGTTTTGAAGAAGAAGACAATGTACGCATTGAAATAACGCCAATAAACAACAATTTTGACCACGTGGCTTACCAGGCGAACAACATCTTTACTCTGGAACTAAAACCCGTCAGCCAGGAAGAACTTGAAGAAGTTAAAAAAGCAAAATTTGGTTACACCGGCGAACGTTTGTCACTTAACTTTCAGGACATTCCGGTACGTGCGGTATTACAGCTAATCGCAGACTTCACCAGTCTTAATGTAGTGGTTAGTGATTCCGTCGATGGCAACCTGACCCTACGATTGAAAAACGTACCCTGGGATCAAGCGCTGGACATCATCCTGAAAGCTAAAGGATTATCAAAACGCGAATCGGGCACGGTAATGATGATCGCACCCAGCGAAGAGATAGCGGCGCAGGAAAAAATTGACCTCGAAGCGCGGCAATCCATTACCCAGTTAGCCCCGATTAGAAGTGCATTTTTCACTATCAACTTCGCCAAGGTTGCCACACTGGCTGAACTATTCACCGGTGGGTCATCAGGCGGCGGCGAGGGTGAAGAAGGTGG
>CAZYYW010000057.1:0-4943 GCA_964651445.1 uncultured Thiotrichaceae bacterium
GAACTTTCAATCGGCTTTGCTGCAGACGCTTCAGTTGGCTGACGTTTCAATGGGCAAAATGTTCCTGCCGCATCCATTTCAAGACGTTTATAAATTTCATCCAAAGCCGCATCAACTGTAATAAAGAGATTATGCTCGCCAATAATTTCAATCAAATGGCTGGCATCTAACACTTCCAATATCTGCCGCTTTAGCCCGCTAAATACTACGGTCACATCATTATCATGCAGCCGCTCAACAAGTTGATGCAAAACCTCTTCTCCCGAGGCATCGATTTGATTAATCGCATCGCCTACCACCATCAAAAATTTTGCGTCTGGATATTTCGCCACCGCTTTCAACATCGCATCTTCAAAAAACGAAACATTGGCAAAGTATAAGGAACCATCAAAGCGCACTGCGATGATATTTTCATCGGTCGGTATGCCTTTATTAATTTCAATATCGCGCAAGGTGCCATCTTTGTAACGACCTAATATTGACACCCTTGGTCGCATCGTGCGGTACAGGTATAAGATAATGGCCAGCATCGCACCCACAATAATACCTTTATCCAGGCTTGGTGCCGCCGCGATTGTTACCACAAAAGTAACCAGAGAAGCGATGCCGTCATGCCTGTTTGTTTCCCATATATGCTTCATCGAAATGAAATTTATCAAACCAAACACCGCCATAATAACAACCGCAGCGAGTGTAGCTTTCGGCAGGTGGTATAACAGTGGTGTCAGGAATAACAACGTAATAACAACAATGGCAGCGGTAACAACCGAAGAAAAACCTGTTCTTGCGCCCGCATTTAAATTAACCGCAGAACGCGAAAAGGAGCCTGATGCCGGATAAGACTGGAAGAAGCTACCACAAATATTAGCCAAACCTTGTCCCATGAGTTCCTGATTAGGGTTAATACGATCTTTGGTTTTAGCGGCCATGGCTTTGGCGATGGATATCGCTTCCATAAAGCCAACCATTGCGATAATAATTGCCCCTAAAAACAGTTCGCTCAATGCCTCGATACCGATCTCCGGTACAGCAAAATCGGGTAGCCCTTCAGGCACAACACCCACCACCGCACCGCCTAATTCCTCAAAACCAATAAAGTAACTGACTACCGTGGTCACCACCACCGCCACCAGCACACCGGGGATTTTTGGCATAAAACGCTTGAGTAACATCATAATGGCAAACGCAGAAATTCCCATCCACAGTGTCGGGAAATGGGTACCACCCAAATTTTGAATCACGCCCCAAATCTTGACAGTCAGAAAATGATCCGCCGCGCCGCCGGGCATTTCCACACCAAATATTTTCGAAACCTGCGTTAAGCCAATAAACAGCGCGGCGGCGCTGGTAAAGCCAACAATAACCGGGTGCGATAGAAAATTAATGATGGCACCGAGACGAAAAGCGCCCAGTAAAAACTGAAATACACCGACCAGCAACGCTAACAGCATTGCCAACGGAATATACAACGCCATATATTGTTCTTGGGTATAACCGGGCGCAAGCATAAGGGCGACAACCGGTGCCAGCGTTGTTGCTGTCATAGTTGAAACAACGGCTACCGGTCCGGTACCCAGTTGACGAGAGGAGCCCCAAAGCGCAGCCATGAAAACGGGCACAAAGGCAATATACAAGCCGTAAACTTCAGGCAATCCGGCAAGCGAGGCGTATGCCATCGATTGCGGGATTAAAACCAATGCCACGGTGAGGCCAGCAATCAAATCGGCACGAAGAATTTTGGGGTCTTTTAATTCATGAATCCAGCTTAAAAACGGAAAATACTTCTTCAAAATAATATCCCTACCACAACTTATTTAATTCGAGGTTACTGCTAAAAAAACAAATCTGTTCTTTATAGTAAATTAAATAATCCAGTCAGGCGAATTTTTATTTTCTGCAAATTTAAGCCAACAAGCTGTTCGGCAAAAGTGCATATATATGCACCGGATTAGCGAGACACTTTGAAGATTTGCATACAGAAAATAGGCAAAAAAGCTGGCTGAAAAAATAAAACAATCACTTAAGCCTTGCTCTACCCATAAAGAAATACTATATATATTAGATATTTAGGGAATCTATCACACAATACCTTAGTTTAAAGTGTAGAATACGCTCGATTAAAATATCACTATTTTAGAAAATTATGAATTTATTCTTTTCTAATATATGGCTTCATTTACTATTGTCCCAACATGCCAACACAAAGTAGTCATTACTCTCAGCACTGAGCGACGGACAGAATAAAGTAAGCAGCTAAACAGATGCATCTGTAACTTTACGCAAAATAATTTCACCACTACAAACATGCAAGGCCTGTCAAAATATGTCTGACGTTAAAAAACCCTTCCCCAAAAAGAAATTTATTGCCGGAATTTTTTTCGCACTGCTCGCTCTCGCCTTGACCGGTGTTACACCTACAATACAAATTGCTTGGGTAACCGGCATTCTGGTTTTAACTATTTACCTGTTTGCCTTTGAAGTTGTAGATGTCGACGTCGCCGCCATCAGCATCATGGTATTGCTGGGTCTGAGTACCCTATTATTCCCGGTAATGGGATTAAGTGAAGGTTTGGTAGACGCAAACCGTCTGTTCGACGGCTTTTCCAGCAACGCGGTGATGTCAATTATTGCAGTAATGATAATTGGTGCGGGTCTTGATAAAACCGGTCTGATGACAAAGGTAGCGGCTTATATATTAAAAGTCGGTGGAACCACTGAAACCCGTATCATCCCTATCCTATCGGGTTCGGTTGCTTTTATTTCCTCCTTCATGCAAAACGTGGGCGCGACGGCTTTATTCCTACCGGTCGTCAGCCGTATTTCCGCGCGTTCGGGTTTACCCATGTCACGTTTGTTAATGCCCATGGGGTTCTGTGCCATATTAGGCGGTACAGTTACCATGGTTGGTTCCTCGCCTCTAATCTTACTGAATGACTTAATTATCAACTCCAACATATCGCTGGCTGCTGACCAACAAATGGAACAGTGGTCTTTGTTTTCAGTGACACCGATTGGCATTTCACTGGTTATCACCGGTATTCTTTACTTTGTCATCATGGGAAAATACGTTCTTCCCCGCTCATCAGATGATGGCACATCCGGTGCTAACACTGTTGACTACTTTAAAGACATTTATGGTTTAGATTACGAGTTATACGAAGTGGTTGTGCCGGCAAACAGTAAACTGGTTGGCAAATCAATTGACACCATTGAGCATACAAGCCGCATCCGTGTCATTGCCGCGCATACCGACAGTGATGCCACCCGTGTCGGCCCTGGCGGTCTGGATCGTGAACTGGGTATTTCAGCCAATACCGTGCTCGGCATACTGGCAGCACCGCACAACCTGCTCACGCTGACGGAAACCTACGGTCTGGAATTGCGCAGTAGACTGCAAACCTTCACAGAGACACTGTCCAGTACCAAATCTGGAATCGCCGATGTCGTTATCCCGCCCGGCTCTAAACTTATCGGCAAATCCGCCCGTGACCTATGGATGCGTAAAACCTATGGCATCGCACTGGTTGCATTGCATCGTGATGGTGAAACCATGCGTGAAGGTGACGACATCCGCAATATGCAACTCGAAGCCGGTGACACACTGGTGGTACACACCAGTTGGGCGGCGCTTGCCAGACTGCAAAAAGACAAAAATTTTGTGGTAGTGACCACAGAATTCCCACATGAAGAAACCCGTCCCAATAAAGTTGGCTGGGCCGGTCTATTTTTTGGCATTGCATTATTCATGGTGTTGTTCACCGATGTACGCTTATCCATTGCGCTGTTAACGGGCGCTATTGGTATGATACTAGCGGGCGTGCTGAACATTGACGAGGCTTATGAAGCTGTTTCATGGAAGACTGTATTTCTGCTTGCCAGCTTAATCCCTTTAGGTATGGCGGTTGAAACCTCAGGCACCGCCGCGTGGATTGCAGAACAAACCCTGCGCGTGGTTGGCGACATGCCCGTCTGGGTCATTCAGTTGTCTGTCGCTATACTGGCTACCTTCTTCACACTGGTGATGTCCAATGTCGGCGCTACCGTGCTACTGGTACCACTGGCGGTTAACATTGCGCTGGGCGTCGAAGGCGCTGACCCCGCTATTTTTGCCCTAACCGTTGCGATAGCCACATCAAACTCGTTTTTGATTCCTACCCATCAGGTTAATGCGTTGATTATGGGACCAGGCGGATACCGTGTACCCGACTTCATTAGAGCCGGCAGTATCATGACCATACTATTCCTCATCGTTTCAATATCGGTGATGAATTTAATTTATTAATTTGGCTTATTAACTTAATTGGTAAAATACCAGCAATACGACTTCCTAACCAGTGCTGAATAATCATGTCTAAAATACACACTTTACTCAATTCTCTGTCGTCTCCAACACAAAACGATCGGGTCATGATGGTTGCCACAAAAACCGACTTTCTAACGCTCGCAGAGTGCGAAGCCATTATTCAACAAGGCGATAAACAGCAAACGGCCACTGCGGGTTTAGCTGGCGACAACAATATAGAACAAACGACTCGAAGCTCCAATGTCAGCTATTTGCTACACGATGAAACCAACCGTTGGTTATACGAAAAAATCAGTGAAGAAATTCAACAAGTGAATACAAACGCCTACCATTTTGAGCTCTCCGGCATTGAAGCCATTCAGTTAGCTGTTTATAACATCGGCGATCATTACGACTGGCACACTGATCTGGGAGAAGGTGATAATTCAACGCGAAAATTGAGCTTATCTATTCAGTTAACCGCAGCAGATGAATATGACGGTGGTGAATTAGAATTTATGAAAACCGTGGAAACGGCTAGCAAAAAACAGGGAGCCATTATATTTTTCCCTGCCTTTTTGCACCATCGCGTCACCCCGATCACCCGTGGTCAACGCTATTCACTGGTGGCATGGGTGCATGGCAACGCTTTTAAATAATA
>CAZYYW010000057.1:5043-9188 GCA_964651445.1 uncultured Thiotrichaceae bacterium
GGTAATTCGTCGATTGAATAGGCTTTTAACTTATCTTTTGATTGCAACCAAGTATTAAAATCCATCAAACCAATAGCCGTTTTATCTGACAATAATTGTTCAGTCAAATTGGTATCCGTTTTCACATACAAACCATCATCCCTTGGCAACCAGCAAACTTCACGATATAAGCGATAGCTTTTTTGTATGTTTTTCATATCGGCAATCCAGTCCCAACTGCGACAACCAGTCTCCAACCCAAGAATCTTGACCGTACGCTCAGTCCGAGATTTTCCCGCTGGCCCCAATATTTTAATCGCTTGCTTGCTTGCCTCTGGATCAATATCCTTCCACGTTTTATTATTATTGGCCATTAACACACCCTTTAATTTCGGGTTAGGCACATTTTTGGCTGTCGCTAAAAAGAATTGTCGGGGATCGAGATTTAGTTCAATTGCCTTTTTATTAGCCACTACCACCAATGCTTCGTAACCAATTTTAAGCTTAACAATAGTGCCAATATTATTATTCTGACAGCGTTTAAATTCTTCCTCATTCATTTCGCGTGTGGACGCAACCAAATCAGGGTATTTTGAACCTGTACCAAGACACAATAATTTGAGCGATTTTCTGGGATAACGCAATTCAACAACTGGTTTCGCCTTGAAAAATTTGGCATCGACTTTTTCGACCACCGCCCGCATTAATTTTAGGGTAGCGGGATCAGCCGCCACCAGTATGTTGTCCCGACCAAAATCATTTTTTTGTTCTGCAACAACCGTTGCAGACATAACGGAAACAAGCAGTGTTGTGATGATTTGTATATTTTTCATTGGTTACTTCTCTTTATTATTTTTGTAAATAAAAGTGTTTTAGTTGGCGTTCAGTGACATTGTTATCCAATTTTTCAACTGCAATTATCAACCACTTCGCTAACACTGCCGCCAGCATCACTGAGGGTAAAAGTACACATACAGGGCGGGCCATTTGCGACAATCGGTCGGCAAGAAATAGTTTGCGTTTCATCTAAATCAATTTTAACTGTGTTTTCCAGTGAAACTGGGAAATCATTACCCGATGTCGGCACATTATCGTCTGCATCCGATGCAACAATAGGGTTATCATTTGTCGTACTGAACACCGTGTTATTGTCGCTGTTACCTACATTGTTTGTATTCGTGGAGGCAGAATCAGTGGTCGCTGAAAAATTCGAATTACCCACGTTCGAGTAATTAAAAAGTGATGAGCTGTTATTATTGTTTAGTGCTGGATTCTCGTTACGCTGATCAAAGTCTTCTGCATAATATTGCCCGTCACTATAAAACGTATTGTGGTTTTGATTTGTTTTGCTTTTTATCGCAGGATCCGTCCTAGACTGTGCAGCCCTTTGCGGCGAAATATATCTGCCTGCTGTGTGAGGCGAGTTCACACTCTGCTCTGGTGAATCTTCCGTTCGATAATCATAGCCAGCATTATCCGGTTGTGTAACAGGGTTATTGCCAAATGTATTCCCTGGCGCATCTCCCGATAACACATCGCCCCTTGACACATCGCTACTTAATACAGAACCTTCAGACGAAAAATTAGCACTAATATTCACCACTAATATACTCGCACAGGCAATACTAACAACCGCCGAAACAGCCATTATAGGGCTTGCAAACATGGTGTTAAGTAAATTGTGTAACGGCATTGAAAATCCCATAAAAACTAGAGCAAAAAATCTTCTTGGGCAAACTACGAACGAATCCCAGATTGCTTAGGAACGAAAGCACGACCAACATTATATCAACGACCGATAGTCGTTTGTCAGTAACACTGTTTTAATAATTTATGCATTAATTAAAATTCTGTTTCAGTCCACATAACAGCCTAGATAGCAGTAATGCTAATTAATGAATACATCTATTTATATCCTATATTTATGTTTTATTATGCGATTCACCCATAATAAATTCATAATAAAAAAATATATAAATCTTTCTTATATTTTCTTTTTATCCGCCTTAATAAAGAAAGGCGACCCTTACGGATCGCCTTTTTTAATGCGTTAACAAATACTGCTTGTTAACCTCTGTTACTTAATAACAACAGATACACCATGTGGATCAGAACGTTCCGCGCCAGTGTAAAGGTAACCACCTGAAGCAGAAGGTCCAACATCATCAATCGTGTTGGTAGTACGAACAACTTTCACCAACTCGCCTGATTTACCACCTTCTGTCAGCTTAATAACACCAACGCCAGGACATGCACCTTGCGCTGTGTGTGTAACAGAATGTGGAACTGGACCACGTGCAGCGAAGAATATGAAGTCACCGTTTGGTGAACGATCCATTAAGTCAGCTGCAACATCATCAGCATACATAGGTGGTACACCAGCCGCTGCCACACTTGAACAGGCAGTCGTGCCCGTTAATGGATAAGTATGTGACTCACCCGTTGCAACATTAAAGCTCATACCGTTGTTTTGGATACGATCAGTGTTATGCACGTAGTGCCCTGTTACTGTTCCAACCGCACCGTGTGCATCACGACGTGTTGATACGCCCGGTAACTGACCTGATGCATCTGAAGCCGCACCGGAGGTATTACCACCAGCGATAGTATTACCCGCGTCTTTAAAGATGGTACGTGGCATTGGGAAATTCTCTGGATAAGCCGCACCCGCATCTGGGAAGTTAGTGGTTAGTCGATACATAGAGAATACAGACTGAGTCGCACCGCCGGGGGCAGCAGACGCACCTGCGTTCAAGTAAACATTACCGCCAGCTTCTACACCGCCACAACCAGCACCATTAATTACTTGATTACCGTATTCACCAACAATTTGCATTGGTGTTGTTGTACCGTCAGCTATCAGCAGACCACCGCCACCAAAGGTGACATATATCTTTTCGTTTGATGACACGATTGGACAAACAATCACGTTACCCGGGCGACCACCCAAGCTACCATCTGGCGCACCACTGCCACAGCCATTTTGACGACATTTGCCGTTTGGCGTATCCAGTGCTGTCGCTTCTGCGCTATAAGCACCAGAAATTGTGCTGATTAACGCATTACCTATAGCATTATCACCCGTATAGGCACGCGCATCTCTAACAATGCTTGCTGCACCAACGCCCATAGACGCTGCCTGATTAAAGTCAGCGGTTATGATGGTGCCATGCTCGTCACGTGTGATGTCAACACGTTCCAAAATGCGGCCATGCAAGTTAGCAAGAAACAAAGAATTACCGTCTGGTGCCCAGAACGACATATGCAAGGATTCACCTCTATTGGTTTTGGTTACACGCCATAAAGCCACCGCTTCTTTGGTGTCTGCCGTCATAATTCCAACATAACCTCGACCACCAGAAAAGAAGTTTACATTAACGTACATGTGTTGTGGATCGGGCAGTGCGCCGTGTAAACGACCAATAGATAGGTCATCACCTGTACCTATAGTTGCTCCCAATGCCACACTGTTAGATGTCGCTAGTGTCTCACCTGTAGCACCCGCTACATCATTTTCAATTAAAGTTCCTGGAAAAACCGCATGTGCATCACATGGCGCGGTTGTACCCGCACATGGAATAGGCATTGGCGCAGCACCAGTGCCAGCAACATAATCTTCTATGTCAGAGCCTTCAAATATTTGCAAGAAGCTGCCGTCTTTACCAATGCCTGGTGCACCAGCAACAGAGTTAGACTGGTCAGATGCCCAGACTTCGTAATCAATCGCCTGTACGGGCGCAGCTGATAATACAAGTGCAAGTGCTGCCGCTACAGGTGTTATTTTCGTTATTAGTTTCATAATTAATTCCTCAATTAGTATTTTTTAGTATTCTTTTGTCGAATCTTTTTTAGTCGGATCGTTTGAACCGAACCAATCTACTTAGAGTCTACTTAGCGCGACGTCTTGCAACACCGATTAAACCCAATAGACCACTACCAAACAACCAGACGGCTGCTGGTACAGGTACTGCACCAACGGTCTGTATTTCGTAGTCAAAAGTCGTAAAACTCATGCCGTGAAAATGACTGAATGGTGTACCAATGATTAAATGGTTGTTGAATACCTGAGTAAGAAATGAAGCGTCTGACTGGAAATTACCAAATGCATCACGTCCTTGGTTGAAATCAGAAGTAACCGCTAGAAAATAGCTACCTGATGCCCATGG
>CAZYYW010000057.1:9288-14790 GCA_964651445.1 uncultured Thiotrichaceae bacterium
CTCCGTTAATGTTGCAGCTTGTACTGTAACAGCACTCATCGCTATCACAGAGCCTGCGGCAATGCCCAACCAATGTTTGGTCGTGACTGAATTATTTTTCATTTATTATTCCTCCCGTGTTTATGCAGATTTTGTTAGCTGTATAAACATTTAGTTTTTAGAGTAACGATCACTATGTGACATAACCGTTGGCTTACCCGTTGCTTATGTCATATGACCTGAGTACATGCGGCATATGACACAACATCTTACACAAAGCAATATCTATGCCAAATGAACGGGGCACCCATCAGGGCGATAGTGAACAGAAAAAAGGCGGGGGTTCGACGTTGAATGCTGGCAAGCGCCATTTAAAATGTCGAGATTATTAATAACTAATCGAAGTTAATTCATCAAACATGACATAACGACATGACAGCAATGTCAGTATCCCTAAAGTATAGTGGCCTCTATTTCAAAAAACACCCATTAAAAAAAGCATTTATCCTATAAGTTGTTGTATTTATTGAATATAAATATATTATAAAAACATGATTTACTAATAAAGATGCGCGTGTAAGAAATATTGACAAAAATCATATTATGGCATTACTGCTCTGTCAGGCAAAGATAATCAATCAGTTACCTACAAACGTAAGCAGAAATGCAGGTTTTTATTCGATTTGAGGCGAGCGGCTGGGGCGGAGACGACAACGATGGCGATGGCAGCAAGATCGGCAAAGCGGGGCGAATGGTGAAAAAATGGCATGAAAATCGACAATTGACGACCTTGTTTCTGTACTTATCAATTATTAGTGCTCAATAATTAACCTTAATCCATGATTTTGATTTTTGGGCTTTGCTTGCCATGTTGCTTATTAATTAACCGTATCTGCCATAAATAGTACAGTACCGGTATAACAAATAACGAGACCAATGGCGCGGTTATCATGCCGCCGACCATGGGCGCAGCTATACGCTTCATTACTTCCGATCCTGCGCCACTACCAATAAGAATAGGCAACAGACCAGCGAATATGACCAGCACGGTCATGGCTTTTGGGCGCAGGCGTAATAACGCGCCTTCTATCACCGCGACACGTAATTCTTTGGCATTTTTTGGCTGCAATCGCGCAACTGCCTGGTCAAGATACACCAGCATAACCACGCCAAACTCAACAGCCACCCCCGCCACCGCAATAAACCCGACTGCCACTGCAATGGATAAATCAAAATTTAGCAACCACAGCAGCCAAGTGCCGCCCACCAATGACAACGGCAATGCCAGCATGACCATCAGAGATTCCATTAAATTGCCAAAGGTGATAAAAAGCAAGATGAAAATTAAGCCGATAACCAGTGGAATAATCAGCAACAAACGCTCATTCACTCTTTCCAAATATTCATATTGACCCGACCAAGTCAGTGAATACCCCGGCGGCAGCTCGACTGACGCGGCTACTTTGCTCCGCGCCTCACCTAACCATGAACCAATATCACGGCCTTCTATATTGATATAAACCCAACCGTTTGGCTGTGCATTTTCACTTTTTATCATGGCTGGGCCACGTCTGATAGTAAAGTCGGCAATATCGCCCAGCGCAATTAAGCCACGCTCTGTTGCAACGGGAATTTGTTTGATGCGGGGTATTGAATCTCGGAACCGACGATCCATGCGCAAGCGTACGGGGTAGCTTTCTCGTCCTTCAACCGTGTAAGCAACCGTTTCACCCGCAAGCGCCACGCGAATGATTTCGTGCACATCACCCACTTTAATGCCATATCGCGCCACCGATTCATGATTCATCTCGATATCAATGTAACGCGCCGATTGCACCCGTTCGGCGAAGGCCGATTGGGTGCCGGGTATGTCGCGCACTGCCCTTTCAACTTGCTTGCCTATTTGTTCGATAACGCTTAAATCAGGGCCGGCTATTTTCATGCCTACCGGAGTACGAATGCCGGTTGCTAACATGCTGGTTCGCGCTTCAATCGGCATCAACCAGCTATTGGCGGCTAGCCCTGGTACCTGCACAATACGATTAAGCTCAGCCCGAATGCCATCCAGTGTCTGACCTTCTCGCCATTGCTCGCGCGGGTGTAGTTGAATAGTGGTTTCGATCATGGTCAATGGTGCTGGGTCGGTTGCGGTATCGGCGCGACCTATTTTGCCGAACACCCGTTTGACTTCTGGCACCTGTTTAATCAAGCGATCCGTTTGTTGCAAAAGCTCAGCGGCTTTGCCGATGGATAGTGATGGCAAGGTACTGGGCATGTACAGCAAATCGCCTTCGTCAAGTGTGGGCAAAAATTCAACGCCTAGTTTACTGTAGGGTATCAAGGCACTTAACATCAGCACGCAAAAAAACAGGATGGTGATGGCTGGGCGATTCAGCGCTGCGGTCAACACCGGTTGATAAGCGGCAGCAAGCCCTCTGTTTAGCGGGTTATCTTTTTCAGGACGAATACCGCCACGCACTAAATACGCAATTAACGCCGGTACCAGTGTTATCGAAATACCCGCTGCCGCTGCCATGGCATAGGTTTTGGTGTATGCCAAGGGCGAGAACATTCGGCCTTCCTGCGCTTCTAAGGCAAAGATTGGCATGAAGCTGACGGTAATAATAATCAGCGAAATAAATAACGGTCTGCCAACTTCATTCAATGCTGCCACGATAGTTGCATCGCTGGCTCGACCCTTTTTACCTTCGAGGCGTTTATGCACGTTTTCGATCATCACAATGGTGGCGTCCACCATCGCGCCTATGGCAATGGCGATACCGCCCAATGACATGATATTGACGGTAATGCCCTGCATCGACATAACCATAAAGGCCGCCAGAATACCCAACGGCAGGGAGAACAGAATAACCAGTGAAGAACGCAGATGCAGCAAAAAGGCAGCACAAACCAATACTACGGCGATAAACTCTTCGATTAAACGCTTACTTAGGGTATCGACTGAACGTTTAATTAAATCCGCTCGGTTGTAAGTTTCAATAATTTCAACACCCTCAGGCAATGAGGCTTTCAACTGTTCCAGTCTTGCCTCTACACGCTCGATCGTTGCCAGTGCATTGGCACCACGGCGCATCACCACAATGCCACCAACCACCTCGCCCTCGCCGTCTAGTTCGGCAATACCGCGTCGTGGTGCTGGCATTTCGCGCACTTCTGTAATATCACCCAGTCGAGGCACCGCACCAGAATCCCAATCGTGCAGCATCGGTACACGGCGAATATCATCAATGCTACGCAGATAGCCAACACCGCGTATCAGGTATTCCGCTTCACCCATTTCTAACACTGAACCACTGACTTCATGACTGGCATCTAAAATAGCCTGCTTCATCATTTTATAATTAACACGGTGTGATTCGAGTAAGGAAGGATCAAATGTTACTTCATAGGTTTTTTCCATGCCGCCAATGGTGGCAATCTCTGCGACGCCTTTTATGCCGGCCAATTCATAACGCACAAACCAATCTTGAATGGCACGCAAATCGGCGAGATCGTGTCGTCGGCTACGGTCAACCAGTGCATATTGGTATATCCAACCAACACCACTGGCATCTGGCCCCAATACAATTCGCGCATCCTTTGGTAGGCGTTCACGAATTTCAGTTAGTGATTCGAGTACCCGACTACGCGCCCAATACGGGTCTGTACCATCTTCAAAAATAATATAAATAAAGGCATCACCGGTAAAGGAATAACCACGCACTGCGCGCGCACCTGGCGTACCCAACATAGCGGAAGATAAGGGATAAGTAATTTGGTCTTCGACCACTTGCGGATCGTGACCGGCGTAATGTGCACGGACAATAACCTGAACATCCGACAAGTCGGGCACTGCATCCATCGGCAGTTGTTTTAATAAATGAATACCCGAAACCGTCAACAAAATCACGATTAACAAGACAATATGTCTGTTGTAAACCGACCATTCGATAATGTTATTGATGCGCATACTGATAAACTTTATTGACTATGCTTATTCGTTTGAGATGCGTTTGAAGCCAGCTTGTAATGTGGCTTCCGAGTCAATCAAAAATTGACCACGGGTAACGACATGATCGCCTTGTTCCAAACCGGAGACCACCTCTACCCACTTGTGCCCTTCAAAACCCAAAACCACTTCAACCACCTGAAAACTTTCATCGTCTTGCAAACGCACCACCCGCGTGCTGCTTTCATCATAAATAACAGCACTGGTCGCAATACGCATTACATCGTTAGCCGTGCCGGCATTAACGTAAGCACCGGCAAAAGCACCGGGCTCTAACAAACCGTAGGGAAGCATCACATGAAATTGCAAAGCAGAATAAAAACCTGAGCGATTATGAATAACCTCGACCACTCTGCCCGGCCAAGTTCTTCCCGGTAAGTGCGCTACACCCAATTCACCGGTATGCCCCACTTTTACACCACGCGCAAGACGAGAATAACTGCGCAAACCAACTTCGGCAAGGGCAGGCGCTGCGATATGTACCAACCTTGTACCAATCTCAACTGTATTTTCATCGGCGCTACTGTCATCTCTACTTTTATCAATTACCCAGCTTATTTCACCTGAAAATGGCGCAACAATTTCCAAATTTTTTGATAACGGGCCTTCCTCCTCATAACCCGCCAACACTGCATCACCGGCACCCATAGCAATCAATTTTTCTCGCAGCTCTAAAGCTTTCGTAATTTGCACATTTTCCATTGCATCCATGTAGTCCACAACCGTTGGGTAGTAATCCTGCATTTCAATACTAAGCAGAACATCACCTAACTCGACCCATTGGCCGGGCTTCACTGCTACGCTGTGCAAACGACCACTGACTTTACTGAGGATATTTTCTTCCTGTGCCACTGAAACTTTTTCGACAAAACCAGAGGCATAAACTTGTTCTGCAACCTGACCTAACTCAACATGCTGTAAACGCACACCGAGGTTATTTATCATCGCGGCCGAAACGAATACAGCGTCAGACTCGCCCGATTGCCGCCCGCTTTGCTGTGGATTTTCCCGTAGTTCAAGATCCATACCGCAAATAGGACAGGCACTTTGTTTGCTATCGGTAATTTGCGCATGCATGGGACACACGTAGTTAGGTGCCAAATGCAAAGCGGCATGTTCGACAGCCGTTTCACTAGCAGTCGAATGTGATGACGATGAATGTCGCACCATTGGCGCACGTAGTTCCAAATCCATACCGCAAATTGGGCAACTGCTGACTTTGTTATCCGTTACCTGTGGGTGCATGGGACAGACGTAATTAGGGTCAGTGTGACGCTGCGCATGTTCGAGTGCGTTTTCTTCTTTGTCTGCACCAATAACATCGCTGACATAATCACAGCCAACAACAAATAAACTGATGCTCACTACTGAGGTACATATAAGCAGTAGTTTTAATATTATTTTTTTCATTTTTATCACTAAGTTCTATTCAGCAGACTAAGCAGGCAATTTATTATTATGTCCTAGCCTAGCAGATTCAAACAGAATTACAGAAGTGCCACATTGATAATGTG
>CAZYYW010000058.1:0-14667 GCA_964651445.1 uncultured Thiotrichaceae bacterium
GCATGAAATTAATTAACATAATCCGCGCATCCCTAGGATAATTAACCGAGTATGGTAAAATCCGCGCTTTCTTGGATAACCATCAGACGAGCGCATTAATGGCTACAATCGGATTTATTGGCGGTGGTAATATGGCAGCCAGCCTTATTGGCGGGCTGATTAATTCAGGCGTATCCACATCGGACATCCGCGTGGCAGAGCCCGACGAACAACGCTGCCAACAATTACACACCCAGTTTGGTATTACTACCAGCACCGATAACAACACTATTTTATCGTGCGAAGCTGTTGTGCTGGCAGTTAAACCTCAGCGACTAAAACAGGTGTGCCAAACATTGGCATTGGCAACTGCATATCCGGCAGAAACAAAGCAACTGTTTATCTCCATTGCCGCCGGTATCAAAAGCACAGACATCAAACGCTGGCTGAATTCTGGTACTGATACTGATGCGGCTATCGTTCGCTGCATGCCAAATACCCCGGCGCTATTACAATGCGGTGCGTCCGGCTTGTATGCCAATGACAGTGTTAGTACGCAACAAAAACAACTGGCCGAAAGTATTATGCAAGCGGTTGGTCTGGTTATCTGGGTAGAAGAAGAACAACTGATTAATGCCGTTACCGCGGTATCAGGCAGCGGCCCTGCTTATTTCTTTTTGATGATGGAAAGTATGCAACAATCCGGTGAGGCGCTTGGACTAAGCCCTGAAATCGCGCAACAACTGGTGTTACAAACCGCCTTAGGTGCGGCGCGCATGGCCATGGAAAATGATGCATCACCGGCTGAACTGCGGCAAATGGTAACCTCAAAAGGTGGCACCACAGAACAAGCTATACTGAGCTTTCAGGCAGCGAATTATCAAAAAATTGTGTCAGATGCACTGCAAGCTGCAAATGATCGGTCAATTTCACTTGCCGATGAGCTAGGATCTGATTAAATCAGCGTCTACCAACACCTTTATTTATAACGAACAAAGCCCTCCATTTATAACAAGCAAAGCAGGCTAAACAATAATGAGTCACGACAATCCTTTCATCTTTTTATTCGATACCCTTTTCAGTATCTACATCGCCATCATGTTGTTGCGATTTTTACTGCAACAAGTTGGTGCCGACTTTTACAACCCGATTTCACAGTTTGTGGTCAAAGTAACTCAGCCGCTGGTAAAACCTGCTCGTACTTTTATCCCCAGTATCAAAAAAGTAGACACCGCGTCACTGGCACTGGTATTGCTGTTAATCATCATCAAATTGGTGATTTTATTCAGCATCGCCGGCCACCCACTCGACGCCAAACTGCTTTTGATACAGTCCTTATATGACCTGATATCACTGAGTTTTGATATATTTATTGTCGCCCTGTTTGTGCAGGCAATTTTAAGCTGGGTAAATCCAGACCCCAACCACCCGGTAAGCAGCCTGTTACGCAGTTTAACCTTCCCCATTTTACGCCCGATTAAAAAACACATGCCGTCAATGGGCGGTCTGGACTTATCAACATTGGTCGCATTAATTGGTTTAATGTTTATTAAACGGCTGGTTTTATCGCTGTTCCAACTGTTATAAAGGTAACGATTCAAAGGCACCCGAGTGTTGCGTTAATTATTCTCTTACTCGAATGCTTTGTTCGTCATAAAATTTTTGGAATAAGCGAGCCCTGCCTCCAACGCACCTTCCATTAAACCACCATTACCGAATGCTGTTTCCGTGGAAATAAAGTCAAGCTTATCCTGCCACTCATCACCTAATTGCAGCTTAAGCCCGTACGCCGGATGATGGGTTGGTGCATTGAGGTCGGCACCGCTGGCGGTAAATTTTTCAGTTGCCCAATCCTGAAAATGTACTGCCTCAGGATGCGCGGCTTGCTCACCAAACAACGTTACCAGTTGCGCTATTGCCTGTTTAGTAAACTCATCTCGCCCAACATTGGCTCGATTAACCGCGCTTAACCTCGAAAAACCAAACAAGCTAAAAGTATTTCCTGAGTCAGGTGAGGCATCATGAATTTCTGACAATGGTCCAAATTGACTCATAGCCGTACCACAAAGCCCGTTTTTACGCCAGAAAGCGCGATCATATACCGCAAAAAATTTCGCATGACCCGCCATCCAAGTCGGTGTATCGCTCAGGGCTTTTAATGCGGTTGAAGGCAAGGCGGGTGAAAACGTTAACTCAGCCGCCAGTCGCGGCGGTATCGCTAAAGCAACTTTTCTAGTTTCCACCTGTAAGTTTCCTGAAGGCGTTTTGACCTCAACTATTACCTTATATTTCGAATTTTCTTTATTGATTGAAAGACCGCTAACCTCATGCTCAAGAAAACGATAAGAGGCATCAATTTCATTTGCAATTGCGTTAGTGAGCTGACCGATACCACCTTCAACACGACACATGCCCAGCATTGGCGAAGTAGCACTATGAATTTCAACACTCCCGTCTGCATGCTGAAACACAACACGGCCTTCAGAAAATTGTTGATAAGATGAAATATTAAAATGCTTCAATAAACGGGCAACGTGAGGTTGCTCAGGCCAGAACCAAGAAGGACCCAAATCGCAGTAGGACTCATTTTTAGATGTTGTTAAAATTCGACCACCCAATCGATCACGCGCTTCCAGTAAACGCGCATTAATGCCTGTGGCACGTAATTTCCATGTTGCAACAAGACCGCTGAGACCGCCGCCAACAATTAAAACATCTGTCTGAAATTTTTGCTGCAAAATTAAGCTCCATATATTGACGGCTCGGATGGAAATAACCGTATAAACAAATAATACACAGCACCCCCTTGCACTAAAACGCCAATGCAGATAGGCTCCGGCTTAGCTTTTTTTAAACAAGTATAATCAATGGGTTATTTATAATATAACTACATACTCATACTAAAAAAAGCTTTAATCCACCAATCTAGGGAGCAACCAGAATGTTAAAAAAATGTAGCGGGCTATTAGCAGCCATCGTACTATCAGGTCTAACCAGCACAAGTTTTGCTGCTGATTTCGTTAAGCCATTTGTTCTTGCCAATACTACATCAGGTGATGTCGCATCGGTAGCAACAGCAACAAAAGAAAAACTATCAGGTGTTGGCTTCGAAATTGTCGGCTCAAATTCACCGTATGAAGGCGTCACCAATATCATCTTTACCAGCGAAGCATTAAAATCAGCGGCGACCCAATCAGAACGTGGTGGTTACGGCGCGGCAATGCGAGCATCAATCACTAAAGTTGGCGACGAAATTCAAGTGACTTACACGAATCCCATTTACTGGGCGAATGCTTATCGCTTGTCCAGCAATCTTGACGGCGTTACAACAAAGCTCGCAACCGCACTGGGTGCTGGCAAACCGTTTGGCACAGGCGATAAAGAATTAACTGCAGACGATATGCGCGGTTATAACTACACTTTTATGATGGAGCATTTCGATGACCCGAGTCATTTAGGCAGTTATGATAGCCATGCTGACGCCGTTGCAGCGGTTGAGAAAAATTTAGCTGCCGGAAAAGCAGGAACATCACAGGCTTATAAGATCAGCCTCGGCAAAGATACTGAAGGCACTGAAATGACCTTATTCGGTGTTGTACTAGGTGGTACAGGCCCAGAGGATTGCAGTGGTGACAAATACATCATGGATCAAATCGACCGTAGTGAAATTCGCCATTCGGCACATCTACCTTACGAACTGTTGGTTTATGGCGATGAAGTTGAAGCATTATTTGGTCGCTTCCGCATCGCATTAAGCTGGCCTCACCTTCCTATGATGGCAAGTGAAACAGGCGCGACGTTCATGAGCATCATGTGTGCACCAGGCTCAATTGAAGACGCGCTTAAAGCCGTTGGCGGTGCTAGCATTGATGACTTCTAAGTAGTTATAATACTTAAAGTTTATCTTTTTCCGCCCCAGTTAGCTTCGGCTTAATTGGCATAAAAAAACCAACTGCGTTATGCAGTTGGTTTTTTTTGCGCTACGCCAAACCGTTTTCTCTAAAACGCAGCATTATCTCGCTCAGAACTTCACTAGTCCACTTCCCTAGCGCAAAGTCGTCGTGCCTTTAATATCCAATGGCAGTTTGTATTCCTTTAGCAATGTTAATCCCGTGTTCAATGTAGCGCTGCCCGTTAACTGATATTCTATCGGCGCTTTCTTTTGCAGTAATGCAACAGCGGCGCCGCCCATACTAAACAAATCAAGCGTTATCGGAATCTCGATAATCCCTTTAGCTTTTCTGGGGATGCTGCTGCTTTTAGTGATTTCACCCTGCCCCCATTTTTTTTGATTTATTTTTAGTTGATAATCTAAATTCTTTAGTACGAGATCAAAGTCATTAGGGTTGTCGATTTCAACCTTCGCAACCAGCTCTGCAGAGGTAAAACCGAGCTTTTTAACTTCTACATTTTTTATTTTTATGCCAGGCATTTTAGGCACAGGGAGCTCCCCCTGTTTTGACACTGGAACAGCGTAATTGCCAATAATGGGAAGCGTAATATTAAAGGTTGTCTGCAAATCGTAAGATAATTTATCTTTATTCCATAATTCACCAGGCAGTTTTTTCAAATCAGCAAATTTTAAGGTAACCGGTAACTGCACAGGACTGACGGTATTCGCCTTTAACTTTATTGCTTTTGCCGTTACCCCACTCACCAGTGACTGATTTTCAATTTTAAAATCATACTCAAGACCAGCAAGAGACAACGAAATCGGGTTTTTATTTTCAACCGCCAAGTCAAAGACCAGATCAACCTTGTCAAAGGTAATATTGGTTATCGTTGCGCCCGTTAATTTCGCCGTCGGTTTGATGGTATCGACATGTTTTGTCAATTGCGCGCAAGCCGCAAGGGTGCTGACAATAAACAGGGTTATCAGTATTTTCATTGATGTTTTCATAAGCTTTTTCACCATAGTCAATAAATTGTAGTAAACCCGCCTGAGTCAACTAGCAATAATAAAAAAGGAGAGTATATTACCCTAATCCTATGTAAGGATTAGGCATTAGCCGCCTGCTGATAAATTTTCCATTTATTTACGGCATAATTAATACTAGTAGAGACCTTTGCACGAGAACGATTTTTCGTGAGGGCAAGGCAACAATAGGTGAAAAAGCGCAGCTTACGCGAAGTCAGTGAGCACTTTAAGCCTGTTTTTAACGCTGCAATCGCGGAAAAGCGACTCGTACAAAGGTCTCTAGTAACTTAATTGGATGAAAAAGATACCTCTTAATTTAATGATGCCCGATCAAAAAGAAATACTGTTTCAAGAACAAACAGCCAAGGGACTGCTTCAGGTCTGGCAAACAAAAAATCAGCGCTGGCTAACGATTGATGCAGTCGAGCAATCGCGCATTGATGTTACCCATAAAAAACGATTAATCTCACCTGTCCATCATGCTCTTTTCGCAGCGATGCTATTCACCGACTTACCAAAAAGTGTTCTATTAGCGGGTTTAGGTACGGGCGCAATCGCCCGTTACATGAGTGCAATCAATGCCGGCATACACGGCGTTGCTGTTGAAAATAACCGGCGAATTCCCGATCTTGCTGAACAGTATTTCGACTTCCCGCAAAACAATTGGACGGTTATCACGAAAGACATTCAACAATACAATGACAAAAACCGTGCTTTTGATTTTATTGTTGCCGATATAGCGCTGGCTGAGTTGACACCGGGCTGGCTAACAGAAGAAAAGATGCTCTCTCATTTTAAGCAGAAGCTATCCACGGCCGGTGTACTGGCCATCAACTTACTGGTGGCTGATGCACAATCTTTTAGCCATCAGTTAATGACCATTCGAAAAGTATTTGATCGAAGAACCTTGTGCCTAAGTGTACCCCATCATAAAAACATCATTGTCTTCGCTTTTAATAAGCAGCCAACGTGTTGCTCTAGCGATCAATTAAACGCTCGTGTAACAGCATTGTCGCAGTTGTGGGGGCTTGATTTTAAGCAGATGCTGACGCGGCTAAAAATTGAGAACCCAGTGGGCAGCGGAATTTTTTAGGCGGGTTTTATTTAAGTGGGTCTTATTTAAGCGGGTCTTATTTAACCAAGGAATTCAAATCAAAAATAGGTAAGAGAATACCCAGTACGATTAGCAGTACCATCATACCCATAGCAAGAATAATCATCGGCTCTAAAATCCCGACGATGTAGGCAATAAGGGTCACCTGCTCACGCTCTAGTTGCACCGAGGCACGTTCTAGCATTTCTTCCAGCTTGCCGCTGTTTTCACCACTGGCTATCAACTGTAATGTCATCGGTGGAAACAGTTTGCTGTGCTCCAGTGCTTTTTTAATACCGGTGCCTTCGCGTACTCGGTCGGTGGCTTTTAGAATGGCTTCTCGCATGGGCAAGTTCGCAACTACTTTGGCGGAAATTTTCATGGCTTGCAGTACGGTGACACCACTGCCGGTAAGGATGCTGAAAGTACGGGTAAACATGGCAGCATTTAAGCCACGCACCAGACGCTGGATAATCGGCAGTCGAAATAGAAACCTGTGATATTTCATAACAAAGGCTGGCTTGGTTAACAATACCTGAAAACCAACAAAAGCGGCGATCACAAACAGCAACATCAACATTCCGTAATCAACCACAAAATCGCTGATCGCTATGAGTGTGAGAGTCAGCCCCGGCAATTGCTGTCCGGTATCTTCAAACACCGAAACCACCTGCGGCACAATGCTAGTCATCATAAAAACCACGATAGCAATGGCGAAAATTGATAAAAACGCTGGGTATATCAGCGCCTGACGAACTTTCCCCTGAATTTCCTGGCGACTTTCGGTGTAGTCTGCCAGCCGTTCCAGCACAGTATCCAAGTGTCCCGATTGCTCACCGGCATCCACTGTGGCACGGTAGAGTTCAGGAAAAACTTTGGGGTAATCGCCCAGTCCAACCGCCAATGAATGGCCTTCAAGTACCCGTGAGCGAATCGCATATAACATGCTTTTTATTCGTGGTTTATCGGCTTGATCGGCCACCGCCGACAAAGTTTCGTCGAGTGGTAAGGCGGCTTGAATAAGTGTTGCTAATTGCCGAGTCAACAAAGCCAGATCAGTGGCGCTAATACCGCGCTGCATAAAAGTCGGCACGTTTTTAGCGGTGCTTCCTGATGCCTGCGCTTTTTTGCGGCTTTCAGTAATTTCCAGTGTGGTCAGCCCTTTGTCGCGCAGCAACTGGCGAACCTGACGCGCAGTATCACCTTCGAGAATGCCTTTTTTCTCTTTGCCCTTTGCGTCCAGCGCAATGTAATCGAAAGCAGCCATGAATTTTTTTAATGAAAAATGAAAAGCGTAGAAATATCAACGCTAAACTTTAGGCGTTTTATTGCTGTGTTTTTAATCTCTTCATTATTCATTTTTCATTATTCACTTTTCATTACGCGCAAAGCGCGTCAATCGTCTTTACTGACTCGCAACACTTCTTCCAGCGAGGTATTGCCAGCAAGAATCATGCGTTTGCCATCCTGTCCCAAGCTGGTAGAAATTGTTCTGGCGTAGTCTTCCATTGCCTGTTCACCTTCGCCTTCGTGGATCATATTTTGCAGATGATGATCGACAGGGATAAATTCATACAGCCCACTGCGACCAATGTATCCCATATGGTTACATTCGCTGCAACCGTCTGCACTATAAATCACGGTATTATCTTGCTCTTTCATGCCCAACCATTCACGTTCTTTTGCGGTTATTTCATGCGGCTGTTTACAATGCGGACACAGGTTTCTTACTAGGCGTTGCGCCATAACACCGATTAAACTGGAGGCCAGTAAAAACTGCTCCACACCCATATCACGTAGCCGGGTAATCGCGCCAATAGCACTGTTGGTATGCAGGGTAGACAATACCAGGTGACCAGTCAAACTCGCCTGCACGGCAATCGACGCGGTCTCAATATCACGAATTTCGCCGATCATCACCACGTCAGGATCCTGACGCAAAATGGAGCGCAGGCCACGGGCGAAGGTCATATTGACCTTGGTGTTAACCTGGGTCTGACCTATGCCATCGATGAAATATTCTATCGGGTCTTCAACGGTTAAAATATTGCGTGTTTTGACATTTAAAATACTTAAACCGGCGTACAGAGTGGTGGTTTTACCCGAGCCGGTCGGCCCCGTTACCAAAATAATGCCATGTGGTTTGTGCAACATGCCATTGAAGTTGTCATGTATGGTGCGCGACATGCCCAACTGTTCGAGGTCCAGTCGCCCCGCCTGCTTGTCCAGCAAACGCATCACCACTCGCTCGCCGTGACCTGAAGGCAGTGTCGAGACACGCACATCAACCCCGCGACCGGCAACACGCAGTGAAATCCGGCCGTCCTGTGGTAACCGTTTTTCAGCGATGTCCAATTTTGCCATGACTTTTATACGGGAGATAACCAACGGCGCAATGTTGCCTGGCGGCTGTAGAATTTGGCGTAACATACCATCAACACGAAAACGAATGCGTAAGCGATTCTCAAAGGGCTCGACGTGGATGTCCGAGGCATTGACTTTAATCGCCTCGCTTAACAATGCGTTAATCAAACGGATGATCGGCGCATCATCATCCGATTCCATCAAATCTTCTGGCTCCAACGTTTCCGCCAGTTCTTCCAGATTCAGTTCTTCACCGACGCCTTCCATCATCGCCATTGCTTGATCGCTTGCCTGCTCGTAGGTCTGCGCTAACAAGGCAGAAAACTGTTCGTCGGCAATTTGGTTTAAAACAAGCTTTCGCCGGCTTACGCGACTGACTTCGGCTAACACAATGGGATCCGGTGAGCCGCGGTGCAATACGTTCACTTCCTCATCGTCGATCTGCCCTATCAGCACCCCATGACGCTTGGCAAAAACATAGGGCAATGCCAGTGCTGTCAGCGGTGCCTCATCAGCAAACACATCAGACGGCGCATCATCAGCAGCCGTCTCGACAGCGATATCGATGCTAGAGGAAGCCATCGTCTTCATCATCCCAGGCAAATTTATCCACAGTATCCAGCTTGCTCTGAGATTTTTCTGTGGTGTGTTTCGAGCGGTCGAGATTTTCTATTGGGGGTAGTTTTGGCGCCATATGATCCAGCAAACCAAAGCTACCATCTTCTTTGTTATAAGCACCACTTTCTATGCCGCGCAGATGACTGTATTTTTCATTGGTCACAAACGCTGCGTCTTTGCTATCACGCAAGATGGTTGGCCGTAAAAACACCATCAAATTGGCTTTTGTTCTTTTTGTGCTTTGGGTGCGGAATAAAAAGCCGATAATGGGAATGTCGCCCAGCAGTGGAACTTTACTTTCGGTGTCGGAGACCTCTTCAGCAATCAAACCACCGAGAATCAAAATGCCACCGTCATCCACTAACACGGTGGTTTTAATTGAGCGTTTTCTAGTAGCAATGCCCTGCTCGATGGTACCTGGGATAACGCTGGAGGTTTCCTGTTCGATCTCTAGCTTTATGGTATCGCCTTCATTTATTTGCGGTGTTACTTTTAGTGTTAAACCAACATCCTGACGTTCCACGGTCTGAAAAGGATTATTGGGATTGTTACTGCCAGCACCGGTAAAAGTACCGGTCACAAAGGGCAGGTTCTGGCCGACAATCAGTTCTGCTTCTTCATTATCTAGGGTAACAATAGTCGGTGTCGACAGGATATTGGTATTGGTGTCGGTTTGCAGCGCTCTTAACAAAGCACCATATCGAATGCCAGAACTGCTCTCACCGCCCAGACCAAAAGATGCACCAGCAGGTATGCTCGTCGGTGGAGCCCCCGTTGCCACCGATAACAACAGGTCGCCAACGCCTGCAAAATTACTGATACCGGCAGGCAAGCTACCACTGCTGCGATTAACGCCATCAACTGCCAAACCAACGCCCAGCTCTTTATTGTTGTCGGTGGTTATTTCAGCAATAATCGCTTCGATAAGCACTTGTGCGCGGCGAATATCCAGTTGGCGAATCACTGCTTTCAGGTTTTTGATGGTATTGGGGTCGGCAGTAATAATTAAAGCATTGGTTTCATCATCCGCCTGAATAATGGCATTTTGACTAATGACACTGCCAGAGGTCACTTTTGCCGCTGCTGCTTTCGCTTTTACATTACCGGTTTTTGCTCCCTGATCTTTTAAACCAGTCAGAATCTTAACCAGATTTTCGGCTTTGGCATATTTCAGATAAATAACATGGGTGTTGCCACTGCCATCTTCCAGCGGGGTATCCAGATAAGCAATGGTTGTGCGCAATTTTAAGCGCGAAGAACGATCACCGGTAACCAGAATACTGTTGGTGCGATCATCTGCCGCCAGTCTTATTTTTTTCGACGCATCTTTCACACCGGCATTCAGCGAATTTAAAATACGCACCAGCTCGGAAGCCGAAGCATGCTTTAAAGGAATAATTTCCAGTTCATCACTGTCGGGGCGATCCACGCCGGCAATGATTTTCATTAGTCGTCTTATATTTCCCGCATGATCGGTAATAATCAGAGTATTGGTCGGATTATAGGCCGCCAAATGTCCCTGTTGTGGTACCAGTGGACGCAAAATTGGCACCAATTGCGATGCAGGCACGTGGTCAAGACGGATAATCCGGGTAACCAGTTCGTCCGCTGCGTGCTGACTTTTACTGGTAGACAAGGGCAACGGCCCCTGCTTGGCATTCACCTGCGGTACAATTTTTATCACCGAACCTGTCGGTACCGCCGCGTAACCATGCACCTGCAGCACCGATAAAAAGACTTCGTACACTTCTGTTCTGGTCAGGGTGTTGGCTGAAATCACCGTCACCTTGGCTTTCACCCGTGGGTCGATAATAAAGTTTTTGCCGGTAAATTTAGACACAGTGCTAATCAGCGCACGGATATCAGCATCTTTTAGGTTGAGCGTTATCTCATCAGCAAGTGCTTGCCCCACAAAACATAGCGACAGTAAAACAGGCAATAACACGGCTTGTACAGTGCTTTTAATTGCGCGCGAAAAGTGTTGTTCGAATCTCATAAAAATACCTAAAAACTTATGGCAGCGAAATATTCAGTGGTACATCTACACCATTGCGTCTCACCACAATGTTCAACACTTTCGCTGTACTTAATTTACGCAATGCTGCAATACCGTTTTGCGGTCTATCCAGTTTTACGCCGTTAATTTTTGTAATCACATCATTTCGCTGGATGCCCAACTCAGCCAGTAGTTGACCTTTTTGCTGCGGCTGTAAACGATAACCAATTTGCCGGCCGTTTTCCTTGACCACCACCGGCAGCGCGTAATCGCCGAAGGAGGCAGGGTTTTTCATAATGTTTGTTCTAATCTGCTTTAATGCCGCGCCGGGTGACATGTTGGCAAGCCGGTTGCTACCCGCTGTAGATCGTCTGGATGATCTTAAATTCCCAATGCCGCTAATTTTTTGCAACTTTAATGTTTCCAACCGACCACGGCGCTCCAGCACAACGTGCTCGGGATGTATCTCTTTTATACTAACGCCGCCTTGCAATTTATCGCCGATGCCATAAATTTCTTCTTTGCCACTTTTCCCCTGCGCAATAATGGCACTCGCCATTTCCATCGGCACTGCCGCCAGCACACCTTTTAAGGTAAGGTTTAAGCGTGTCTCCGGGACTTTTTCCTGAGCAACCACGGCGGCTTGTTCACTGGCACCAAAAACATTGGCGGCGGTGAGTTTATTGAAACTGTTTTGCTGCTTTGAATTGCTCACCAGTGGTCGCACATTTTGCTGCGCAACAAACCCGGTATTTTCATCCTGCGGAAAAAACATCCAGGTGATTGCCACCAACACCCAGGCACAAGCAACGACCAGCAATAGACTTACAACAACCGACAGCCGTCGGTTTAACTGCTTTAGCACAAGCGGGTTGTTTAGTTGTGTAATCAGAGTGTTAGCCATTACTTCAAGACAAGTTCTTATCGCGCGTAATTAGTCTGAATTCTAGCAGTGTCTGCGCATCGTTGCTGACTAAATTAGGCGAATTTACTGGTATTTAGCGTAATCACTAGAGTATTCATGCTGACCTTACTGCAGAATTAAAAACCGTGGCGAGTGTAATGCCTGCGTTAAACCGACTAGCGGTTTCGGCGAAAACGGTAAACGGCTATCTCACCCAGCAAGTTAGGAAACAGATTCATCAGCCAGCCACCCTTACGATGGCTGTGGTCAACAACCGTGCGTTGTAAAATTTCAATTTTGTGTTTTTTGCATAACACCTCAAAATCATTGAGTGTACACAAATGCACATTTGGCGTATTAAACCATTGATTTGGAAGGTTTTTTGTTACTGGCATAACGCCCTGCAAACCAAGCTGTAAACGCGCACTCCAATGCGCCATATTGGGGAAAGTGACAATGGCCTCAGCACCGACGCGCAGCATTTCTTCAATTAGTTCATCCGGTTTTTCGGTCGCTTGTAACGTTTGGCTCATAATCACGCAGTCAAAACTGTTATCCGTAAAATAAGCTTTTAAGCCATTATTAAGGTCGGCCTGCACCACATTAATGCCTTTTTCCACACAGTCTTCCACATTAAACGGGCTAATCTCAAGACCATATCCCAGCACTCCACGCTGATCGCGCAAATACGCCAGTAATTTTCCATCCCCACAACCCAAGTCCAGTACTTTGCTGCCGGTTTTTATCCAGTCGGCGATGATACTCAGGTCAGCACGTAATCCATTGTTATCACTCGCCGATAATTGACCTTTATCTGCACTCATCACAGTTCACCGATAATGTTTTTCATGTGTGCGCTAAACACCTTCATGTAATGCGGTATCGGAATTAAAAAAGCATCATGCCCCTGATTAGCATCTATCTCGATATAACTAAGCTGCTTTTCTGCCTGCAATAATGCGCGCACAATTTCCTGCGAACGCTCAGGGGCAAAACGCCAGTCAGAGGTAAATGAAATAACCAAAAAACGCGCATCGGTGCGTTTGAACGCCTGCGCCAGATCATCATTATGCTCGCTTGCCGGGTCAAAATAATCCAGTGTTTTGGTCATTAGTAGATAAGTATTGGCATCAAAGCGATCGACAAATGAACTGCCCTGATAACGCAGATAACTCTCCACCTGAAAATCGACATCAAAGCCAAAGTTGAGCTTGCCCTCGCGCAATTCGCGGCCAAATTTATTACGCATAGCATCATCGGACAAATAAGTAATATGCCCCAGCATACGCGCCAACATTAAGCCTCGTCGTGGCACGGTATTTTTTTCCAGGTAGTGGCCCTCACAAAAATCAGGATCTGACATAATGGCTTGCCGGGCGACTTCATTAAAGGCAATATTTTGCGCCGAAAGCTTAGGCGCGGCCGCAATGACGATGGCATGTTTGATTAAATCGGGGTAATCAATGGTCCATTGCATGACCTGCATGCCACCCAGACTGCCGCCAATAACCGCGCACCAATGTTTAATATTAAGCGACAACATAAAACGGTACTGGCTCAGCGTCCAGTCTTTGACCGTTACGATCGGGAAATCCGGCCCCCAATATTTACCGCTGTCTGGGTTGATGGTATTGGGGCCCGAGGAACCTTTACAGCCACCCAGATTGTTAATGCAAACCACAAAAAAATGGTTAGTATCAATGGCTTTTCCCGGCCCGATGGCACTGTCCCACCAACCGGGTTTTTTATCATCCATGCTGTTATAGCCGGCAACGTGCTGATCGCCAGACAGTGCATGACAGATTAATATCGCATTACTGGCATCGGCATTTAACGTACCGTAGGTTTCGTAGGCAATATCATACTGCGAGAGCGTCTTACCGCATTCCAGCGTTAGCTGCTCAGAAAAGTGGGCAATTTGAGTTTCGACAATTCCAACGGAATCGTCTGCTAAGACTTCAGGCACTTGATTTACAATGTGTTTATTAAAAGATTTTTCACAGGTGCAGTGTAAGTTGTGCATCGCCAACATGCAATCTGTTACAGCCACTATTTATTGCGAGTGTTTGTAACCGTGGCTTTCTTGCCCTTAGCAAACCTTTACCCTGCCTTTACTGCAAATCGGCTATACAAATAACCCGATACCCAAACCAAAACACCGCCTACTGCACCCAGCAAATGTGCTTCCGTTAATACTCGCCCTCCCGCCATATCTTCTGAACCGGGCAAGGCACCGTAAAAAAACTCCCACAGCAATTTAGCAACTAAGACAACTAACAACACATAACCGCTGACCGGGTAATAGCGAATTTCTCGCAACGCGCCGTATAAAAACAGACCATGTAAAACACCTGACAAGCCGACATAGTAGTAAATGTCTGCCATCCACCACCACAACCCGGCACTGATGACAAACGCAGAAACCAGAATGACCAGCAGCCACTGCTTAGCACTGGCATGGGGACTGAAAAAAAACGCCACTATCGCCAAACCTGCCATATTCAATAACCAATGCGAGCTGTTTAAATGTACGATATGCCCACTTAGCAAGCGCCAAATTTCACCTTGTTCGACCAGTGTGCGGTTAAAACGCCAGCTATCTACCCAGCCAAAAAGCTGTAAGCTACTTGAAACGACAAATATTATTAACCATATAATATGGCTGGAATGAAATTGATAGTGAAACTTTATTGGTTTAGTCATGGTCATTATAATAGGCAGCAGAGCCAGCATTTGTTATCATTTCGTCGCTTAAGGAGCCTCTGAACAAGTCTGGGTCGAGCAGATTGCAGATT
>CAZYYW010000059.1:0-5617 GCA_964651445.1 uncultured Thiotrichaceae bacterium
AATGTAATCGAGTACCGAGCCACCGCCGCCAAAATAATGTGTTGGCGTACGCGCTGCTTTTTCTTTTTGACTTGCATCTAAATTGGCATCTAGATTAGTTTCATCGACCTCATTCGCTTTACTTGTTTCATGCACATCTGTTTCACTCGCTTCGTTTGTTTTATTTACCTCTGTTTCATCGGCTTCATTAGGTTGCGCCAGTTGAAATAAATCCCAAGCGTCATTTAAACAATATTTAGCAAGATAGGCATCGCAGTCAATAGAAGATGCAAAATATAAGGTGCTTGTGAGTATATGACTTAACACACCATCAGCTAAGGTATTATTTAAATCACCCATTAATACCATAGGGTTGCCAGTCGCCTCACGCCGTTCAATCATATCAACCATTAATAATGCTGCTTCACTGCCACGTTGTATGGTTGAGCCCCAACTACCCGCCACCTGTGCTTTTAAGCTTTCAATAATAGTTTGTTCTGCCGATCTGCTTTTATTTTGTTCATCAAGTTCAATCATTGAACGTTTCGATTTAAAGTGCACAACATAACAATCACAGTTGCCCAAATGAGGCACGTCAACAGTCGCCCTTAATACTTTTCGACTAAAGGAAAAGTCGTCAGTTAAACCCAATGTTTGTGCAAGTTCAGTGTTTGGTTCGACCGCTTTAATGTCAACAATAGGATAACGAGACGCAATGGCGACAACAGGACGTTTATAAATAAAATCATCAATTACCTGAGGTTGATCAACCACTTCAAAATAACCATAACCTTGCGAAGTAACTAATTTTTTTAACGACTCGGCACTAAAAACCTCTTGAAACCCAATAATATCAGGCTGATATTCACGCAAGTATTCAGTAAGCCAGCGTTGTTTTTTTTGCCATTGCTCAGCACTATAAATACGCTCAAACTCATAATAAGCATTGGGTGGCTCAAGGTAATTCAATAAATTGAAGGTAGCGATTTTAAGGTGTGTATTGGCTACCGATACTGGTACAGCTGTATTTGATGAAGCTATAGGTGAGGATACCTGATTTATTTCTTTTTTATCTTTGAAATTGATAATGTTAACTCTAGTAAACGTTGGTGGATAATTATACCTCAATATTTCTAAAAGTTCTTGATGGCTCAGTAGATGCTGCGATTATACCTAGTCCATTAGTCGGAAATTATTATTCTTTAAATTCTGTCATTTCAACTACCCCGTGCCACATATAACTCTCTCCGCCTCACCTACGGTTCCAGCAACAGTGCTTAAAACTGTAAAAAAATTACTACTTAACACACCTAATATAGTAGCAGGTAGAAAAATGTTAGCCGATATGAATTTAGAGGTTTTTCATAATGCCGGTGAGAAAACATACGATGGCTACGCTGAATTATTAGAGGGTGTTTTTGGATACTGATTACTCTTAAAAACAAACGCCCTCAAGTGCAAGTAAAGCACGCTTTACTTTAAGCAACTTACCCGAGCGGGCACCATCATAACCGCCAATACCGTTTGCAGCGACCACCCGATGACAGGGAATAATAATCGGCAGCGGGTTATTACGACAAGCATTACCGACTGCTCGCGCCGAGGTATTGAGAATTTTTGCAATCTCACCGTAGCTACGTGTTTCACCATAAGGAATTTTATGTAGTTGCTTTAGCACCTTTTCTTGGAAGGGAGAAACGTCTAACTGCGTCGCTATTCTTATAGTTTTTTTGTTTGATTTAGGATTGATATAGTCGGTTATTTTGTCTTTAACTTGCCCTATTACGAGACTGGTGTTTTTTGTTGTTATAGCTTTATCTAGGTAGGCAATTTTAATCAATTTATCACCTTTAAATTGCAGACCAATGGTCGCTAGATCCGTACTAAAAATCACGTCATAATTTTGTGCGTCTTTGCTCATGATTGACTATTCATTTTTCAGTGCTTTTAAGTAAGCGAATTTTCTGCAAATTTTGTTTGATAATCGCCTTGCGAGCATCGCTGGCAGTAATCAGCATAAGATCTGTATAAACTTTTTTAGCATCGTCATAAATTTTTGCTTGCATTAGCGCCTGACCTGCCTTAAACCGTGCAGACTGTGCCCATAAATCATATTCACCGCCGTCTACGGCGCGGGCAGACTCAAGATAATACAAAGCTGCACGATCATATTTTTGCAGTGAGAAATAGGACTCTGCTTTCCAGAAGAAAATTTCACGTTTGAGATTTTCATTTAGATTTTCTAAAGAGACTAGGTTGAATAGATTGATTGCCTTGGTATGTTGTTGCACGGTTTGAAAGTCAAAAACTACCTGTATAAAACGATCCAACTCTGCTCGTGAAATACTGGTTTTTTCTTTAAAGGTTTTGCGTATCAGCGCTTCACTTTGATTGTATTCTCTCTGCAAAATGAGCACACGTGCCTTACGCATACGCCAGTCAAAAAGTGTTTTTCCCAGTGGCGGTTCTTGCAGGCTTTTCATGATGGTCGCCGCTTCAGCGTAACTGCCTTCTGACAATGCGTAATCCACTAGCCGATAGCGCACTTCGTCAGGCAACACATTAACATCACTGACCTTACTACTGCGTAGATAGAGCTGGTTGAGTAGTTCAAGGCCATTTTTACGGCGCTCAATTATTTCCACAATGGTTTTATGCTGTTGTTGTCTGCTGGCAAAATCATTTGTATGCAGCACCAGTGCCGCATTCAATGCCAGTGCTTTTTCCGGCTCGTCGCCAATGAGTTGATCGGACATTTTCTGCCACTGTTGGTCATCGCCAAACAGTAGACCGCTTTCATTCGCCAGAACCAAGCCGCGCGCATTATACGCCCGCCATAAATCATCGGCGCTTACCTGATAATATTCATCAAATAGTGGATATTCTAAACCCAGTGACAACATCGCTTCCAGATTTAAAATTTGGGCAGCAAGATCAGAGGATATTTTTGCCGCCAGATAAGCCACATAAGAATAAGCCCAGCGTGAAGGTTTACTGAGTAATTGGCCGTCCAATTGCTGGCGCATCTGCTGTGAGATCCTGCTAGCCGACTTGGGGTTTTCCTGTAGCTCAGCAATTAACAACAGTGCCTCGACATCAATCCCTTGGTCATCTGAAATCGCATTCAGTAGTCGTCGTGCCTGTTGTGGCCGATTGGTTCTGAGTAATACCTGTGCCTGTAGCATTTGCCAGTCAATATTGGCTGTATCGGTTTTGTAGTCACGCGCGTATTTCACTAATGCCCGACGCGCATCATCATCGGCATCCAACTGTAAATAGGCGCGAATAATAAGCTGCCGCCAGAGTGCAGGTAAAGAAGGAGGACGTACTGATGGCTCGGTATTCCATAACAAATGTTGTAACTGGTCGAGCGCTTGTTCACTTTGGTTTAGCTGTAATCTTGCTATCACCTGTTGGGTTTCAAACCAGAGTCGAATTTTCTTTGTGATGTGATATTCTTTTTTTGCGGTATCAAATAACCACTGCGTGCGGTCAAGAACCTGCTGCCAACGTTCCAGCGCTGACAATAGCAACACACGCTTGTACTCAAAGGCGTACCAGTCAGCAGAAAAATCCGGGCGTTTCTTCTGCTCACCTTCTAACAAGCTCAATGCCAAAGCCGGCACACCGAGCTCGATAAGCTCATTCATTTGCGCGAGCGACTTAAATGTTACGGAGGATGTTTGCTGTTGCGTGGAAAGCTGTTTTGTTGGTGGTTTTGTTGGCGTTCGTGCTGGCGATTTCGGTATCGACGCGGATTCAGCAGCAGTAGCGATAGACTCACTCTGCGCCGCAGTAGCATCGCTAAGAAAAACAGCGATAAATAAAATAGAAAACAGAATGCGCATGGTTATTCGCTCATTGTAAATTCGGGAGGTTCACTCTGACCCCATTTAAACTATTTTTCTAGGTTAAACTACCCCATTTAAAAATAACGTCAAGCAAAAAAACGTCAAGCAAAAAAAAGAGCGGTAAAAAAACCGCTCTTTTTTAAACAAATTATAAAAACTAGAATTACTTTTTCAATTTTAGTTTTTCGGTAATACGTGCTGCCTTACCCGTTCTACCGCGCAGATAGTACAGTTTCGCACGGCGAACTTTACCGCTGCGTTTTACGGAAATTTCTGCAATTGCCTGGCTGTATGTTTGGAACACACGCTCTACGCCTTCACCGTGTGAAATTTTGCGTACTGTAAAAGCAGAATGTAAACCACGATTACGTTTTGCAATAACCACGCCTTCGAAAGCCTGTAAACGCTCACGCTCACCTTCCTTTACACGTACTTGAACGACGACTGTGTCGCCAGGATAAAACACTGGCACTTCACGTGTCATTTGTTCTGCATTTATCTGTTGAATTATATTGCTCATATCTTTACTCCGCTTACGCGCCCTAAATCTTAATTAATCTGTGTTTGTAATAATTTCATCGTTCATAGCGATTCAGCTTTATGTTCCGCTATAAATTCTGCCAACAGGTCTGCTTTTTCTGCGTTCCAGTTGGCACTATCTTTTTTAGCCGCTGCCAGCAAATCAGGCCTTCTTAGCCAAGTTCGCCCCAGCGATTGCTTTAACCGCCAACGTTGTATCGCTTGATGGTCACCGCTTAATAAAACTGCCGGCACATCCTGATTATTCACCGTTTCAGGTCGGGTATAATGCGGGCAATCCAGCAGCCCTTGCATAAATGAGTCCTGTAATGCTGATTCCGCATCACCTAACACGCCAGGCAATAAACGGGTTATGGCATCAACAACAATCAGTGCGGCAAACTCGCCGCCGCTTAGTACATAATCGCCAACCGACCATTCTTCATCGACCAGTGCTTCTATCAATCGCTCATCAATGCCTTCATAACGACCGGCGATTAATATTAAGTCCCTTTTTTTATTTATGGCTTGCTTCGTGTCTAACTTAGCAGCCTCTGTCACGCCCTGCGCAGCAACTTTCACCAGCATTGACTGATTTAGCGTCTGACCCTGCGGGCTCAGGTAAACAACTTTCGCGCCCTGTTGTGCTTGGTCTTTGGCGGCGCTTATCGCTTTCGCCAAAGGCTCGACCTTCATCAACATTCCAGGGCCGCCGCCATAAGGCCGCGCATCGACGGTTTGATGTTTGTCTTGCGTATAATCCCTTGGATTAAAACATTGCAGGTTTAATTGCTGTTGTTTAATCGCTCTACCGAGCACGCCATATGCAGTTGCCTGCTGTATTAATTCTGGAAACAGTGTAATCAGGTATATATTCACAATGCAGCCGGTTAAAAGTCCGCATCCCAATCCACGGTTATTACGCCTTGCTCTAGATCCACATTAATAATGGCAATACCCATTGTCCATGGAATCAAGCGTTCCCGATTTTCTGACTTCTGCTCTGTTGTAGTGCCGGTTTCAGCATCTGCTCCAGCGCCTATTCCACCACTCTGGGAAACCACCAATACGTCATTAGCGCCGGTTTCCATCAAATTTTTTACTTGCCCCAGCGTTATTGCTTGCTGGTTGATTACGGTTAGACCTATCAGGTCTCGCCAGTAAAATTCATTTTTATCGGCTAACGGTTTCAGTTGCTGTAACTCAATCGCAATTTCGTTACCGACATACGCCATCGCGGCGTCGCGATCATCACAATTTTCCAACTG
>CAZYYW010000059.1:5717-13205 GCA_964651445.1 uncultured Thiotrichaceae bacterium
TTTCGTTACCGACATACGCCATCGCGGCGTCGCGATCATCACAATTTTCCAACTGCGCAACCACTGTCTTGGCGTGACGTTTGCCGGATTTTAGTGTTACCTTGGTCCATGCTGCCTGACCTTTAGCGGCAGAATCGCGACCAGAATTGCTGCTTCCAACCCTGATAAACAAGGGGTCGTAATCAACAATGGCTTCCATTGGCTCGGTGTATGAAAATATTTTAACCCAGCCCTTTACACCATAAACCCCGGTAATTCGTCCAAGTATGACTTTTTCCGAGGGTTCGTTATCGCCTGTCATTCTGTTTTACTGCTAAGCCTGTTGTACTGTCAGCCATACTGCCAAACATACTACTAGGCATTTCAAAAAAAGCCTTCAAGCTGACACATTCTCAATCAATCTGCCTGTGAACAGGCAGAAGTGAGTTAGGCAGAAGCTTCCGCGGGCGTTACAACTTGGGCTTGCTTAATCAATGAAGATACGCGGTCAGAGGTTTGCGCACCAACAGATTTCCAGTGTGTCACGCGGTCTAAATCTAAAACCAGACGTTCTTCACCACCGGTAGCACCGGGATTAAAATAACCTAAACGCTCGATGTAACGACCATCGCGAGAACGGCGTGAATCTTTAACATCAATATGATAGAAAGGCTTTTTCTTAGCACCGCCTCTGGATAAACGTATTGTGACCATCTTTACTCTCAAATTCTTAAACTAAAAAATGGCCTGATCAAAGTGATGTTTTTGATCTTCGGCCACAGGAAACCGCGCATTTTACGGGATAATTTGTCCAGATGGAAGCCTGAGGAGGAATTAATCAGCGACTAATGCCCAATTATTTTCGGGTGTGTCTTTATCGCCGCTCAATAATCCTAGAAAACCTTATCTGACGGGGTTTCGATGACCGGCTAAAAGCCCATGCCGCCCGGCGAACCACCAGGACCACCACCCATGCCCGGTGGCATACCACCGCCCTTCATCGCGCGCATCATTTTTGCCATGCCGCCTTTAGACATTTTTTTCATCATTTTTTTCATTTGCATCTGCTGCTTAATCAAACGATTAACATCTTGTACCTGCAAACCACAACCAGCAGCAATGCGGCGTTTGCGCGAGCCTTTAATAATGTCCGGAAAAGCCCTTTCTTTTGCTGTCATGGAATTGATAATGCCCACCATTCGGCTCATTTCACCGTCATTGACTTTATCTTTAATTTTGTCAGCCATGCCCGGCATTCCCGGCAGCTTATCCATTAAACCTGCCATGCCACCCATGTTTTGCATTTGCTCAAACTGTTCTTTTAGATCATTGAAATTAAAGCTTTTTCCTTTCTGAATTTTTTTCGCCAGTCTGGCGGCTTTTTTGTGGTCAACTTTTTGCTGAACATCTTCCACCAGTGTAAGCACATCGCCCATGCCGAGAATACGTGATGCCACTCGTTCAGGATGAAACGCCTCCAGCGCTTCCACTTTCTCACCCGAACCCATAAATTTAATGGGTTTGCCAGTGATCTGACGAATCGACAAAGCTGCGCCGCCGCGGGCATCACCATCGGTTTTAGTCAGCACCACACCGGTAAGCGGCAAGGCTTCATTAAACACTTTGGCGGTGTTAGCGGCATCCTGGCCGGTCATGCTATCGACCACAAACAGGGTTTCTACTGGGTTAACGGCGGCATGAATGGCTTTGATTTCAGCCATCATTTCGTCATCAATATGCAAGCGACCGGCGGTGTCTACCAGTAATACGTCAATATAGTGTTTGCGCGCATAGTCCAGTGCCGCTTTGGCAATATCGGTGGGCTTTTGATCGACACTGCTAGGAAAAAATTCTGCGCCAACCTGTTCCGCCAGTGTTTTCAACTGCTGTATAGCCGCCGGACGGTAAATGTCACAACTCACCAGCAATGATTTTTTCTTCTCTTTCTCACTGAGCATTTTCGCCAGCTTGGCAACGGTGGTGGTTTTACCGGCACCTTGCAAGCCTGCCATTAATACCACGGCGGGTGGCTGCGCACTTAAGTCCAGCGACTCATTTTTCGCCCCCATGACCGAGATCAGTTGTTCCTGAACAATATTGATGAAGGCATGACCCGGCTTCAGACTGGTTAATACTTCTTCACCTAATGCACGTTGTTTAACGTCGTCGATAAAGCGGCGTACCACCGGCAGCGCAACGTCGGCCTCCAGCAGAGCCATGCGCACATCACGCAATGCATCCTGAATATTATTTTCGGTTAATCGGCCTTCACCACGCAATTTTTGTGCGGTTGCGGCAAGACGGTCACTTAATCCATCAAACATGGTTTACCTAATCTATTTAGAGTGTTCATTCGCAAAAGCAAATTATAACGAATTATAATGATGACTGTCAGCCAGTATTATGGAATATTGAGTCGCACGGTGAATATTTAATGGACTCGCCTTGGCGGGTGTTAACCGCTGGCGGTTATTTGAGATGAAATACATCACCGGATTTCAGTTGGTGAATATCCCAATCGGGTAAAGCCGCCTGACATTGCGCCATGATTTCCGACTCAGACCCTGGCTTTAAATGTGAGATGCAGATTTTCGCCCGGTGTTTGAGTTTAGGTAAATCTTCTGCCAAAAGGCTAGGACAATAATGAAAGGCAAGCTTTGCTAATTCTAAATCTTTATCAGTGAAGGCTGACTCGATAAACAACAAATCCAGCGAGTCATATTTATTCAGGCTCGCCCACAAATTTTCATTACTGGTGGTATCGCCGCTAAAAGCGAACACTTTGCCAGCCGCAGCAACACAATAAGCGACACCGGGCACGGAATGATTAACGCTAATCATTTCAATGCGTCGCCCTGAAATCTCCTGAAAACTGCCAGCCGCCATCGGTTCCAGCTTTAATACTGCGTCGGGCTTATTCGGCAGCTCAGTAAAATCAGGCCAGATCGTCCAGTTAAAAATATGATCGCGCAGGGCTTTTATAGTATCGGGTAGTGCATGCACGGTTATTGGGTTGCCAATTAAATCATCAAACAGGGTATCGACTAACAACGGGATGGAGGCAATGTGGTCAAGATGGGAGTGCGTGACAAAAATGTGCTTTATGCGGCGCATTTCTTGCAGCGGCAGATTGCAAACGCCGGTGCCGGCATCGATAAGGATATCGTCATCAATCAAAAAAGAAGTGGTTGCTGCATTCTGATTTATGCCACCACTGCACCCTAAAACGCGCACTTTCATTTAATCGTTCCACACTACAAGTATTGCTTAAAAATATTACGCTGTATTATTTTATTATGACCCATTTATTATGACCCATTCTAGTGATAACATGCCATGTAATTGATGTACTATCAATCGGCAGATTCAGCAAAATGTGAACAAGGTCACATTTCGCTGAGCCAAATAAAAACTATATCCATTATTTTTAATAATCACCAGCCAAGTATAGACCAGCAAACCGAATCAACATGGACCATTTAATTTTCGCCTTCAGCGCAACGCTCCTGTACCTAGCCAGTGCGGTACTGCTGTTTTATCGATTAAAATGGTCGACGGCTGCCAGCACCCAGAATGACACTGCCGACACTAACCACGCTTTCCAACTGACAAAAAAACAGATCTTGCTGATGGCACTGATGGGTCTATGCCTGCATGCCCTTTCACTGTATAACAATATGTTCAGCCCTGCGGGCATCAACCTTGGTTTTTACAGCGCCATATCACTGGTCAGTGCCTTTGTTGTTCTGTTCACTATCACAGCAGTGTGGCGACAGCCGGTGGACATCATTGCCGTCATTTTAATTCCGGTCGCCGCCATTTCCCTAATTGCTGACAGCTTTAGCGCCACTTATCACCTGTTACCGCCCGACAGTTCCAATGCGCTTATCTTTCATATATTAAGCTCTCTCATCGCCTACAGCATTCTTACCCTGGCCGCATTGCAGGCGGTTTTGCTTTCCATACAAAGCAAGTTATTGCATGCCCACCAACCAACCGGTCTTGCCAGGCTAATGCCGCCACTACGCAATATGGAAGTCTTGTTATTTGAAATGATTCTGGTTGGCTTTGTCACGCTGACTATATCCTTAGGTAGCGGCCTGATATATTTAGAGAACATGTTTGAACAACACCTCGCACATAAAACCATGCTCTCTATTTTCGCTTGGTTCGTGTTTTTCATACTGCTGCTTGGTCACTGGCGACTAGGATGGCGTGGCCGCACTGCCATTCGCTGGACACTAAGTGGTTTTATCAGCTTGATGCTGGCATATTTTGGCAGTAAGTTTATGCTGGAAATTGTGTTAGTTTAAGATGAATGCCAGCAAAACAAAGTTTGTTAACCCTTGACAGAAAATTTTGTTAACACATAATTACCGCACAGTTTTCACCAGAGACCATTCTTCTTGAACGATATATCGACAGCCGCGCTGTTTACCACACTTTTCATCCTGATTTTATTGTCAGCTTTTTTTTCAGGCTCAGAAACGGCGTTGATGACGTTAAACCGTTATCGCCTAAAAAGCCTTGCTGACAAGGGCCATAAAGGTGCCAAACTCGCCATCAATTTATTGAACCGACCCGACCGTCTTCTGGGTTTGATTTTACTGGGCAACAATATTGTCAATATTTTTGCTGCCACTATCGCTACCGTGATCGCACTACGGCTCTACGGCGAAATTGGTTTGGTCATCGCCCCCCTTGCTCTGGCGTTTGTTATTTTAATTTTTGCCGAAGTCACGCCAAAAACGCTGGCAGCACTGAAACCAGAAAAACTGGCCTTCCCCGCCGCATTTGTTTATACCTTGCTCGCCACCCCGTTGTACCCGTTTGTCTGGCTGGTCAATATCTTTTCCAACAACTTGTTACGGCTGCTGGGTGTAGAACCAGACAAAGCGGCGAAGCAAGAACTCAACAGTGACGAATTACGCGCAGTGGTGGTTGAGGCTGAACACTTCATGCCGCAGGCACACTCCGACATGCTGTTAGGCATTCTCGACCTTGAAACGGTGAGCGTGGAAGACATTATGATTCCGCGTAACGAAATCACCGGCATCGATTTAAACGATGACTGGAACGATATCGTGCATCAAATCACACACAGTCAGCGCACCCGTGTACCGGTTTTTCATGACAGTATTGATAACACCGTCGGCATTTTGCACCTACGCAAAGTGCTCAATCTGTTTTCGCGCGACGAACTCAACATGAAAACATTAAAAGCCCTAATTGTTCCGGCTTATTTTATTCCTGCGGGCACTTCACTCACCCGTCAATTATTAAGTTTTCAGGATAACCGCCGTCGTTCGGGGCTGGTCGTCGATGAATACGGTAGTCTTCAGGGGCTGGTCACACTAGAAGATATTCTGGAAGAAATCGTGGGCCAGTTCACCACCGATTCACCGACCAGAAATCTGGGCATTCATCAGCGCGAAAATAATACTTATTTGATCGATGGCAATACACACATCCGCGACATCAATCGTGCGCTGAAATGGAAATTACCTGCCAAAGGTCCCAAAACACTCAACGGCTTGATTTTGGAACACATGGAGATTATTCCACAAACCGGCACCAGTTTAATGATAGAGAATTACACCATCGAAATACTGCGCACCGGCAACAATACGGTGCAAACAGCCAAAGTACAGGATACCCGTGACCTCGCCAACAACCAGAAAACATCTTCTGACTCGTATTCTAAAGCGCCACCAGCTTAAATAATGGCAAAAGCAAAAATACAATACGCCTGCACCGCCTGCGGTGCCAGTCATTCTAAATGGGCTGGCCAGTGTGCTGACTGTGGCGAATGGAACACCATGAGCGAAGCGCTTAGCGTCGTCACCACGAATAACCGACAAGGCTTCGCCGGCAAAAAAGGCCATGCCAAGATTCAAGCGCTAAAAGATATTCCCATGCACGCGGAAATGCGCACACCAACCAATATCAGCGAACTCGACCGGGTACTCGGCGGTGGTCTGGTGCATGGTTCGGTCACCCTTATTGGCGGCGACCCCGGCATCGGCAAGTCCACTTTACTCACCCAAACACTTGCCAGCCTAAGCCAATCACTGCCCTGCCTTTATGTTACCGGTGAAGAATCGCTGCAACAAATTAGCATGCGCGCGCATCGTTTGGGACTAGAAGATAAAGGGCTGAAACTACTGTCCGAAACCTGTGTTGAAAACATCATCACCCTCGCCAATGAGCAGCAGCCAAAAGTCATTGTCATTGACTCCATTCAGACCATCTATACCGAGGCATTACAATCCGCACCCGGCGCAGTTGCACAAGTGCGCGAAAGTGCCGCGCAACTAGTACGCTTCGCCAAACAAACCGGCACTGCACTATTTCTGGTTGGCCATGTAACCAAAGAAGGCACCCTCGCCGGCCCACGAGTACTGGAACACATGGTCGATACCGTGCTTTATTTTGAAGGTGATCCGGGCGAACGTTATCGCATGATTCGCGCCATTAAAAACCGTTTTGGCGCAGTCAATGAACTGGGCATTTTTGCCATGACAGAAGAAGGGCTAAAAACCGTCAACAACCCTTCCGCCATCTTTCTATCACGCCACGAAAAACCCGTTCCTGGCAGCATTATCACCGTCACCCGCGAAGGTAGCCGGCCACTGCTCATTGAACTACAGGCGTTGGTCGATGAAAGCCACAGCAATAACCCGCGTCGCGTATGCCTAGGACTCGACCCTAACCGACTGAACATGTTATTGGCAGTAATGCACCGCCACGCCAGCATCGCGATGTACGATCAGGACGTGTACATCAATATTGTTGGTGGCGTCCGCTTAACCGAAACCTCGGCAGACAGCGCCATTATCCTTGCCGCACTCTCCAGCTACCGCGACCGTCCATTGCCCAACGACGTTTTCACCTTTGGTGAAGTAGGACTTGCCGGAGAAATTCGCCCAGTACCCAATGGTCAGGAACGACTGCGCGAAGCCGCCAAACACGGCTTCAAAACCGCCATTATTCCCAAAGCCAACAAACCAAGAAAAGGCGAGAACATCGATGGTTTGAATATTATTACCGTGCAGCGCGTAAGCGAGTTAATCGACACCGCCATTAATTTATAAAACCTCGCAGCGCAGTTTAGGCGGCACAGATTAACCCTACTTTTGCAATCATGGTTTAGGGCAGCTCTTGTTATTTATCCGAAATTTCATTATCAAAACAAGCTACACAGATAACAATTACGACAGAATATCCAGTGGACTATTCACCGCAATACGCGGCTTGTTCAAAACATGGGTATACGATGTTCAGGACGAACAAGTGTCGCGGGAGGCAGGAAGCCGGGAGAGACAATCATTGTCGTCGAAACATCTGAATGTCCCAGCAATTTTGCTTTTCATTGTTGTATTGTAATAATCCCTTTACAACAAATCCAGCGGAGAAATAACCCCCTGCCCACCTTGGTTCAACACATGTGTATAAATCATCGTAGTTTGCAAATCCGCATGACCCAGCAAAGATTGAATTGTGCGAATA
>CAZYYW010000059.1:13305-14374 GCA_964651445.1 uncultured Thiotrichaceae bacterium
AATCATCGTAGTTTGCAAATCCGCATGACCCAGCAAAGATTGAATTGTGCGAATATCCGTACCCGTTTGCAACAAATGCGTCGCAAACGAATGTCGAAAAGTATGAGCCGAAACCCTCTTTAAAATGCCACATTGTCTAACAGCACGTTTAATCGCCTTATTAATAACCGATTGATCTATATGGTGGCGACGACTAAGCCCCGAACGAGGATCTACTGCAATATTTCGGCTAGGAAAAACATACTGCCAGCCCAACTCTCTATCGGCATTAGGGTATTTCTCACTTAAAGCAAAAGGCAAATAAACTAAACCAAAGCCATTTTCCAAATCTTGCTGATGAATCAACGCAACCTTTTCTAAATGTAATTGCAAAGAAGCTACAATGCCATCCGCAAGAGGCGTTACTCGATCTTTCTTACCCTTGCCATCTCTAACCGTAATCTGTTTAAAACCAAAATCTACATCCTGAACCCGCAAACGCACAGCCTCAGAAATACGCAAGCCACCCGAATACAATAACTTAACAACCAAACCTGCCGTACCATCTATCAAAGTTAAAACCTGACTCACCTCCTCCTTGGTTAATACAACAGGAATCCTGGGCTCTTTACGAGAACGACTCGCACTCACTCCTTCCAAAGGTTTTTGCAAAACCTTTGAGTACAAAAACGCTAAAGCATTTAACGCCTGATTTTGCGTAGAAGGAGCGACATTTTTTTTAACCGCCAAATAAGTTAAAAATTGCTCGACTTTCTCCTCAGACTCCACAAACAACTCATCACGACTCTGCAAAATATGAAACTTAACAAACCGACGAACCCAATCGCAATAAGTCTTTTCTGTACGAAAAGCATAACCAAGCCTACGCAATAAATCACGCATATCATCCAGTAAACGCTTGTCTTTTAATGTATCACTCGGCATATTCCCATTTCCTTAAATGACAGATTATTGCCATAATACCGAATATAAAAGCAAATTGACAGCATCCAATGGATGCTGTCAAAAAAACCTAACTTAGCGTATATTATCCGAATCTGGGGCGATAATGCCTTATACTAAATGTTAG
>CAZYYW010000060.1:0-14311 GCA_964651445.1 uncultured Thiotrichaceae bacterium
CTGCATGGATGCAGAAGGTAGGGCAACGCATGGAGCAGTTGCCGAGACCACAGAGTTCACAGAGCGTGTTTAAAGTAAACACGACACTACAGGGTTGTTGATAAACCTCAACGTATTAAGGGTGAGCGGTATTAAACGATAACTCTGTGACCTCTGTGGTCTCTGTGTCTAAAAAAATAACGGTATACCCACTCAATATGGCATAGACCAAAAATATTTTTTATATCGTAGGCTGCGCGTCGCCTTTGGTTTTTTCGAACGGTGCTATAAGCTTCTGGAAGTTCTCTGGGGCAACGTACTGCAACACTTCTTTCGATTCCGCATGCAGCGCCAGATCCAGACCTTTTTCTGGGTACTGGAAGTGAATAACACCTGGAAGCTCTATACGTTTTTCGGGTTTACCAAAACGTGCCAGTATCGTGGCTTCATCCAAATTTACCGCCGGTAGAAACGTCAGGCTCACAATAATTTCATCGAGCACCTGCGGCAGATCCTCTGCCGACAGTGTATATTGCCTTGCCAGGCCGGTCTCCATATATTCAGAACGCAGCGCATTGTCACGCCATTTCTTTATTTTTGTCTCATCAACACGGGTCTGCAAGACCAGCTTTCCCGACAGCAAACCAGCGCGGTAATGGCCATAATACATTTCCAGGGCGCCGCTTTCTCCACTTCTAGCGACAATTGCCACCTCCATGTCTGCGCCCAGTATTTTCACCGCATCAGACAGACGGCTATGCCCCGGTTGCAAACCGAACACGCGCGTGGAACCATCTTGCAGAACTTCAATCTGCCACGGCAGTCCTACCAGCTTTTCAGTTTTTTTCGAAGCGTCAAAAAACGGGTAGGCAGCCAGTAGAAGCGCTGAAAAGGCAAACAGGAAAAAGAATATTTTCATTGGTAATGCAGATTGAAGTTGGCTACAAAAAGAGCGTTAGGCTTTCGGCAAGGTTACGCCCTTCTGCCCCTGGTATTTACCATCACGGTCAGCATAGGAGGTTTCGCAAACTTCATCAGACTCAAAAAACAGCATTTGAGCCACGCCTTCATTGGCATATATTTTTGCAGGTAGTGGAGTGCTGTTGGAAAACTCCAAGGTAACGTGACCTTCCCATTCAGGCTCCAGCGGCGTGACGTTAACAATAATACCGCAGCGCGCATAAGTCGATTTACCCAGACAAATGGTTAAAACATTACGTGGAATTTTAAAATATTCGACAGTACGCGCCAGCGCAAATGAATTCGGAGGGATAATACAAACGTCTCCGGTGAAATCAACAAAGCTATGCTCAGAAAAATTTTTGGGGTCAACGATGGCAGAATTAATATTGGTAAATATCTTAAAATGGTCGGAACAACGCACATCGTAACCATAGCTAGATGTTCCATAGGAAATAAGCCGCTCACCAGCGCCATTGGTTCTTACCTGCCCTGCTTCAAACGGTTCAATCATGCCTTTGTCAGCCTGCCGACGAATCCACTTATCAGATTTTATACTCACTGCTTACCTCGGTTATATGTCCTCATGTTGCGACATAGTGTTGTGTCTAATTGCGATAAAAAACGTGAGCGATTGTAGCAGACTCCGAAGCAACAGGCGAAACAGGATCAACGGCTTTTGACCCAGTAGTTTTGACCAAGCAGCTTCAGCTCAACTGTCACCGATTGATAACAACCACTGACTGGCTGTTATTTTAGTATCACTAAACCCAACGGCTTTTTTTAAATGTATTTTTGTCGAGGCTAAATCTGTAAGTTCATGATAAGCCACAGCAATCAGCAAGTGAGCATTGCCCGACTTTTCAACCCCTTTGTGCAATGCTTTTTTTGCGTACTTAATGCTTGCCTTGTAGTTATCCTGGTCAAAATATATTTGAGCAATATAGAGATCTTCCTTACCACTTGAAGAAAATTTTGAGGCTGTTTTATAACTGCTGAGTGCTTTTTCATCTTCCTTTGCTGTTATATAGAGTGTCGCCAGCAAACTATGAATTTTCAGGCTCTCTTTGATGATGTTTTTTTGTAGTGCGGTGGATAGTATATTTGCCGCTTTTTTCGGCAGGTTTTTTTCGTACAGCGCATAAACATATTGCAACAACTCATTCTCACGAATCAAAAAACCCTGCGAAAAACTAAGTTGCATAATTTCTAATGATTTGGCGTATTTTCCCTGCTCAAGATAAATGGATGCCAGTTGTCGCCAGTATTCTGCTTTATCGGGCCATAAGCGAATCATTTTTTCGACAATTTCAGTTGCCTCAGGCAGTCGATTTAACTGATAGTAAACAGCAAACAAAGTGGAATACGCTGACTTATCAGGCGCAAACAGTTTTATCGCCTGTTTTAAAGGTGGCACCGCCAACGCATATTTTTCAAGCTGATAATAAGCTGACGCTAGAATCAAATAGCCAGTTTTTGATGGCTCGATAGTTGCCGAATCTTTCGCCATCTGTAAATATATTTTGGCAAATTTTATTGCCTGATTATAGTCTTCATCATGCATAGCAAGATTCGCCAGCATTTCGACCACCTGCAATTTTGTCGCGTCATTTAAACCCGGCTGTTGATAGCTAATCAAAAAATATTTTTGTGCCTGCGAATACTGCTGCTGATATAGATAAATCAGTGCCTGCATATGATGGGTGTAGGCTTTATCTGCCGGTGATAATTTTGCAAGTCGAGCTTTTAACTTATCAATATGCGTTTGCGCCTTGTTATATTTTTCCTTGTGCAAGAAAGCTTCAATCGCGGTCAGGCGCTTGAAGGTCATCATCGAAAGCGCCGCGTCTGAAGTATTGGCGAAGGAAAAACCTGACGCAAGCAATGCGATGCATAGAACGAGATTTTGGATAAACGATTTCAATTTTTGTTATCCAGTTTGAAGTTGATTTGTACCGACGCTCTTTGCTCTACCGCCACTTTGTTTTCAATTTTTGGTTTGAATTTCCATTTACTTAACGCACGTGAGGCCGAACGATCAAAAATATTCGGCGGTTCTGATTTAAGTATTTCAATATCTCTAACCCCACCCACTTGCGTAATGGTGAATTCCAGCAACACAAAACCTTCCTTTTTCATCATCCTTGCGCGTTTTGGATAAATCGGGTTAACCCGTGCCAGTGGTATGACATTGGCATTAACAGCACCACCGCCTGCGACGGCAACCATTGCATCACCCAAGGCGCTACTAGCGGCTAGATTAATGGGTAGATTGATGTTCAGGCGTTGCATCATGGTTCGCTCAAATTTCTCAGGTGGTACTGGTTTTGGGATATTCACCTTGGGCTTTATCGGTTGTTTTTTTGGCTCTGGCTTCTTTGGTTTAATGCGTTCTTTTTTAATCAGTTGTTCATCTCGTTGCAAGCGGACAAACTCAATAACTCTAAGGTTGTCGTTATCAATATGCTGCGTACCTGACACATCAATACTGCTTTTCATTGCAAACAAAAACAGTATTGAAAAAAAACAGGCCGCCGCAAAACTAGAGAAAAGGCGTGTCATTACTGGGAATCAATTGATGCCGCGATGGAGATATTCTGCACCCCGGCAAGCCTAACCTGATCCATTACCTTCACTAATTTTCCGGTACGCGCATCCTGATCGGCCTGAATGATGACCGAACTTTGCGGATATTGTGCTTTTAGTTGTTGAATATTAGCGCGCACCGCACGAATATCAATTTCACGATTATCAATCCAGATATCACCGTTGGCACTTATTGCAATAAGAATATTACCCTTGGATTTTTTCTCAGCCGTGGTGGCTGATGGGCGATTAATATCTATACCGGTTTCTTTAACAAAGGATGTCGTCACGATAAAAAATATTAATAAAATAAACACCACGTCCAACATTGGCGTTAAATCCAGTTCATTGTCTTCTTCGGTTTTTGGTAAACGTTTCATGGCGCGACCAATCCTTCGTTAAAGCGGTTAATTTTACGTTTTGCAATGGTTTCGATATTACGCAATACGAACAAACCAATAATACCGACTGCCATTCCTGCCATAGTCGGCAGTGTCGCTAGTGAGATACCATCCGCCATAGCACGGGCATCACCCGTGCCCTGCACCGCAATGACATCAAAAATCCCGATCATGCCGTATACCGTGCCAAACAATCCCATCAGTGGTGTGACACGCACCAGAGTTCGAATAAAAGGCAGCGTAAAAAGCAACTGGTGGCGAAAAGAGTATTGCAACGATTCACGAATACGACGTGCATTTTCATTATGAGAATTTTTATGCCAAATTGCGGTTAATTTCTTCTGCTCTTTTTTGGCAACAAATGAAAAATATAACCAGCGTTCAACGACTAAAAACCAAAGTACAAACGCCATAATAAATATTATGTACAGTACAAAACCGCCTCTATCAAGAAACTCTGTTGTGCTATAAAAAAGTGACATTGGATTCACTGTTTATTTTTCACGCGCAATCAAACCCACACTTTGATGTTCAATCACATCCAATATTCGGCGAGATTTAGCCACAATAAAGGTGTGCGCGAATAACAATGGAATGGCGACACTAAGCCCTAACACTGTGGTCACTAATGCGGTAGAGATACCCCCTGCCATCAGCTTAGGGTCACTGGTGCCAAACAAGGTAATGGTTTGGAAAGTAATAATCATACCGATGACAGTGCCAAGCAAACCCAACAACGGCGATACCGCTGCCAACAATTTAATCAAACCGTTATAACGCTCAATTGCCGGCGCTTCCTTAATCATTGCTTCCTGCAAGGCGATCTCTCTTTCATTTAGCGGTTCATCTTTGTAGGCATGGTATACAAGCGCAATTCTACCCAGCGGATTTTCCTTAGACGGCTGATCGAGATTTTCTATTTGCCGCGTTATTTTTGACGACACTAAACTCAAACAGTAAAAACGAAACAGTGCAATCAACAAACCAATTGCGCCCAGTACAAGAATAATGTAACCAACCACTCCGCCCTGATTAATTCGCTGCATAAATGTTGGTTTCAACGTTAGCAAATTAAACAACTGGCCGTGCGTCGGGTCAATGCTAATAACGGTTAACGATTCATCACTGTCAGAAAAATTTTGCGCGGTACGGCTATAACGTGCCGGCGGTTGTTTTTGCAACTGATGCAGCGCATTGGTGTCGTGGTCATGCTGCAAATAAAGGCCCTTGGCTATTACCGCATAAGCCCCTATACGGGTAACTTGTTGCGACTGTAACGAGCCATCACTATTAAAAACGTCGCTACTAAACTCGCGTGTTTTTCCGGTTTCGCCCATTTCCTGCAACATATAAAACCAAAGTTGCTCCAGTGCTTGCACATCTGGCAAGGTTTTACTTTGTGCTAATTGATTAAGAAATGCTAACCGTTGCGGATATTGCACGGACACTAAGGAACGCGAAAAGTCCGCTTGCAATTCACCAGATGCCTGACGAACAGCACCAAATAATTCACCCAAATCACCCAGTTTTAGTTGCAGTGCCTGTTCTGTTTCAACTAATTTTTTTTCATTGCTAGCAATTTTTTCATTGAGCTGTTTACTTTGCTTTTTTAGTGTTTGCAGTTGTTTTTGCGCTGTAGACAATAATTCTTTTTGCTGTTTTTTTTCATTAACGAATTTTTTGATACGGGCATTTTCCTGTATCAGTTCATCATGTGTTTGTTGTTTTATGGTCTGCAATAATGCATCGAACGACGATACTGCTGGATTGGCATTGGCGGCAGTACTCAGCAAAGCAAAAAAAAGCGACGTTTTAATGACGAGTTTTACTGTTCTTGTAATCACTGAGGCAGTCATGGTTTTGCCTCCGCTTTGCTTGCCATAATGGTTAGTAGTTCAGGCGATTGTTGTTTGCGCGCAATTCTCAGCCCCATAGTGATAGAGTTTTTAACCTCACGGTTTTCAACACTTTGCCACTGTCCTTGTGGCGCATTCCATACCCCATAATCGTTTCCATCCAGGGTTTGATAAAAGAATGCCACTCGCCCTATTTTCAGAAAATTCACATTTTTATCGCCAAGCATAGCGCGATAGGCTTCGATAGTTTTTCCGTATTCGATTTCAATCTGATAGGCTTCCAGTATCTTGCGGTATTTTTCTGCGACCGTAATGTCAGCACGTTTCATGGTGTTTTCGAGTTTTGTTAAACGCTGTTCACGCTCAACAGGTAAGAAAGGCACGTCTTGCGCGATAAACTGCCGCAGCGCAACAATCATGCGCTGCATCATCGGCATAATCTGTTGCGCGGTCACTTCAATGTCAATAATTTGCGTTTTCAAGGAAGCCAGATCGTTGGTTTGAGATTGTATAATCTCTGTTAGCTGTTTGTTATAAATTTCATAACTTTCAGACTGCCTTAACGCATCTTTATACTGATCGACTAATTGATTGGTCTGCTCATGTAAACCATCAATTTTTAGCTGTTTCTGCTGTAGCTGTTGGTTGGTTTTAGCAACTTTGGCGCGGCTCTCATCAAGCGCATCCGCTGCTTGTAAAGAAAGAGAAAAACACACCAGCATGATGGTCAGAATCGCCATCGGCGACAACAAATAAGTTCGTTTCATAAAACAGCGCTAAAGTCGGTGATAATAAAAGACAGGATGAGAACGAGAATTATAACAAATATCAGTGCATTAGGGTATTGCACCTACTGTGACTGCGAAAAACTAGATACTTACACTTCGCAGGCTTTGTTTATACGGTTAGACAGGAGTGGTTGTGCGACCCAATAGCAGCCGTTTCAAACAGAGGGCTAAGCCGTGGCTAGCCCTTATTAAACAAGCGGCAATCGAGCGGCAATAAGTAAACCACTAAAATTCCTGTTTATAGCCAAGTAAGAAGCTACGTGGTTTTCCTGATCTTGCGCCAAAAGGTTTACGGGCGACAATGACAACGTCATCCAGCAGATTATCAATGGTAAAAAATACCTGGCCGTTGCGGCTGAGTTGATAATTAGCACTGAAATCAACGACATTCTGCGCATCGGTGCGATCTATTTTATCCGGTTCACCGCTACCCGCGACCACCCGCATTGCAGCAACATATTTATACGCCAGTGCAACGCGCCAGCGATTAGTATCAACGGCGGCTTTAAGGGTTACCTGATGCTCCGGGACATACGGTAGTTGGTCACCCGCACTAACATCTTTTAGAGTAGGGTCAGGTGAAGTAAATGTGTTTTTGAATTCACTGTCAGTGTAGGTATAAACCAAACGTACTGGGAACTTTACTTTGCCTGCAAAACCAACAAAGGTTTTTGCAATTTCAGACTCCACTCCCCAGATATCCACTTCACCGGCGTTAAAACCGACGTCAATATCACTGGCAGCACAGCCAGATGATAAGGTGCATAATCCAGATAAATTGCTGTAGTCACTGAAAAAACCTATCACTTCCGCGCTTAATGCAGCACTGTTATATCGCATTCCCAGTTCGTAATTGACACTTTCTTCCGGTAATACATCAACACCACTACCAGGCTGTGCTGGCACAAAACCTTTATGCACACCGCCGAGCAAGCGTACATGTTCTGACGCCTTATAGTTTAAGCCAACACCAGGAATAAAAACATTATCCTCCCGCGAGACCGTGGTATTCGTCAGTAAGTTGGTGAAACTTGTCTGAATAAATTCATTGCGAAAACCCCCTTTAATGGTTAAATCGCCCAGTGTCACTTCATCTTGAATATGGATGGATATTGCTTGCGCATCGGCTTGATTTTGCAGGGTTAAAACTTTTGCACCACCGTCACTAATCAGTTGCCCAGAACGCATTAAAAAGCCGCGCTGCGTGTGATTTCGCTCTACTTCATCTTCATGGTAACGCAAACCTATGGTAAACAAGTGGTCAATACCGGCAAAGGTCGGCTGCCATTCAATCTGACTTTGTAGACCGCGGCTAACATAAGTTCGGTCGGCAGCAAGTAGTCTTATGGTTTCATTTAATGACGCTGAATCTGCCTGGCCAGACAGAACGTTGTAATAAACACTGTTACGTGAAGTATCAGGATTAATAAGGATCTCATTTAAACTTGGCGCATTTCCACTAAAACTGTTTATCTTGTCCCAAACCCGATGAAAATTACGTTGATATAGAGAAGTATTAATAACAAAGTCACTACCCGGGTCATAAAAATGGTTCAGCGATACCTGCTGGTGATCCCATTCCATCAGATCAAGCGCTGTTGAAGAATAACGGCGCACCGCATTGGCAGCAAAATCGTCATCGGTTAGCCCCATGTAGGTTTCATTAGAAATTTCATCTGAATACCCCATCTTCACATCAAACTGGTGATAAACATCGGCGCTAACATCACTGTTAAATCGTAGCTTTAGCAACACATCATTTTTATCGAAACCTGTTTCGCCACCGCCATCAAGCTCCTTAAAACCCTCGGCCTGCCCATGTACACCTTCTAACATCCAGCCAAACTGCTCTTTGCTATCACCATAAAAACCATGCAAATTTCGCAGCCCGAAACTACCGGCAGAGGCTTCCAGCGCACCATTATTTTCTCCGCCAGCAGGTATTTCACGGCTAATAAAATTGATTGCGCCGCCCACTGTGTTAGGGCCATATTTAATGGCGGACGGACCTTTGGAGACTTCGACCCCCTGCATCCGTGCCATCATCGGGAAATAATAAGCCGCTGGTGCAGAGTAAGGTGCGGGCGCAAACAATATACCGTCTTCCATTAACGCCACTTTTTTGCTGCGCTCAGAACTAGCACCGCGTATACCGATATTCGGTCGTAAACCGTAACCATCTTCATCGCGCACATAAACGCCGGGCACATCTTCAAGAATGCGATGTACATCACTGTAATGCCACTGTTCAAGTGTTTCCTTACCAATCTTATGCACCGAACCAGTAGCACGTATTCGCGCCTCCGCATCACCGGTGATGGTGACTGCTTCCAGATGAACCTTATCTTCTTTCGCTTTAAGCAAAGCGGCATCGTCCTTAGAAATGTTTTCCTGAGACAAAAGTGGCGCGCTAACAAAGCTTAACAATACAGCGCTAATAAGTATTTTCTTCTGTGATTTAAGGGTTGTATTTTTCATAAATATTTTCGACGTAATTAAAATAAAACAGGCATATACAGCCGTTTTTTCATATTATATAAGGTTAAATAACGCTAAAGTTGATAGTAGTAAACAAAAAAATTAAGCAACCGTTCGCAACATATGGTTCGTCCATTGTGCATTTTTCCAGACAGCACCCAGCGGCTTTGCTTGCAGCGTTTTAATATCGACCTGATAAAGTTCACCGACATTGGCGCTAACGATAAAGCTGTTGCCATCGGCTGAAACAGCAACACCACCAACGTCTTTTATTTCAATGGTTTTCAGCAGTTGTTTGTTACGCAAATCCCACAGCGACAATCGATTACCTCGCGGACAAGTGACTGCACCGATACCACCGGGCGCGATGCAGGCACTGGCAGTGTAATTGCGTAAAGTAAAAAGCGCATTATCGTCAATATCAAGCATTTCAATTTCGCTGTCACCGCGTTGTACACCTACTAACTTCGGCATATGTCGTCTTCCCTTATACTGACAAGCAACCAGCACTTCACCCTCAGCACCGACATCAATATGTCTGATCGAGAGCTGATGCGTCGGCGTTTCACGGCGCATCAGCAATTCACCGGTATCGGTGTCGATAAACAGCAACGCTGTTTTCAGCGTCTTCAGGTTCAACTCAAGCCTGCCACTATCAGGATGAGTGCGTATGCCACCACTGGCTATAACCAAGGTTTTACCATCTGGCAACATACGCATGTCATGCGGCCCTATGCCATATGCAGATAATTCCCGTATAAAACTGAAATCGCGACCATCACGTACGGTGATCACGCCCTCGGCGGTGTTGATAATGTTCTCGCTGGTAAACAGAAAACGCCCGTCAGGGCTATAACTTGCATGACCTAGATAATGCCTGCCGGGACGACTTTTAACCACTGCCAGTTGCTTGCCGGTTATCGCATCCATCACCACAGCGTGTGTTCCGTTCACCGAAGGTGCTGAAACAATACGATTAGGCGCAATCGGATCGACCGCGAAACCATGCGCCTCATCGGGTATCGGCAGGCGGAATCTTTCACCACCATTGGCATCGAAACCACTGATATAATGTTTACCCGCCGCATCAAGATGGCCATTAACAAAAATCGTCCTATGCGATGGCGCTGACGACGAGGCAGGCGATAGTGCTGACACTGTGGCAGTAAGTGAGGACGGCAACCAGGGTAATGTTGCCACACCCGCCAGAAATGACCGCCTTGATAGTAACGAACTCATCTGTTTTTTCCTGAATGTTTGTTGTTGTAGCGTATGCTTTGACTAATCTGTATCGGATGCTTTGGCGGTAGGCACAGACAACGCCAACGCAGGTAACATATCAAAACGCAAACTATCACTAACAACGTCAACTGCGTCTAATACGGCATTGGCATCGTTATTATCATTGTTAATAGCATCAAACCAAGTACCGTCGATTGCATCCAGCGCTGTCAGTATGGCCTGTATTTCCACATCCATTCTGCCTGCCAAAACGCTATCACCCTGCACTTCGCTTAACCAGTCGTCAAAACCAACGGCTGTTCTGTCGCTACCGCCCCAATAAAGCTGCTGAAAAGACAATATATTGGCACGTAAATTTTCTTTGGAAACTAACGCGGTGGGGGATTCAACATCTTGTGGGCAAAGAGTACCCAAGTCACAACTCACTGGCTTGGTGTTTGTCAGGCCCCCACCCAGCGGCGAATCCAGTTTGAACTCTCTGAAATCTTCTCTGAGGTAGTACATCACATCGGTAATGTCGTTCATTGTGCTCTGGATATTAGGATTAGATGTCATGGTTTCGACATAATTACCGATGGCAGGATTCCAGTCATCAGCCAGCCTTTGCGCTGTGACAACAGCATCAGCTGCAACTGGTAGCATGTAGGCACAACGCAATGCCTGCTGATCAGCAGGTGGCAAAGCCTTAAACGTAGCAAGGTCTGTTACAGGCGTCGCACCCATTGGGCAACTATGCCCTGCGTCCTCCTCGACAAACAATAAATATTCAAGCGCGTCCACACCTTTCTGATTGAGTGCTAAGTTCAGTGCAGTTTTATTCTGTGCAAGATTTCTATCAATCTCACAGTTATTAATTGTTGGCCAGGAGTACAACACCTCCATGCCTCTTTCCTGATGTGCAGCAGGGCCAAAAGCAAAAATACCTACGCCATGCAATAACGAGTGTTGTACATCATTCATAGCGACTTTAAAGGCATCTTGTGCCGCTGTGCGTTTAGCAGCATCAGCAATACTGGCGGCATCAGCGCAATAATCAATAACACTGGCATTTAATGCGGCAACGCTGGTATTCAGTTGTGCATAACCATCATTCATAATACTGGCAACATTGGCGATTTGTGTACTGCTCTGGCTAAATTCCTTGAAGGTTGCGCCACCTCCGCCTGTGCTGTCGCCACCACCGCCGCAGGAGGCGAGAACAAAAAGTGGCAACACTACCACCAATGCTTTACTTGCCAGTGCCTTACTTGCTTGCTTTAGTGGATGTTGTTTATTCAAAACCGGATAGAGCTGCATGGTGTTCCTCATTAATAATTAGTATTGCTTCACTTAATAAAACAAATTTAGATGGTTTTCTGCTTGCCTTTTCTAGTTGGCAGTCAACAAGTTTGTTACAAGCTACAAACACGCACATCAAACTCTGCACAAGTAAGCTTAGCCTTAGTCGTGCAACCTTTACACAACTACTAGAAGGTGAACCAATACCAATGGATAACGCTCAACAAAACCAGCGACACAATCTACCATAAAATACTATTGCAAGCAAGAACACTGTTGCAAACAAGAATCGTTTGTGTTTATATTAGCGCATAACGACGTAAGCCAGCCACACGCCAGCCAACGCAATAGCAGTAAAAACTTTAATTACAGGTAAAAAAATGAAATCTTATAGAACAAACGTTGCCTTGCTGGGCGCTATTTCCATGGCACTAGCCGTCACAGGCTGTAGCAGTAGCGATAACCCAGCCTCTACCAGCTTTAGCCAACCAAGCACTTATGCCGGTTTTCCCATTACCTTAAAAGATGCCACGCATGACAGCGGTCATTCAGTTTCCTATAAAGGTCAAATGGCACGCCATGTATTACGTGAATCTGCTAAAGCTGCCACCAAAGGCGTATACGAGGCTGATCTGGTTGAAAAGTACATAAAAAATAATCAAACTAACTCTTTTCATGACGAAAACATATTGGCACCTTCCAACAAAGGTACATTTGTCTTCAAGGAGGAACGTTACAATGATCTAGGCTCGGCTAAGGTTCTCTACGACAGCCTTTACAGCCCTGCCGATCAAAAAGGCAACCCAATACCCGGTGTTCTTATTCCAACCAACGAAAACGTTACCTTGGGTATGCCAGGTGCAATGACTGCGCGTGAGGTAATCGACCTCTGGACAACAAAATTCGAAGCATTAAATGCTGGTAATGTTGGCAACCCTGCCATTCACCACGACATGGTTCATGGCTATGATTACAATCAACTGTTTCCTAAATACTTAATGGGTGCTCTGTTTTACAACCAGGCGGTTGATAAATACCTGGACGAGTACATTACCTCAGCCGAAAAACCTAATGATGAACCCTACGGTACAGGCAAGCATTACACCGGTAAAGAGCATTCTTGGGACGAAGGTTTTGGTTACTGGGGCGCTGCAGCACATTATGGTGAATTGACCGCTGAAGTAAACTTCAAAATTAAAAAGAAAGATGAAACTGTTTTTGCACAGGCTGACAAAGACGGTGACGGCAAAGTATCTATGTACACCGAATACAATTCCGGCCCCGCCTATTACGCTGCCCTTTTTGATAAAGGCGGCAACAGCACTTACGGTAAAGACATGATGAATGCCTGGCTTGCCGGTCGTACGCTTATTGCCAATGCCGTTGATGCAAATGGTGACGCACGTGTGTTAAACGCTACCGAAATCACAGATCTAGCCGCATTTGCCGAAATCATACAAAGCAACTGGGAGATGGTATTCGCCGAAGCGGTTTACCGCTATGCAGGCCTGTCTTATCAGAAAATAGTAACCATTCAACAAGCTAGTCCAATTGATGATGCTATGCGAAAGGACTACTACAAAATGTGGAGCGAAATGAAAGGCTTTATGCTGGCGTTACAATACGGTGGTACGAGTTCCAAAATTGACCTGACCAATTTTGAAGACATCGACAATCTGATTGGTTATGGCCCGGTTCTGGATGATGGCTCTCAGGTTACTGGAATTAGCAGCGGCGACTATGTCTTAACTGTGAATAATTCAACACTGGTACAATACAAAATCGACTTGACGGCTGTACAGACGAAACTGGATGCGTTCTACGGGCTAAAAGCAAAGCTGGAGCCTATTGCGCCATAACAGTAACCTCAAAGCTCAAGAAACAGTCTCTAAACTGTTTTGATAATACAATCAGCCGGCATCATTCGATGCCGGCTTTTTTTGCGCCAGCCTTTACAAAAACAGTGTTTTTGCAGACTGAAATCAATGGGGTCATAATCAATGGGGTCAGACTCGATTGAAATTCAACCATAACTTGAATTCACGTTCTAAGAAAAGGTCATAGAGGTCAAGCCGATTTTATAAGATCTAACTTCTTCCCGACCATTCACTTTTAGCACATAAATCTATGACATTGTAAAATCGGCTTGCCCTTTCTGACTTTTTCTATTGTTATTTCGTGATAGTATGTTGCTAATAATTTTATTTTTTTCTTTATTGGACGCACGATATGCCTGTAATCGCTTTTGATACGCTGGAATATTCTAAAAACCTGGAAGCTAAAGGCTTTACCACCGAACAAGCAGAAGCCTTGGCCATTGAAAACAAGCGTGTATTTAATGAATTTGCAGAAACACAACTTGCAACCAAGGCGGATTTACTCGCTGTAAAAGAAGAGTTAAAAGCCGATACTCATCAACTAGCTATTCAGTTAGCCGTGGTTAAATGGGTTGGCTTTGCCACTTTTGCTATAGTTTCTGCCGTTTCCATCAAGTTTTTATTTAGTTAACAGCTTAAATCAGCTAACTTCTATACCCTAAAAAAACACTAAAGCAAAAAGCAAAGGGGGCAAATCAATAAAAAAACAACTCAACCACTATGAGCCGAAAATCTATAGTGGTTAAGTAACTTTAATCTGTTTCCGCCATAAAGATACGGATTCAGGTAACACTTACGACATTCACTCCAGCCTTCTCTGCCGCTGCAATCAGCTTTTTATCCATCGTCAATAATGTTGCATTGTT
>CAZYYW010000061.1:0-14057 GCA_964651445.1 uncultured Thiotrichaceae bacterium
AATATGTATAAAAAATCCGGCAGTTTCAAACACCAGTCCTTTGATGATATTACCGATGTGTGCCGTTGGCATGGTGCTGGCTTCCTTTCTTCTTTCTACCCGTGGCGTTTTGTGTCACGTCTTTTTCTTAAAAGCGTGTTTTTAGCCATGAAATAATGATTTTAAGGTGTTAATTGGTTTGTTTTAAACAGATATTGTTTTGTTATTCAAAAGGTTGGGTAGGTGCGACCCCAGATTCGATATTCGCCAGACTCGATCGATCGCTAAGCTGAAAGAAATCTACAATACGACCCATCCGGCAGCGCGATTGAAAAAATAAAGCCCCCTATTAATGCCGCACTTTATAGCGTATTATTAACAACACGCTATAAAGTACTTTAAAAGGTGTGATCATGATAAGCATTACAGCAAACGAATTAAAAACAAAAGGTGTCTCCGTGGTAGAGACTGCACTGCAAGGTGGCGAAGAAGCGATCATCACCGTACGCGGTAAGGATAAGTATGTGGTGATCGATATGAACAAATATAGCAAACTGCGAGAGTATGAACTGGAAATCGCTTTGCTAGAAGCCAAAGCGGATGTCAAAGCGGGGCGGGTTAAACGTGAGAGCGTTACCGCGCACATGAAGCGAATCACAAAGTAATGGCCTATACGCTCCTGTATCCAGAGAGTTATATTAAACGAGCAAGAAAGTTTTTACGCATACACCCAGAGATACAAGGACAGTACCGTAAGACCCTTGAACTGCTGGAGCTTAATCCGAAGCATTCGTCCTTACGTCTGCACGACCTGGAAGGTCGGCTAAAAGGCATGTCATCGGTATCCATCAACATGAGCTATCGCATCGTGCTGGAGTTTAAAATCAAAGGCAAAGAAATTACGCTCATCAATGTGGGTAACCACGACCAGGTTTATTAATCCAAGAAAGGGCAACACCTGTGAAAAGCCTACAAGTATTGGGTAATCCCTTTCTGTAACTCAATCAAGTTTAAACGACAAATTTCATTAAGCTCTAGCAGACCATCGCTTCGACGCGAGACAACAGGTGGTATCTGACCGTCAGTGTCAGCTAACTAAATTACCATGTTTGAGAGATACAAGAGGTGCCCTAAAGCAGCTCTATTAATATAATCAAGATTATGTATAAAACATCCGGCGATTTCAAACACCAGTCAGTGCGCGATTTAGCGTGGGCAATTTCAAGCCCGCCGCTTATCTCACATTTATCGACGCCCTGTGTCTGGCCAAAAAGCGAATGGTTTGAGCAAGTATATAGTGAGTCTTTACCGTGGTTGTGTAGCGTAGATGATAATCCGGCAGAGCTTGAAGCCTTGCTGTTTTCCCAAAAAGACCGGCGGCTGGGCAAGTATTTTGAGACATTGTGGTATTTTTGGCTGAGCCAGCATTCGCGTTACGACATTATCGAGCATAACTTGCAGGTGATTATTGATGGTCAGACCTTGGGTGAAATGGACTTTATCGTGTTGGATAAACAGACTGGCAAGACCTTGCATTGGGAAGTTGCGGTAAAATTTTATCTGGGTACCGGCGATACGGCTGAAATGAACCACTGGCATGGCCCTGCTTTGCGTGACCGTTTGGACATTAAAGTTGAACACCTGCTGGCGCGTCAAAGTGTATTCAGTCAAACGCCGAGAGTACAGCAATGGTTGCAGCAGCGCGGCATCCTGATTGATGGCTGCGCTGTTATTCTGAAGGGGCGCTTATATTATCCGTGGCCGGCGAATACTGGCTGGCAGGAAACCCCTGAGATGGTGTCGCCAACACAATGTGCGCGTCAACATTTGCGAAGCTGGTGGTTAAGTGCCGATCAATTTGACGAAGTATTTGATGGAGATGAAGAATTCCTGCCTTTGATTAAAACGGGATGGATGGAAAGAATTCCGACAGCAAGTGTAAAGAATTCCTATACTAAAAGCCTTATTTTTGAGACTGTATCGAATAATAAGATGCGACTCCCCTTGCACCTCTCCCTTTGTAAGCCTTTCGGTATAGGGGGTCGGCTGTTTTTAACCGGGTTAAATTGGCCTTGAAAGCAACATGACATATTTACAGGTTCGCCCTTTCTTTTTTAGTAAAAATGGTTATAATCTACGCATGAATAGATTAAGCATTAATTTTCCACTCGAGCGTAGCGGTGTTGTTTCTCTGCTACAGCAATTTAAAATTTCACCTACCCGCCAGCGTGTAGAGATTGCGGAGTTTTTATTTCAGCGACCTCAGCACCTGTCAGCAGAAAAAATTCTTGAAGGTGTGACGTGCGAGGGCAAACGTGTTTCACGCGCGACGGTGTACAACACCATGGGTTTGTTTTCCCGCAAAGGCGTTGTGCGTGAAGTGCTGATTGATAGAGAGCGTGTTTTTTACGATTCCAACCCGGAGGCGCATCAGCATTTGTACAATGTGGAAACCGGTGAGTTAACCGATGTTTATGATGCTGAGATTGACCTGGTGTCCGACCCAGAACTTCCTGAAGGTTTAAAAATAATCGATACGGATATAGTGTATCGGGTGGCATCGAGCTAATAACTGAAATAAAGCGATTGCTTTATTGTTCCAGTACGCTAGTAAAAGCTACCGCATCCTGCTCTCGCCCCTTACCTACGTCCATGTAGGCAAAACTATGCACTTTCAGTGCAAGGCTTAGCTGCTACACAATTAAAATTAGACACAGAGACCACAGAGGTCACAGAGAAAAGCAAACAGATTTGAATAAAACTCTGTGACCTCAGTGTTCTCTGTGTCGAAAAAAATTGTAGGGCATGTTCTGGTGACTAAAATACAGGATAATGTTAGCTTTAAAGACACAATCCACAGCGACTTTCAGTCGCTATTAATCCAACCTATGTACTTTCAGTGCATAGTCGTTGAGTTTTAGCGGGTCTTCTACATAAAAAAGCCGGCATATACTTTGTATGTGTCGGCTTTTTTTCGGGTATGTATTTTTGTCGCTGTAATGTGTAACGGTTACTCAGCTCAGGTCACTGGCCAATGACTGGCGAATATTGTCAGCAATCGGGTTGACGACGGCTTGGTAGTTTTCGTGGTCTACGCCAGCGGAAATGGCAGCGCCATCTTTTACAGCCTTAACCATTTGGTCATCAAGTTCATACCGCATAAAGTGTACCGCTGAGGTTTTGACTTCAGTACTGCGCTCTAGGTCTTCATCGGCGATAGCAAAAATTTTATCGAAACCGGCTACCTGCATCCACGCTTTGTCTTCAATACCGATAAGACGAGTCAGTTGAAGTTGGCGTTCTTCAACATCAGGGTACTGAATTAGCATAGTGGCTTTCCAGTTTGTGCCATCGGGAATCAGTGGGTTGTAGGCGGCGAGTTCTTCCTCGATGCCAGCGGCTTCAAATACTTTTTCGGCTTTCAGCATTTCCTGTACTTGGTACTGCATGATTAGCCTGTCTTCAAATGACAGCATAACGTTTTCGCCCAGTTCCAGTCGGCGATTTTCTTTATGCGCAATTATTTTCTTGCGATATTCGCCGCGCATGGCGGAATATTCTTCAAGGCTGTACAGGTCTTCTCGTGTTAGTTTTTGCATAGGGAATTTTTCAATGTTGGGTTAAATGTCGTAAGCTTTTCGCATCAATGAGATAGGGTGTATTGGTTTTGAGCCATCGGATAAGCCGGCTTCAATATGGTGCCCAGCCATGGCGCAGTCACTAGTGTAGACGTCAGCCTGTTGCTGTTTTACTTTGTTCACAACAGGTTTACAGATTTTCATCGCGGTGTCGTGAAACTCACTTTTGAAGGTATAAGTGCCGTCGTGACCCGAGCAGCGTTCGATTGGCAGTACTTCGGTTTCTGGGATTAGCTGCAGCACGTCGCGGGTTTTCATGCCGATGCGTTGCACTCGCTGGTGACAGGCAACGTGATATGAAATTTTACCCAGCGGTTGTTTGAAATCGGTGTTCAGCTTACCCGCCTTGTTACGCAGCATCAAATATTCAAAGGGGTCAAACATCGCTTTTTGCACTTTGATAACATCGGCTTCATTGGGGAACATTAATGGCAGTTCCTGTTTGAACATTAACGTGCAGGAGGGAACGGGGGTCACAATGTCCCAGCCTTCATCCACCAACTGTGCAAGAATTTTTATGTTGGCATCTTTTGCCCGGGTCACGGCGTCAAGGTCGCCAAGTTCCAGTTTCGGCATACCGCAGCACTGTGTGTCCTGCACTAATTGAACCTGGATGTTATTGTGCTCAAAAACCTTAATCAGATCCTCGCCGATTTGTGGTTCGTTATAGTTGCCATAACAGGTGCTAAACAGCGCTATTTTACCGCTGGTGGTTTCAGTGGCTTCAACGCTAACGACAGCGGCATTGCGCTGCTTGTCACGTTTGAGCAAGGTATTCGAGTGGTATTTTGGCAGCAGAGAGTCGGCATGAATGCCCAGTGTTTTGTCGAGCAATTTTCGGCTCAGTTTATTGCTGTTGACCGCATTAACGGTTTGCGTAATCACCGGAATAGAGGCGAGCTTGCCGAGTGTGTCTGTAGACGTCATCAGCCGGTCACGTACTTTGACATCGCCTTTTTTGAATTTAATGGCTTTGGCGCGCAGCATTAAATGTGGGAAATCTACATTCCATTCGTGTGGTGGTACATAAGGGCATTTGACGAGATAACACAGGTCACACATAAAGCAGTGGTCGATAACTTTCCAGTAATCTTCTTTGGCAACACCATCAACTTCCAGAGTTTCCGATTCATCGACCAGATCAAACAGCGTGGGGAATGAGCCGCATAAGCTGACGCAGCGGCGGCATCCGTGGCATATATCGAAAACCCTCTCAAGCTCGGAAAACAAACTGTTTTCGTCCCAGAATTCGGCAGTGTCCTGACCCAGTGGGTGTCGGGTAGGGGCTTCTAAACTTCCTTCTCTTGGCATGATTATCTCGTTCAGTACTGGTGTGTTAATCCGCGTTACATAATAAAAAGGCCGACCTGATTCAAGCCTGGCCGGCCTTGTTTCCTGATGGTTTAGCCATTACTGGCGACCGTCATTAGTCCATATTGTCTAATGCTTTTTGGAAACGATTTGCGTGTGAACGCTCTGCTTTGGCAAGGGTTTCAAACCAGTCAGCAATCTCGTCAAACGCTTCGTCGCGAGCTGTTTTCGCCATGCCTGGGTACATATCAGTGTACTCGTGGGTTTCGCCGGCAATAGACGCTTTCAGATTGTCATTAGTGCTGCCGATTGGTAAACCTGTAGCTGGGTCGCCCGTTTCTTCAAGGTATTCCAGATGGCCATGTGCATGACCCGTTTCGCCTTCAGCCGTTGAGCGGAAAACGGCAGAAATATCATTGTAGCCCTCTACGTCAGCTTTAGCTGCAAAGTAAAGGTAGCGGCGGTTAGCCTGAGATTCACCCGAAAAGGCATCTTTTAGATTTTGTTCTGTTTTACTATCTTTTAAGCCCATCTCATCTCTCCAAATTTGGGGTTAGTATAAAAAGCGGTACAAGTCTACACTACTTTATTGTTAGACTAATTCTAAATTTATAGGACTGTCATGTCAAGCGAGAAGTTGCTAGCCAAAGGCAATTTACCGGCTTATTTTATGGTTTGCGTAGCGGTTAAGCCTTTTTAGGGTGTATTGCTATCGACAATAACTTATCATGCGGGTTTGGTAAGTCGTTTATTGAGGTTGAGCTATGAAACGTGAAGTGGATGTTGTTATTTTAGGTGCCGGCAGTGCCGGCCTGTTTGCCATGTCACAGGTAAAAAACAAAACGGATAGTTACGTGCTAATCAATGGCGGTGAATTAGGCACTACCTGTGCGCGCGTTGGTTGCATGCCCTCTAAAGTGTTGATTCAAGTGGCGGAAGATTTTCATCGTAAAAGCATTTTTGAGCGTGAAGGCATCGAAGGTGCAGAGACAATATCAGTAGACCTTGCCGCTAGTATGGAGCATGTGCAAGACCTGCGTGATGTGTTTGTGGATAGAACCTTGGGTGTGACCGACGATATGGATGCGGCGCATTTAATTGACGGCTATGCAAAATTCATCAGCAATGACACGGTGGAAGTCAATGGCGAGCAGATAACCGCAAAGAGCATTATTATCGCCACCGGTTCAACACCTGTGGTACCCGCCGCTTGGCAAGAATTTGCCGACGACATCATCACCACCGACGAATTTTTTGAGCTGGAAGACTTGCCTGAATCGATGGCGGTAATAGGTTTGGGTTCTATCGGTCTGGAGATTGGCCAGTCTTTGCATCGTTTAGGGGTAAAGGTGGCAGCGGTCGATCAACTAAGCAGTATTGCCAAGCTGGAAGACGAACAAATTAATGAACTGGCAATCGCCACCATTGGCAGGGAATTTCCATTATGGTTGGGGCAGGCCGCCAGCCTGCAAAAAGTGGACGCGGGCATACAAATCACAGCAGGTGATAATCAGATGGTGGTTAAAAAAGTATTTGCCAGCCTCGGTCGTAAGCCTAATCTTGGTAGTCTTAATCTTGAAGCAACGGATATAAAACTCGATAGTAACGGCGTGCCACAGTTTGACCCATTAACCATGCAGCTTGACGGCTTGCCAATATTTATTGCTGGCGACGTTAATGCAGATCGGCCGATATTGCATGAAGCCGGTCATGAAGGCCGAGTAGCAGGTTATAACGCAATGCAGCATGTAGCCGGTAATACGGTTGAAAAATTCAAGCGAAAAGTAGCGCTGGGCATTACCTTTTGTGACCCGAATATTGCCACCGTCGGCGCACAGTTGCCGGAACTAAACGAGTCAGAAATAGCCATTGGGGAAATTCAGTTTGCACCAGTAGGGCGTGCCTTAATTATTGGTAAAAACCGCGGTCTGCTTAAACTTTATGTGCAAAAGTCCGATGGTTTATTGCTGGGTGCTGCGATGTGTTGTGTCAAAGCAGAAAATCTGGCGCACTTGATTGCATGGTCGATTCAAAATGGTATGACGGTATTTGATATGCTGAAAATGCCGTTTTATCATCCGGTAATCGAAGAAGCGTTGCAGGCAGCGTTGTACAATGTATTGTCGCAGTTGGATATCAAGCAGGAGATGGTTGAGCTGGAACGTTTGTAGGGCATTGGTTCTGGATTTTCGCCCTATTAGAGTGCCTGAGTTTAGACAGGAATGGACTGTTAAAAGATAAAGAATTGTCCGCGAAACACGCAAAATACGCGAAAAAAGCAAAAGAAATAAGATCTTGTTTTTGGTTTTTTCGCGTATTTTGCGTGTTTCGCGGACGAAAATTTTTGTTTTTAAGCGTGCCTCCATGCCAAATGAAGCCACCCCAGTCCGGCTAAGCTGTTCGGTCGCCTAGTGTTTTTTAAGCGGGTGTGCGAGTTCGTTACGAATCGGGCAACCGTTTTCTGAAATCTGCCGGTAGGCGGCAAGACTGCCGGTTTTTTGCCACAAGTCCATGGCGGCTAATGGTTGTAATGCCGGTGCACTGTATTGGCGAATGGTTTGCAGCAAATCCATTAGCAGCACAAAACTTTCTGCCAGTTGCTGATACAGTTCAGCAATGCCGCGCTGCGTAACGTCGCCAATGTGTTGGTAGGCGGAGCGGCCTAGATCAACATAATAACTCACGCTAACTTGGCGTTTTTCTGCGGATTGCGGGAACAAGCCGGAGACTAGCAGACACTGGTCTCCGATATTACGCAGTTGTTCACTGCGCAAACTGTGTGGCAGGTGGTGTAGATTTAAATAATCAGTTGCCAGTGCATGTGCATTTAGCTGCGGATTTTTGGCAAAGCGCATAAGTGTAAACACCAAATAGCTCTGCATGGCTTCGTCAAGTTGACAGCCATAATCTTGTTCGGCTTCAGACACCAGCGTGTGCCATTGCGATAGTTCTGAGGCATCCAGAATAAGTTGTTTGTTCATATACTCACCCTCCTGTATTACTTATCGGCATCAGACGGTATTTTTTGAGCATTTTGTCGAGAACATTGTAAAACGTATGTGTTTTCAGTATTTTGCCTTTCGCGGACAAATTTCAGTGGCAAAAAATTCTGCCTAAGCTTTGCTCTCCTTCTATATATAGTCCTTTTTTGGTGGAATGACCACTACACTCGGCCATTTAGCACTTCCTTGGGGTATACTTCGCCTTTGTTCACCAAAATATTAGACTTTACATGGCATACGATGTTTCAACCTTTCAGGGACTGATTTTCGCGGTACAGGATTACTGGCACAAACAGGGCTGTGCGATATTACAGCCGCTGGATATTGAGGTAGGTGCTGGCACTTTCCACCCGGCAACCTTTTTACGCGCCATCGGCCCTGAGCCTTGGCGGTCGGCATATGTGCAAGCGTGTCGGCGACCAACCGACGGGCGTTACGGTGAAAACCCTAATCGTCTGCAACATTATTATCAATTTCAAGTCCTGCTAAAACCCTCGCCTGACAATATTCAGGAATTATATCTTGGCTCATTGCAGGCACTGGGTTTTGACCTGCTAGAACATGATGTGCGTTTTGTTGAAGATAACTGGGAATCACCTACGCTGGGTGCTTGGGGCTTGGGTTGGGAGGTGTGGCTAAACGGCATGGAGGTGACTCAGTTCACCTATTTTCAGCAGGTGGGCGGGCTTGAATGCCGGCCGGTGACCGGAGAAATCACCTACGGTCTGGAACGACTTGCCATGTATTTGCAGGAAAAAGAAAGCATCTTTGATTTGATCTGGACACGTGGCCCGCAGGGTGATGTCACCTACGGCGACGTGTTTCATCAAAACGAAGTTGAAATGTCGGCGTATAATTTTGAGCATGCCAATACCGATATGCTGTTCAAACAATTTGACGACAACGAAGCTGAAAGCCAGCGCTTGATTGCTTTGGGGTTGCCGCTGCCCGCTTACGAGATGGTCTTGAAAGCCTCGCATGCCTTTAATTTGCTCGACGCTCGTCATGCCATATCCGTCACCGAGCGCCAACGTTTTATCTTACGAGTGCGAGCACTTTCACGCGCGGTGGCACAGGCCTATTACGAGTCGCGTGAGGCTTTGGGTTTTCCTATCGGTAAAGCGGGTACGGCTACCGATATCGTTAAGGGAGATGCCGCATGAGCGATAAACAGGATTTACTGATCGAGCTGGGCACCGAGGAACTGCCACCAAAAGCACTAAAAAAATTATCACAAGCCTTTACCGGCGGCGTGGTTAATGGCTTAAAGAAAATCGGTTTTGAAGTGAATGAAGTGCAATCATTTGCCGCACCAAGAAGACTGGCGATATTGCTTAAAGATATTGCAGCGGCACAACCAGATCGCAATGTTGAACGCAAAGGTCCAGCATTAAAAGCCGCTTATGATGCGGATGGTAAACCAACAAAAGCAGTGGTCGGTTTTGCAAGATCCTGTGGCGTTGAGGTGGATGCCTTGCAGCAATTGGAAACCGATAAGGGTGTCTGGTTAGTCTTCAAAGCCACTGAAAAAGGCAAGCAGTTAGACGAATTGATTGAGAGCATCATTAATCAATCGTTAGCAAAACTTCCCATTCCCAAACGTATGCGCTGGGGAAATAATGATGTTGAATTTGTGCGCCCAGTACACTGGTTAGTCTTAATGTACGGTGAAAAAGTTATCGACGCCAGCGTTCTGGGATTGAAATCATCGGCGAAAACGTTTGGCCATCGTTTTCATGCGCCGGGCGAAATCTCGCTAAACAATGCTGCCGATTATCAACAGGTATTGTTGTCACAAGGTTTTGTGATAGCGGATTTTGAGCAGCGTAAGCAAAAAATTAAACAGCAGGTGTTGGAGAGCGTTAAATCCTTAGCCGCAGAAGCGGTTATTGATGACGATTTATTGGATGAAGTCACCGCGCTCAACGAGTGGCCAATAGCGGTTATGGGTGAGTTTGATGAAATTTATCTGCAAGTGCCTGATGAAGCTTTGATAAAAACCATGCAGGATAATCAGAAATACTTTCCGGTAAGAGACAGTGCCGGCAAACTGAAAAACTATTTTGTGACCATCAGCAATATCGACAGCAAGTCACCTGAAAAAGTAAAACAGGGCAACGAGCGAGTGGTGCGTCCACGTTTGGCAGATGCAAAATTTTTCTGGGAGCAAGATCAGAAGCAGCCTCTAGAAGATTTTAATCGTGCTCTGGAAAATGTGGTGTTTCAGGTGAAGCTGGGTACTCTGGCAGAGAAAACAGCGCGTGTTTCAAAACTGGCGGCTGATATCGCCGAGCAATTAAATGCGAATCTGGACTATGTAAAACGCGCAGCCTTACTGAGCAAATGCGATCTAATGACCGACATGGTGGGTGAATTTGCCTCATTGCAAGGCGTCATGGGCAAGCGATATGCACAGCAGGCGGGCGAAGCGGCGGAAGTTGCCGAGGCACTCGACGAACAATACCAACCCCGTGGAGCCAGTGATGATACCGCCAGCAGTGCCACGGGACAGATACTCTCCATCAGCGACAAGCTGGATACACTGGTCGGTATTTTTGCCATTGGCGAGAAACCAACGGGCGAAAAAGACCCCTACGCCTTGCGCCGTGCTTCGCTGGGAGTATTACGTACCATTATTGAGCGTCAGTTGGATCTTGATCTCAAACAGTTGATAAAAAAATCGGCCGAACTTTTGCAGAGTAAGATCGATGCCACGAAAGTTGAAGCCGAGGTTTTTGATTATATTATTGAGCGCCTGCGTGCCTATTATCTTGATCGTGGTGTGAGCGCGGATGTGTTTGATGCGGTTTCGGCGCTGTCACCATCGCGACCACTGGATTTTGATAAACGCATTAAAGCGGTGTCTGCTTTTCGAGAACTCAGCGAAGCCGAGAGTCTGGCGGCAGCTAACAAACGAGTCGGCAACATCCTTAAAAAATCTAAGTTGGCAAGCGACCTATCAGTTGATGAAAGTTTATTGTCTGAAGTTGCCGAGAAAAATCTGTACCAAACGCTGTCTGCCCTCAGCCAAAAAGTGGAGCCATTGTTTGATGCCGGTGACTATGAAGCGGCCTTGAGTGAGTTATCATCCTTGCGTGATCCGGTGGATGCGTTTTTTGATTCGGTGATGGTGATGGTGGATGACGAAGCCATTAAGAATAATCGTATTGCCTTGTTAAATACCATGAACCAATTATTTCTGCGAGCAGCTGATTTGTCGCGCCTGCATCAACCCACTCAGCAGTCACCAAATCGCAAAGCACAGCGTAAGTCATGAAGTTAATCGTGCTCGACCGCGATGGTGTTATCAACCACGATTCTGATGCTTATATTAAAAGTGCAGAAGAGTGGTTGCCGATTACCGGCAGCCTGGAAGCCATCGCGCGCCTTAACCACGGCGGTTATACCGTGGTGGTTGCGTCAAACCAGTCAGGGTTGGCGAGAGGTTATTTTAATATTGAAACCTTGTCTGCCATGCATAAAAAAATGGATGAAATGCTGACCAAAGTTGGCGGCAAAATTGATGCGATTTTCTATTGCCCACATGCGCCGGATGATGCTTGTGATTGCCGTAAGCCTAAGCCCGGCATGTTATTGGACATCGGTCAGCGTTTTAACGTCCCTTTAAAAGACGTGGTTTTTATAGGTGACAGTATCTCGGATATAAAAGCAGCAAGCAATGCTGGCGCTAGAGCCATGCTGGTCCGTACGGGGAAAGGTGTTAAAGCAGAAAAAATATTATTGAGTGACTGCAAAGATTCGTCATCGGTTCCAGTGTTCGATGATTTGGCGGCTGCAGTAACCGCTATTTTACAGTAAGCAGATATGGCGACAAAACCCGTTTTATTTTTACGCTCATTGATATTCTGGCTGGCTTTTATTTTCAACGTGGTCATTTTTGGTTTGCTGATTGTGCTTTTCTTTTTCACGCCGGTGTCGTTTCGCCTGAAAATCGCCCGTTTGTGGTCCTCTACAAATAATTTTTTGTTAAAAATATTCTGCGGTATTTCATTTAAAGTCACCGGTGTAGAAAATTTAGCACAGGTAGAAACCGCTATAATATTGTGCAAGCATCAATCGACCTGGGAAACATTGGCGCTGCATTCTTTTACCCCCGATGTGCACTGGGTGTTTAAACGCGAATTAATGATGATTCCTGTGTTTGGCTGGGCGCTGGCATTAACCGACCCCATTGCGATTAACCGTAGCGCTGGCAGGGCAGCGATGAAGCAGCTACTCAAAGAAGGCAAAAAGAAATTAAAAGCAGGTAAGTGGATGGTGTTGTTTCCCGAAGGCACTCGCACCCAACCAGGAAAAACTAAAAAATATAAAATTGGTGGTGCTCTGTTGGCAGAAAAAAGCGGTTATCCCATTATTCCGATAGCGCATAATGCCGGTGAGTTTTGGCCGAAACACAGCTTTATTAAATGGCCGGGCTGCATCACCGTGGTTATCGGCCCGGCTATTGAAGTGCAAGGGCGCAAAGCCGATGAAATTAACACGGAGGTTTTTGACTGGATTGAAGGCACCATGAAAGAAATCAGCGACCCTTCGCGATGGAATCGCTAACGAAATCATATGGGTCTATGCCATACCGAGTGGCTATACAGTTATTTTTTATAGACACAGAGACCACAGAGGTCACAGAGTTATCGTTTATAAGGTTTAATAGAATTACCAAGCTTTAACATTGAGGTTTATCAATAACCATGTGTCGTCGTGTTAACTTTAAACACACTCTGTGACCCCTGTGTTTATTATCTTGTCCACTCAATGTGGCATAGTCCCAGTTATATCCTGAATAGAGCCTTTGCATTAATCGTGGTTTGCTGTGCTATTTTTTCCGACATTTCATTTCTTAGTGTTGCAATAACGTCAAGCGTGTTTTTTAGATAGGCGGGTTCATTTCTTTCGCCAACGTGTTTGCTGTCGGGCTGATCCGGTGCGTCGGTCTCTAGTAGCAGTTTATTTAATGGGATATCTTTTGCTACCGCCTGTCCTTTTTTTGCATTTGAATATGTCATGCTGCCGCTAAGACTAATATAAAAACCTAAATCCACAAGTTGTTTTGCTTGTTCCAGACTGCCGGAGAAGCTGTGTATCATGCCGTTTAGACCGCTAAATTTTTTAATAATTTCAATGACGGTTTCCGTGGCTTTGACGGCATGAATAACAGCCGGTAGCCGGTGGTTTTGTGCGAGGCTTAATTGCGCTTCAAAAAAATATAATTGAGTTTTCTTATCCGCTTGTTGTGGTCGAAAATCCAAGCCGCATTCGCCCACCGCCAATGGTTGGTGCTTATTGATATAGTCTTCTAGGTGTTCGATATCTTGTTTGTTGTGCTTGTTCAGCCAGTAAGGATGCAGTCCGTAACAGGCGTGTAGTTGTGCGTGTTGTTTGCAAAGTTGAGTGATTCGTTGCCAGTGTTTTTTTTCTGTGCCGGGGATGATGATGTCGCTAATATTATTGTTTTTGGCGCGTTGCAAAACTTGTGCGCGATCAGTGTCAAAAACTTCAAAATCAAGATGACAGTGTGAATCGATTAGAGTAGCGGCAGGCATTTAGCTAAAGTGTTTACCGGTTTCTCAAAGGCCTTTTAAGTGCAACAGAGTAAATGAAATGGCGGTGGCAATGAAACCGATGCCCAGCGATAAATAGCTTAAGCGTAGGTTGATGTATTTTTTTTCCAGTACTTTTCCAATCTGATAAATGTCACGCATGAGCAGGGTGTTAGCTTGCTCATTGTTTTGCAGGTTTTCTCGTAAGGTGTGAACAAATTCCTCTTGATCGAGAGCCGAGAAGCTACCGAAAAATAGCAGATTGGAAGGTTTTCCGGCGACGGGTTTGGTGTTGCGAAATCGAGGAGTAATCACTAATAATGCAAACACGGCGGCAAGCGTAAAAAAGGCCGATAATATCCACATGGTGATGTCGTACTGACTGCTGTTTTCCAGCATAGTTTGAGTGACCGTAATAAAAATAAGAAAAGCGCCCAGTACAATATTGGCTTTTTGGTCGGCAATCATACCGAGCATAACATGGTGTTGCTGAGCGGTTCGAAGCACGATGATAATATCGCATTGTTGGCTTTGGTAATCGTTATCTAGCCACGCGCTGCGTCGTTCAG
>CAZYYW010000062.1:0-11274 GCA_964651445.1 uncultured Thiotrichaceae bacterium
AAATGTCGATTCTTATTGACATGCGGCTCTAAAACAGGCATTCTATGCGCTCTTTTTTCAAGAACGGCTTACCAAGGCGGAATACGACAGTGGCAAATACAGCATCATCAAAGAAACGCGCTAGACAGGCAGATATTCACCGCGCACGTAACGTTGGTGTCCGCTCAATGATGCGCACTTACATCAAGAAAGTTTATTATGCGATTGAAGCGGGTGATAAAGCTGCTGCTGAAGCTGCTTATAAAGAAGCAACGCCGGTTATTGATCGTGTCGCAGGCAAGGGTTTAATTCATGCCAATAAAGCGGCGCGTACTAAGAGTCGTATGAATAATAATATTCGTTCAATGGCGTAGTTATACCGCTTATTGGATTGCGAAGCCGGGCTGACGTTGTCAGTCCGGCTTTTTTATTGCTGCGTATTATTTATGACGGTCGCTTTGCTCGGTTTAGTGGGGTGAAAAGTGTACTCTAGTGGCTATAAGCACTATCAAGCTTTTACACCAAAGAGTTTTATAGGGGTACCGTTACAGAAGTACTAGGTTGTCCCGATGAATCAGTTCTGCTTCATCGACATAACCCAGAATGGCTTCAAATTTTTCACTGCTTTGTCGCATAATCATTAAGCTCTCTTTGGCATCATAATTGACTAACCCGCGGGCAATTTCTTGACCGCTATGGCTGAGTACGGATACTACTTCTCCGCGCAGGAAGTTGCCTTCAACTTTACTGACACCTACCGCTAGCAAGCTAACACCCGATTGTTGCACAGCTTTGCTGGCACCGGCATCGAGGGTGAGTTTGCCGGAGATTTTTAGTTGGTTGGCTAACCACTGTTTACGTGCTGAAAGCGGCTCACTATCGGCTGCCAGTAAGGTGCCAACGGTTTCGCCCTGTGCAATTTTGTGCAAAATGTTGTGTTCTGCGCCGGAAGCGATAATAGTGTTTGCGCCAGAACGAGCGGCGCGTTGCGCTGCGGTGATTTTGGTGCGCATGCCGCCACAGCCCAGAGCGCCGCCATCGCCTGCCATTGCGAGCAAATCACGGTTGCTAGCACTGGATTCGGTCAGTAGTTTGGCGTTTTTATTATTGCGAGGGTCTTCGTCATACAGGCCTTGTTGGTCTGTCAGTAGGATTAGCGTGTCAGCCTCGACCAAGTTGCACACCAGTGCGCCCAGAGTGTCGTTATCACCGAAGCGTATTTCATCGGTGGCAACGGTATCGTTTTCATTGATAATGGCGATAGCGCCCAGCTTTAGTAATGTTTTTAGTGTGCTGCGAGCATTCAGGTATCGTTGGCGGTCACTCAGGTCTTCATGGGTGAGCAGTACCTGCGCAGTCAGAATGTCATGTTGCTTGAAGCAGCTTTCGAAGTTCTGAATGAGTCCCATCTGACCTAAAGCGGCGGCGGCCTGTAATTCGTGCAATGCATGAGGGCGATTGGTCCAGCCGAGGCGCGCCATGCCTTCGGCAACAGCACCGGAGGAGACTAGCAGTACTTCTTTGCCAGCGGCACGTAAGCCTGCAATCTGTTCTGCCCAATTTGCGATGGCTTGATGATTGAGTCCCTGGCCGTCATTGGTTATCAGCGAACTGCCAATTTTTATTACCCAACGTTTGGAGTCTGCGATGGCCTTACGTGTTGTCATGCCGTTTGTTATTTTTCCTGCGTGTTGGTTGTTGGCGTATTGTCACGATCAAACTCTCGTTCTACTTCTAGCTGTTTCATTACTTCGAATGCCAGATTTTCGGTGCCATTTTTACTGAGTGCTGAGATGGTAAACACTGGGCCAGTCCAGCCCAGCCGTTGCACGATGTCGGCACGTTTTGCGTCCAGTTCAGCTTCGTTCATCAAATCGGATTTATTTAACACCAGCCAGCGTGGTTTTTCAGCAAGTTCTGGGTTGTAGCTGTGCAGTTCATTAACGATGGTTTTGGCTTCGTCAACCGGGTCGGTGCCATCGTAAGGTTGCATATCGACGATGTGCAGCAGCAGTCGTGTACGCGACAGATGTTTAAGAAATTGTATGCCCAGCCCTGCGCCTTCTGAGGCGCCTTCGATAATACCGGGGATGTCGGCGATAACAAAGCTCTGGTTCATGCCGACGCGCACCACGCCCAGATTCGGGAATAATGTGGTAAAGGGGTAATTGGCGACTTTAGGACGCGCTGCAGACACTGAGCGAATAAAGGTTGATTTACCGGCATTGGGAAAACCCAGTAGACCGACGTCAGCCAGTACTTTTAATTCCAGGCGCAGGCTGCGGCGCTCGCCCGGTGAGCCTGGTGAGCATTTTCGAGGCGCCCGGTTTATTGAGCTTTTAAAGCGCGCATTGCCAAGACCGTGAAAGCCGCCTTGGGCAACCTTTATTTTTTGGTCGATTTTGGTGATATCGCCAATGAGTTCGTCAATGTCATCATCATAGATTAAGGTACCAATCGGTACGGAAATATACAGGTCATCGCCACCAGGTCCGGTCATCTGGCTACTGGCACCGCGAATACCTGACTTGGCGGTATAGGTGCGCACATGGCGAAAATCAGCCAGCGTGTTGATATCGTTGTTACCTATAAGGTAAACGCTGCCGCCGTCGCCACCGTCGCCGCCGTCAGGGCCGCCGAAGGGGATGTATTTTTCACGGCGAAAGCTGACGGTGCCAGTTCCGCCATCACCGGCTATAACATTTATGGTTGCTTCGTCGACAAAACGCATGGTTGTACTCTTGTGTTAGGAACCTGGGTATATTAGCAACTTGGGGCTGAGTCACCGAGGTGGTATGAATTTCGCATAAGCCTAGTGTTTTTGCAATAAAGTATGGCTCTTTGCAATGAAAAGCGGGCAATAAGTCGCTGACAAAAAAGATCTGCAATAAAAAAGCCCCATGCGGGGCCTTTTGCTAACCGCAGTGATTTAGCCTGTGTTAGCTTGCTGCTGCGCCCGCTTCTACAATGCTGATGGTTTTACGGTTTAACGGGCCGCGTACTTCAAAAATCACGTTGCCGGCAGCTTTGGCAAATAATGTGTGGTCGCGACCCATGCCGACATTAACGCCAGCGTGGAATTTAGTGCCACGTTGACGAACTAGAATGTTGCCAGCTAAAACGGCTTGGCCGCCAAATTTTTTCACGCCAAGTCGTTTCGATTGTGAATCGCGTCCGTTTTTGGTACTACCGGCTGCTTTTTTATGTGCCATGGTTTAAATTCCTCAATAAGTCGTTATGCAAGTTGTAAGTGTGCAAGTCGTTAAGCATAAATGTTGTTAAGCAGAAATACCGGTAACTTCGATTTCAGTGTAATACTGACGATGGCCGGTTCTTTTCTGATGGTGTTTACGACGTCTGAATTTCATGATTTCAACTTTTTTGGCGCGACCATGAGATTTAACAGTGGCAGTCACTATACCGCCATCCACAAAAGGGGTGCCGATATTAATGTTGTCACCGTCAGCAATCATCAGTACTTTGTCGATTTCGACAGTCGCACCTTCTTCAGCGTCCAGTTTTTCAATGCGACATACATCGCCTTGAGCTAATTTGTATTGTTTGCCACCAGTACTGATTACAGCGTACATAGGGGGTGTTCTCCAAAGATTCGTGACAGAAAGGGCGCAAATTATACGTGTTAGTGAGCCTGCTGACAAGCATAAATTGAGAAAATTTAATATGGCTAATGTGCGGCGTGAATCGCGTGTTTATAGGCGCATGCGGTGGGTCTGTCATGAAAATATCCGGGTTAAGGATGAAATTAAGGCTTATATCAGGCAAAATAGCGCATTGATAGTGTAATTGACTAACCTAGATCGGCAGTTTTTGGCAGCATAAGGATGTGTTTTCAGGCATTGCCGATTTTTGGTAGCCGATTCTTTAAAAAGGCTGAATATATTTTGTCTGAAGTAGAACCTCTGGCGCAAAAAGCGCCGTCAGTGCCGTCGCCAGCGACATCAGAAAATGGGCAGCCACAGCTCAGCTTTGATGACGTAATGGCGCAGTGCCAGTCGGACATGCAGGCAGTGGATAGCATTATTCATCAGCGTTTAAGCTCGGATGTCGCTCTGGTCAATCAGTTAAGTCATTATATAGTGAACTCTGGTGGCAAGCGGTTGCGGCCACTGTTGGTTTTGTTATCTGCAAAATCATTCGCCTATGAAGGTGATGTGCATTATCTACTGGCAGCGATTGTCGAATTTATTCATACCGCAACGCTGTTGCATGATGATGTGGTTGATGAGTCTGATTTGCGCCGTGGCAATGAAACCGCAAATGCACTGTTTGGCAATGCCGCCAGTGTGTTGGTGGGCGATTTTCTGTATTCGCGAGCATTTGAGATGATGGTGGACGTGAATGATATGCGGGTGATGAAGATTCTCGCCAGAACCACCAATGTCATTGCCGAGGGTGAGGTTATGCAGCTAATGAATGTGCATGATGCTGCGACCACTGAAGATAAATATCTGGAAGTGATCTATTGTAAAACCGCTAAATTGTTTGAAGCTGCCACCCAGTTAGGCGCGATGCTGTGTCAGCGGAGTGAGGCTGAAGTGCAGGCTATGGCGGCTTATGGTCGTTATCTTGGGACGGCGTTCCAGTTGATTGACGATGTGATGGATTACCGTTCTAGCAGCGAGCAAATGGGCAAAAATGTAGGTGATGACCTGGCCGAAGGCAAGCCCACTTTGCCGCTGATTTACGCTATGCAGCAGGGCACAGCCGAACAGGCAGCGTTGATTACCTCTGCCATTGAAAAGGGTGGTTATGAGCATATTGACGAAGTGCAGGCGATTATCGAGCAAACCGGTGCGCTGGTTTATACCGAAAAAATGGCGCGATTACAGGCGCAGTTAGCCATTGATGAACTGGCGCTGCTGCCAGATTCAGAAAATAAGACTTTGTTGGAGAATATTGCGCGTTTGTCGGTTTATCGCCAGCATTAAAACCACTGTTGCTTGATCCGGGAGACGCTTCAACTTGGGAAAATCAGTGCTGATTTTTCCAAGTTGAAATAATATTTTATATTTGAGTGCGTTTCTGGTCTTTCTAGGCTCGAAATCTTGTTACAATACACGGTTCCATCAATAAAAATTATTAGAAAAGGTTTTTTGTGAGTAACGGTACGCTTTACATCATTTCGGCCGCCTCAGGCGCCGGTAAAACGACGCTGGTAAACGCGGTTCTCACACAGCTTGAAAATCTTGTGGTGTCCGTATCGCATACCACAAGGCCGTCGCGAGAAGGTGAGTTGGAAGGCGAAAACTATCACTTTGTCGATCAGCAAACCTTTGATGCGATGGTGAGCGACAGTGAGTTTTTAGAATCGGCCACGGTATTTGGAAATAACTACGGTACCTCGCGCCAGCATATTCAAGAACAGTTGTTGAAAGGCATGGATGTTATACTTGAGATTGACTGGCAGGGTGCTCGCCAGATTCGGCAACTAATGGCAGACTGTAAATCGGTGTACATCGTACCGCCGTCCACCACAGCGCTTCGTGAAAGGCTGGATGCACGCGGACAAGATGATGCCGAGACCATAGAGCGGCGGATGCATGATGCAATCAGTGAGATGTCACATTATGTTGAATTTGACTACTTAATTATTAATGACGATTTTGACCAAGCGCGCGATAATCTAGCCGCTATAATCAAAGGCAACCGTATGTTGCATGAACAGCAACAGCAGAAACATGCTGAATTATTGGCGCAGTTATTAACCATTGCTGATTAAATTATGGCTCCCTAAGCAAGCATCAAGATAAAGAAGATTAACTTAAAGACATTTGGAGAATTAAATATGGCACGTCTAACAGTAGAAGATTGCCTTGAAAACGTAGAAAATCGATTTGAACTCGTGCTGATTGCTTCGAAACGTGCGCGCCAACTAGCGATGGGTGCTGAACCACTGGTACCAGTAGACAATGACAAACCAACCGTTTTAGCATTGCGCGAGATAGCAGAGAACCTGATTAACAAAGCAATCTTAGAAGCGCCGGAAGAAACACCGATGGAAGAAGTTGAAGCCATGATTGAAGGTGATCTGTCGGCTGAGCTTGAAAACAGCCTGAAAGAAAGTCTTCAGGCAGGCATGTCATCGGCGTCGCCGCTAGAACAGCCGCAAGCAGAACAACCGTCAGTACAACCGTCAGTACAGGCGCTAGAACAAGCGCCGGAGCAAAAGATCGGTGACCAATAGCAAAGCCGTAAGCTGAACATCATCGGTGACAATGGGCGCATCAAGCACGTAATTAACAGTGTTTGGTGCGCCCATTTGTTTTTGCAAAAGAAAAAGCAGACTGGCAACAAACGTCGATAACAATGAGCAAAGTGACTAAGCAAGATACAACTAATGATATAGAAGCCGAAGAGCGATTTTTGATCTCTGACCTTTGTGATTTAATATCACAATATATGGATCAGGAGCAGGTCAAGGATGTTTACCGGGCTTATTTGTTTGGTGCGCAGGCGCATGAAGGCCAGCTGCGTATTTCCGGTGAGCCGTATATTTATCACCCCATCGCTGTTGCTCGTATTCTGGCGCAGATGCACATGGATGTGAAAAGTATCATCGCCTCTATTTTGCATGATGTTTTGGAAGACACGCCGGCTACGCGAAAGTTAATTGAGCGCGAGTTTGGCATGGACGTTGCTCATCTGGTTGATGGCGTTAGCAAATTAACGCACATCAAATTCAAAAATAAAATAGAGCAACAGGCCGAAAATATTCAGAAAGTTTTGCTGGCGATGGCAAAAGACATTCGTGTCATCATGATAAAGCTGGCAGACCGTTTGCATAACATGCGCACACTGGGTGCCTTGCGCCCAGATAAGCGCCGTCGTATTGCACAGGAAACGCTGGAAATCTATATTCCCATTGCCAACCGACTGGGTATTTTTACCATCCGGCATGAGCTGGAAAACTTGGTGTTTAAGGCGATTTACCCTTTGCGTTATCGTGTGCTGGAACACGCTGTTGGTAAATATGGTGGTCATCGAAAGGAGATTATCAATAAAATTAATCAGGCATTGAGCGCACGGTTGGTCGAAATGTCGATTGATTCTCAAATCGTTTCGCGCAAAAAACACCTGTTTAGCGTGTACAACAAAATGAAAGACAAGCGCCTTCCGTTTAACAAAGTGTTGGATGTTTATGCACTGCGGGTACTGGTCGATTCTGTTGATGACTGCTATCGCGTACTGGGCATTGTGCATAACTTATTCAAACCCATTCCTGGGCGTTTTAAAGATTACATCGCCATTCCGAAAAGTAACGGCTACCAGTCATTACACACCGCATTGTACGGTCCTCACGGTATTCCGATGGAAGCACAGGTGCGCACGGTGGAGATGGACAAATTTGCAGAGAGTGGTATCGCAGCGCACTGGCTGTATAAAGCGCCGGATGAAAAAGGTGAGATTACCGCACATGCCCGCGCTCGTGACTGGTTAACAGGTATTCTGGAAATGCAGCAATCGGCGGGTGACTCATTGGAGTTTCTGGAAAACGTTAAAGTCGATTTGTTTCATGATGAGGTTTACGTTTACACCCCTGAGGGCGATATTATGAAGTTGCCACGAAATGCTACGCCTGTCGACTTTGCGTATGCGGTGCATACTGATATTGGTAATTGCTGCGTGGCGGCAAAACTTGACCACAGCTTTGCACCGCTAAATACACCTTTATACAGTGGTCAGACGGTGGAAATTGTAACTTCGCCCAGTTCTCGTCCCAATGCTGCCTGGCTAAATTATGTGGTAACAGCAAAGGCAAGAAGTAATATCCGCAATTACCTGAAAAACATGCAGACTGATGAAGCCATGTCACAAGGACGTCGCTTGTTGGAGCGTTGTTTAAAACCGTTAGGTATGCGCCTGGATGATGTCAAGAACAAGCACATCAAAACGGTATTAAATGATTATGGTTTTAGCGACATAAGTGAACTACTGAAAGATGTTGGCCTCGGAAATCGGCCGCCGAGTCTGGTGGTCAAGCGGTTGGTGCCCGAGCGCGTGTCTGATGGTGCATCTGAAGAAATCCAAGAGATGAAATCGCAATCTGCATTGGCAATTAGTGGTACCGAGGGCATGGTGGTTGCTTATGGTCGTTGTTGCTATCCGATACCGGGTGACCAAGTCGTTGCCAAACTCAGTAAGGGACGTGGCATTGTGGTACACCGTGACAGTTGTAAGAATTTGGAAGCGTTGAATAAACGCGCAAAATCAGATAAATATATTGACGTGCAATGGGCCAATGATGCCATCGGTGAATTTATATGCGGGATAAAACTTGAGATAGAAAACAAATCAGGGTTATTGGCAAGAACCGCCACCGTTATTTCTGACTGTGGCGCTGATATTGAAAATGTAGAGATGGAAGATCGCGACGGTTTTTCAATGAATCTTTTGTATCTGCTAAAAGTATCAGATCGTGACCACTTGGCAAAATTGATGCGTCGTTTACGCCGAATTACCAGTGTCATGCGAATATCACGAATGTGATGGCTCTCATCACGAGATTCCCATAAGCCATCGCAGAAATATAAAGTGGAAGTTAAGCAATAACAAAACTAGAGTTAAAAGCAGAGTTAAAAAATGACAAAAGAAATTATTTCGACAGATAAAGCGCCGCAGGCGATTGGTACATACTCGCAGGCTGTTAAAACAGGGACGACGGTTTATATGTCTGGCCAAATTCCACTAATACCCGAAACCATGGAAATGATCGAAGGCGACATTAAAGTACAGATACATCGAGTGTTTCAAAATTTATTGGCAGTGGCGAATGCTGCCGGTGGTGATCTTTCTGATGTAGTAAAATTAAATGTCTTTCTCACTGATTTGGGGCATTTTCCACAAGTGAACGAAGTAATGGCGGAGTATTTTCAACAGCCTTATCCGGCACGTGCCGCCATCGGCGTTGCCGCTTTGCCAAAAGGCGCGGCGGTTGAAATGGATGCAGTACTAGAGCTCTAATCAACAGTGACATGTTACCTTGTTGTGGGCAATGGGCTAATTTTGTGGCGTAGTGTGCAGATAGCGCAGGATGTAATATATAAAGGAAGCTTAAAACATGGAAGATAACAACACGGAAAATAACAGCACGGAAAATTTTGAGTACCAATCTGTACAAGTGTTAAAAGGCGTTGGTCAGGCGGTTGCGGAAAAATTAAAGCGTCTAGAAATTTATAATGTACAAGATGTGTTGTTTCATTTGCCACTGCGTTACGAAGACAGAACCAAGGTAAGCGCATTGGGTTCTTTGCAGCCGGGGCAGCAAGCGCTGATTGAAGGCGTGATCGATTTAACGGAAGTGAAATTCCTCGGCCGTGGCCGCCGTAGTTTATTGTGTTATTTGTCGGATAACACTGGCGCGATTGTGTTGCGTTTTTTTCATTTTAATAAAGCCCAGCAGAACAATTTAGCCAGTGGTACGCGCCTGCGTTGTTTTGGTGAAATTCGACGTGGTAGCAATCGACTGGAAATAATTCATCCTGAATATCAGGTCATTACCTCTCAGGATAAAGTGGTGCAGCAGTCACTCACGCCGGTATATCCAAAAACTGACGGTGTGCATCAAAGCTTGCTTAAAAAACTTTCTGATCAAGTGTTAAGTAAAATAAACCAGGGTCAACTGGTTGACTGGTTGCCCGACAAGGTAATGAAAAAATACCGTTTTCCGAATTTGGCAGATGCCTTAGTCAGTGTGCATCGACCGCACAAAGATGCCAATGTGTTTGCGCTAAATCAGTGCAACAGTCAAGCGCAACAACGCTTACTGTTCGAGGAGTTGCTGGCGCACCAACTAAGTTTGTTGCAGTCTCGGCAGAAAATAAAACAGAGCCAAGCTGAACAGTTAAGTATTGATAAGCAAGCGTTTCATTCTTTCGTGGCGCAATTCCCCTTTAACCTGACTGCCGCACAAAATAAAGTAATAAACGAAATTCTGAGTGATATGGAATTAGCACAGCCGATGTTGCGCTTGGTTCAGGGCGATGTCGGCTCAGGGAAAACCGTGGTCGCGGCAGTGGCAGCAAAAGCGGTGATTGATAATGCCTGCCAATTTGCGTTAATGGCTCCAACCGGTATTTTGGCCGAACAACACTATTTGAATTTTAAGCAGTGGTTTGGCGAGAAAAATTGTTTGATGTTTACCGGCAAAGACAAGGGGCGAAAGCGGGCAGAAAAGCTGGAGAAAATCAGCACGGGTTTGTGCCGGATAATTATTGGTACTCATGCCCTGTTCCAGCAGGATGTTGAATTCAAAAATCTGCGCTTGCTGGTCGTCGATGAACAACATCGATTCGGTGTTCATCAGCGGTTAGCACTGCGTGAAAAAGGCAGCAACAATATTATTCCGCATCAATTAATCATGACTGCAACGCCTATACCGCGAAGTCTGGCAATGACCGCTTACGCTGATCTGGATTATTCAGTCATTGATGAGTTGCCTGCCGGTCGTAAACCGGTAACCACAGTGGTGGTTTCTACCGCACGGCGTAACGAAGTCATAGAGCGAATAAAAAATGCTTGTGAACATGGCGAGCAAGCCTATTGGGTTTGCACGCTGGTTGAAGAGTCTGACTTTTTACAGTGTCAGGCAGCAGAAGTGACGGCGCAACAATTAACGCAAGAGCTAGATAAAATTACCGTTGGTCTGGTGCATGGCAGGATGAAGCAGGACGAAAAACAACAAGTGGTCACGCGATTCAAGAACAATGAAATAGATTTGTTGATTGCCACCACCGTCATCGAGGTTGGCGTTGATGTGCCTAACGCTTCATTAATGGTGATTGAAAATGCAGAGCGCTTAGGTCTTGCACAGTTACATCAGTTACGTGGACGAGTTGGTCGTGGTGGCAAACAAAGTGCCTGTGTTTTAATGTATCAGCCGCCGCTTTCCGAAACCGGAAAACAACGTCTGGGGATTTTACGTGAGACCAATGACGGATTTAAAATTGCGGAAAAAGATCTAGAGCTGCGCGGCCCCGGTGAAGTACTGGGTACTCGACAAACAGGCTTGATGCAGATGCGTATTGCAGACATCGTGCGAGATGAACACTGGTTTGCAGAAGTTAAAAAAGCTGCTAACTACATTATTGAAAATCATCCGCAGGCGGTGAAACCGCTGGTAAGGCGCTGGTTGGGTAAGGCTGATCGTTTTGCGAATGTCTGAAAAACGACGTTCTTCGTTGTTTATTTTTCGTTTTTCGTTAAAAGAAAAGCTCCTGATCACAAACAACGTGCATGGTTTTTAAGAATTTACGCTTTTAACAAACAACAAACAAC
>CAZYYW010000062.1:11374-13938 GCA_964651445.1 uncultured Thiotrichaceae bacterium
CAACGATCAACGATCAACGCCTCTTTCTGCCCTTACTCGGTGCATTAAAGTGAAAAAATAATAGCTTTTGTGTTGCCGATAGACTATTTTTAGTCAAGCACTCTAACCAACCATAAATGAAAAAAACGTGATCTCATCCAGTCAAAATTCCCCCGTTGCAGCTACTGAGCTGAAACAACAAGCCGTTAGTCAGCATGACGAACGCATATTGCAAACACAGATTATTCGCCTGATAACCGGCTCGGGGTTTAGTAATGTAGCGGGCATTGCCATGGCTATTATTTGGGTTGGTCTGATTTGGAAAGATTTGCCACATGAAGTATTAATCGTTTGGCTTAGTTTTATGATGCTGCTGTTTTTTTATCGCACGGCAGTGCATTACTTCAAGTTATATGCTGAGAGCAGCCAGTTTCTAGTCGATAATTATATTATCCGGCGCTGGTATCTGGTTTCTGTTTTTCTCACTGGCGCTGGCTGGGGCATCAGTTCTATTTTGATGTTTCCGTTTAATGAAGTGCACCAGATTGTGCTGGCCTTTATTCTGGTTGGTGTGTCAGCATCCGGCGTGGCGTATTCTTCAGTGGCGTGGGTGTACTACGGCTTTGTTGGCTGTGTATTGCTGCCGTTGATGATTCGTTTATTTTATCAAGGTGGAGAAATTTATTACGCCTTGTCAGCAATGACCGGCTTCTTCCTCGGTGTCATGGTTATGGCTGTGCATCGTATGTATAAATCATCAATTGCCGAGCTGGAATTATCATATAAAAATGAAACGTTAATTGAAGACATTATGAACGCCAGTGTGAACCTGGAAAGTCTTAATGAAAATTTAAAGGCTGAGATTCAGCATGGTAAAAAAATTGAGGCAGAGTTAAAACAGGCAAAAGAAAAAGCCGAGCACATGAGTCGGGCAAAAGGTGAGTTTTTAGCGAACATGAGCCATGAAATTCGCACCCCGATGAATGGTGTAATAGGTACTTTGCAGTTGCTGGAAGACACGAAACTTGATGGCGAGCAAAAAGAGTTTGTGGAAACAGCGCATACGTCTGCCGATGCTTTACTGGCAATCTTAAATGATATTTTGGACATCTCTAAAATTGAGGCAGGTAAATTAAATTTTGAAAACATAGCTTTTGATTTCAAACAAATTGTCAGTGACATCGTGGTGCTGCACTCGCTGAAGTCAGAGCAGCAAGGTGTGTTATTGGTACAGCAGGTTGATGACACTTTGCCCGCAACTTTGTTGGGAGACCCAACACGCATCCGGCAAATTATTGTTAATCTTGTTTCCAATGCGCTGAAATTTACTCGTGAAGGTGACGTTAAAGTTGGCGTAGACGTGATTAAGCAAGATGCGGAAAGGGTCAATCTTAAAGTCACCGTTTCTGATACCGGCATTGGTATCCCACAGGCTTCATTGGATACACTGTTTAATGCCTTTACCCAGGCTGACGGTTCGACCACTAGAAAATACGGGGGTACAGGCCTTGGTCTCGCTATTGTCAGCCAACTGGTGGAAATGATGGGCGGATCGCTGGGCGTGGAAAGCGAAGAGGGAAAAGGGTCTGTTTTCTGGTTTGTTGCCAGCTTTCAATGCACCGATAAGGTTGCGGTGAATGTGAAACAGGCGGTTAGTAACGAGCAGGTATTGCAATTGAACGCGAACATTCTGTTGGTTGAAGATAACCCGATCAATCAGATGGTGGCCTCAAAGATGTTGCAAAAGATAGGCTTAAAAGCCGTACTCGCTAATAATGGTGTGGAGGCGCTGGACATTCTGCAGCAACAACCGTTTGATTTGGTGTTAATGGATTGTCAGATGCCCGAAATGGACGGCTTTGATGCCACTCGTGAAATTCGCAAGCTACAAATTAAAACCAAACAAAACCAACCTTTACCGGTGGTGGCGATGACGGCTAATGTTATGTCTGGTGATAAGGAGCGCTGTCTGGAAGTCGGCATGGATGATTATATTGGCAAGCCAGTGCAGCGGGATCGCCTTGAGAGTGTGCTTAAAAAATGGCTGCAGCCGTAATACTGCTTTAGGAATGAGTGTGAACAAAAGTCAACGCTGGTATCTGCGCCACCAATTGTTTAATCAGTCTGTTCCAGCCGAGTTATTGCCTTGGTTGTTTGATGTCTCGTCGTTAACGGCTAGGCTGCTTGATCTGTGCGGTAAAGATTTTACCGTTCACGTTATCTCGCAACAATGGCAGAGACTGTCGGCAGAAGAAGCACGTGCCATGTCGTTAAGCAACGTTCAGGCTGCCCTTGTTCGACAGGTGTTGCTTTGTTGCGGAGACAAACCACTGGTTTACGCCAGAACCGTTATCCCGGTAACGACGGTAACGGGCGCGCAGCGGCGATATGCCAATATGGGAAGCCGCCCATTGGGCGCGATGCTATTTGCTGATAGAACCATGCGCCGTGAAGCCGTACAGATTGCGCTACTAGAAAACGCGCATGCCGCCTCCCGCTACATCAAAGGTGAGGAAGAAGTTTGGGGCAGGCGGTCAGTATTTCGCGTCTCGGGCAAACCCCTGCTGGTCAGCGAATATTTTTTA
>CAZYYW010000063.1:0-2635 GCA_964651445.1 uncultured Thiotrichaceae bacterium
GTGTCAATAACAGACATAAATTATTTTACTAGCTGGTTTCCTGTGACGATTTACGGCTTAACAAAGTCTGCACCGCTTCTTCTATCGGGCAATCTTCATATAACACACGATACACCTGTTCACTGATGGGAACTTCTACGCCATGTTGGCGCGCCAACGCCACCACTTCACGGGTGGTTTTAATGCCTTCAATGGCTTGGCCGATTTCCTCGTGTACCTGCGGCATGGTTTTACCCTGCGCCAATAGCAAACCGGTGCGGCGGTTGCGTGACTGGTTATCCGTACACGTCAGAATTAGGTCGCCCATACCTGCCAGCCCCATAAAGGTTTCTCGCTTGCCGCCCATCGCCTCACCCAAACGCATCATTTCAGCAAGACCTCGTGTAATAAGCGCGGCACGGGTATTGGCACCGAAACCCAAACCATCGGCAGCACCGGCGGCAATCGCCAGCACGTTTTTCAGCGCACCGCCCAATTCGACGCCAATAAGGTCGTCACTCAGGTATACCCGAAAACGGCCACTGTGTAAGTCGTCGCTTAATTGCTGGGAAAAAGATTTCGATGCTGAAGCGACAGTGATGGATGTTGGTAGATTACGCGCCACTTCACCAGCAAAGGTAGGGCCGGACATCACCGCTATTTTCTTGCAGTTAGGCAACTCTTCTGCGATAACCTGATGCAGCAATTTACCGGTGCCGTGCTCCAGGCCTTTACTTGCCCAGGCAATGCCGATATCCGCTTTAAACAAGGCGGCATTATTTTTCAAAAAAGGCCGGTAAGCATGACTGGGGATAGCGATGAGAATCCAGGCGGGTGACGCCAACGCCTGCGTCAAATCATCGGTAACTTGCAGCCGCTGCGGAAAGGTCACATCGGGCAGATACTGCTGGTTGCAACGCTGCTGCGCCAGCAATTGCATATGCGCCGTCTCATTACCCCACAAGATAACATCGTGGCCAGAATTCGCCAGATGAATAGCCAGCGCGGTGCCCCATGAACCGGCGCCCAGCACCGCAATCGGGTTTGCTTTATTAGCAGTAACCATCGGCTAATACTCCTGACTAGTGTGCAGTATCCTTTTCTGCTGGTGTTGGCGCTGCTGGCGCACTGGCTTGATCCTGTTGCTGCAATTGCTGTGTGTATAATGCATTAAAATTAACCGGTGCCAACAATAATTGTGGAAAGCCCCCTTTAGAAACCATTTCCGATATTGCCTCTCTGGCAAACGGAAAAAGTGTTTCTGGGCAAAAAGCACCGATCATGCCGCCCATATTTTCCTCTGGAAAACCCGCTATAGTGAAAATTCCAGCCTGTTTTATTTCAGCTAAAAACGCGGTATCTTCGTTATGTTTAGCGGTAACGGTGATTTGCAGCACAACTTCGTAGGTGTCATCCGCAATTTTCTGATTTGAACTGTTTATCTGTACATTAATCTGTGGCTGCCACTCACCGCTGGTAAAGCACTGCGGTGACTTAGGGGATTCAAATGAAACGTCTTTTAGATAAATTTTTTGAATCGCAAACTGCTGTGTTTCTTCGCTCATGAGTTATTCCTGATTTTTAAATATAAAAAGATTATGTTTTACCTGAAAAGACAGACTCAGGCTTTAGACAGTGGCATATTGGCGTCTTTCCAAGCCGCTATGCCACCCGCCAGATTATTCACTTTGCCAAAACCGCCGTTTTTCAGCAATTTAATGGCGCGTGTTGCGGTTGTGCCAGAATTACAGTAGATCAATACGGGTTTGTCTTTATGACCGGACAAACCGCTCATTTTGCTAGCAAAATCACCTAACACGACATTTTTTGCACCGTTAATATGACCGGTTTTATACTCGGCAACGCTGCGCACATCAACCACCAGCATGTTTTCGTTATTATTCATTAAACGAATGGCCATGGTTGGCGTCAGATATGAGCCTTTATTTGTCTGATGATCCACCTCAGCTTTGATTAGCAGCACCATTACCAGCGTCAGAGCCGCAAATAAAAAAAGATTGTTAACAACGAATTCGGAGATTTGCTCCATAATAAAAGCGACCTGTAGTAACCGTTATAAAACGGCAAATGTTAAACGATAATAAAATCAAACGGTAATTATATAGAGTGCTTTGCTCGAAGTAAAAAGGTTCTCGCAGTATCGCATACAGCGCCAAACCTAATGCTGGCAAGCCATTGATTTTCCTAGAAACGATGAGAACAACTTTTTACAGCGGCGAGCAGCGAGCAAGCGCTATTGCAATATGCCTAAGCCTTTTATGATGCGATTATTGACCAGGGGCGGTCGAACAGAAAACTTCTTGCATCATTCCAATCAAGCGCAAGGTACGGGTATCGCCGACACGGTAATAGACTTTATTGGCGTCTTTTCTGGAGGCCAATATACCCTTGTCACGCAGGATCGCCAGATGTTGCGAGATATTGCTTTGCGAGGTACCCACGGCTTCAACGATATCCTGTACACTCACTTCTTGGTCACCTAAAGTACACAGTATTTTTAATCGTAGTGGGTGCGACATTGCTTTTAGTGAACGAGAGGCGCGACTAATATCTTCTTCACGTGTCATTAAATCAGGATCATTGGGACTTATTGCCATGGTGTAACCTCGAAACAAAAGAATAGTAAGATGGAGCG
>CAZYYW010000063.1:2735-10139 GCA_964651445.1 uncultured Thiotrichaceae bacterium
TTGGGACTTATTGCCATGGTGTAACCTCGAAACAAAAGAATAGTAAGATGGAGCGAATGACGCTCATTAATATATAATTAATAAAGCATACATTAATACACTTTTTTTTTATACACTTTTTTACAATCAAATGGCTAAAACCCTCAATATGGGTAAATATTTATGACTCAACAGGCAAATCCGACCGCTTAATAACGAAATGCCAACTAACAAAGCAACCGCCAGCAACTCAAAACTGCTGACTATTCTTCCTATATTCTTGTTTTTTTGGCTTTTTTTCGCTTGTACTCCCGCTGTCGCCTCAAAAAATGAAGATATGTCCCGTTATCAGGGCAAACTTGAGAAGCTACAGCAGAGCATTCTCAAGATACAACAACACCTGAAGGGCAACCAGAAAAAACGCAGCCATGTCATTACTGAGCTGAAAAACCTGGAAATGGAAATCAGTAAAAACGCCATTAAGCTCAAGCGTCTAGAAAAAGATGTACACCGTAGTCGCGCACAGGAAAAAAAGCTAAAAACAGAATTAAAGCAGCTAAATCAACAATTAAAAAACCAGCGCAACGCTTTGGCTGAGCAGATGCGCTCTGCCTACAGCATCGGTAACCAACAAAACCTGAAAATGCTGTTAAATCAGCAAGATCCCGCGCTGGCAGGTCGCACCCAAACCTACTTCAACTATTTAAACCGTGCTCGACAGCAACAAATCAATGCCTTCCTCAGCACTTTCGAGCGAAAAAAACAAACCGACATAGAACTGCAACAAACCTTAATTCAACAAAACCAGTTGTTACAAACCCGTAAAAAGAAAAAGCGGCAACGCCAGCAGCAGCGCTTCCAGCGTAAAAACCTGCTTGCTGAACTCAGCCAAAAAATCGAAAACCAAGAGTCCACGCTCAGCAGTTTGGAAGTCAGCCGTGGACGCATTGAAAACTTGCTTAAATCACTGGGTGAATTGTTGGCGGATATTCCTTCCCCACCTTCTGAAAGCCAACCTTTTCAAACGCTTAAAGGTCATTTACCGTGGCCACTTAGTGGTCGCTTTATGAACGACTTTGGCGAATCTAAAAACTACGGCAACCTTAAATGGAATGGAATCTTGATCCAGGCCGAACTCGGTACACCCGTGCGCGTGATTAGTCATGGTCGCGTCGCATTTTCCGACTGGTTGCAAGGTTTTGGGTTTATTACTATCGTCGATCACGGTGATGGTTTTATGAGCCTGTACGGTCAAAATGAGTCATTATTCAAGCAAGCAGGGGACTGGGTGGAAACCGGGGAGGTCATCGCTACCGCTGGCGACAGCGGCGGCCAGCCACGCAGCGGCGTTTATTTTGAAATCCGCTCACGTGGCAAGCCGATTGATCCAAAAAAATGGTGTTCTGATGAAGCCCGCCATGCCAATCAGCAGGTTCGCGCTGTATAATGACAAAGCCATAAACGACAACAATAATCATGGAACATACTGGCTTTAATGTGCTCTAAGCACTATCATTTAACTATTCGTCGATTTGTATTGAAGCCACCTTCAAAATCAGATCTTTAAAAAATTAAAGTTGTATACAGCGGAGTAATTTATGAGTAAGCAATATAAGACCATTCTGGTTTTGGTCTTTGGTATTTTTATTGGCGCTTCCATCTCTATCACCAGCAGTGTGTTGGCTGAGAAAAATGCCGAAGAGTCAGGCGGCCTGCCATTAACTGAATTACGAAATTTTTCCGATATTTTTGCGCGTGTTAAATCTGATTACGTTGAAGAAGTGGATGATAAAACATTGCTAGAACATGCTATCCGCGGCATGTTATCCGGTCTTGACCCACATTCTGCCTACCTCAACACTGAAGAATACAAAGAATTAAAAATTGGCACCACCGGAAAATTTGGCGGCCTCGGTATTCAAGTTGGCATGGAAAACGGCTTCGTTAAAGTCATCTCACCTATCGATGATACCCCTGCCTATCACGCCGGGCTAGAAGCCGGTGACCTGATCATTCGTCTCGATGAAAAATCGGTAAAAGGCATGACCTTAAATGATGCTGTAAAAATCATGCGTGGCGATCCCGGTACCGACATAAAACTAACCGTGATACGCGAAGGCGCTGACAAACCATTACCCTTTACTGTTACCCGCGACATCATCTCGGTAAAAAGCGTAAGAAGCCGCATTTTAGAACCGGGGTTCGGTTACGTTCGCATCAGTAATTTCCAATCTAAAACCGCTCGCGATCTGGTTGCAGAAGTAAGCAATCTGAAAAAAGAAGCGGATGGCGAGCTGAAGGGTCTGGTACTCGATCTTCGCAATAACCCAGGCGGCGTCTTAAGCGCTGCTGCGGACGTTTCAGACGCTTTTCTGGACGAGGGGAAACTGGTATTTACCCGTGGTCGTATTGCAAACTCTGATTTTGAATTTAATGCCAAACCCGGAGACATTTTGAATGGCGTGCCCATTGTTGTTTTAATCAATGGTGGTTCCGCGTCTGCCTCTGAAATTGTTGCCGGTGCCTTGCAGGATCACAACCGAGCAATCATTATGGGCAGTAAATCATTTGGCAAAGGTTCGGTGCAAACCATTCAAGAGCTACGCAGCGGCGGCGCAGTGAAAATGACCACCGCCCGTTATTTCACGCCCCTCGGCCGCTCGATACAGGGAGAGGGCATCACCCCCGATATAATACTGGATAACTACGACATTAAAGACGCCAACGATGATGACAATTCCCGCATCAAGGAAGCCGACTTAACCGGCAGTATTAGCAACCCGACAAAATCACAGGAAGCGATTAAAAAAGCCGAAGCAGAAGGTAAAAAAGCCGAAGAGGAAACACCGCAGCTAAAAGCTTCTGACGATTTCCAGCTATTTGAAGCACTGTTGCTTTTAAAGGGCTTAAATATTCTGAGCAAGTCTTAACCATTATTAAAGAGTGCCTAGATTAAAAAGGCCTGATTAAACAATGTCTGGCAAAACCACGACAAAAAATATTCGACAGCTATGTTACGGGCTGGTAATACTGGCAGCGTTGCCCTCGCTGCTACAGGCGCAGCCCCAGACAACCCCCACGGCACAATCCAACAAATTTGCCAGTATTATTATTGACGATATCGGTAACCACCTGGAGCACGGGCTGGCAATCATTAATTTGCCCGCCAGCCTGACCGTCGCCATCCTGCCCAATACCACTTATGCCACAAAATTAGCTCGCCTTGCCACTAAAAACAAGAAAGAGGTTATGCTGCATTTGCCGATGCAATCGATACGGCATCACCCGTATTCTCCCGGCACATTAGAATTGCACATGAGCCAACAACAATTCGACAAACAGCTACAAAAAAACTTAAAAGCGGTGCCACACATCCGGGGCGTGAACAATCACATGGGCAGCTTATTAACCCGCCACCCGGGGCATATGACGTGGTTAATGGATGCACTGGCACAACACGGTGGCCTGTATTTTATCGACAGCAAGACCACCGCAAAATCCATCGCCAGTAAAATTGCATCCGAGCACAAAATCCCCCATTTATCACGCGATGTTTTTCTTGATCCAGACAACAACAAAAACACCTTGCGCCAACAGTTCGACTTTTTTATTCAAAAAATAAAGCAACGCGGTTATGCACTGGCGATTGCTCATCCATACCCTGAGACTATTCAATTTTTACAAGCGAATTTAGCCGAACTACACGCGCAGGGCATCAAGCTAGTACCGGTGTCTCAACTAATTCAAATCGCTAACCAGCGAAATCAACAGGAAGAAAACCAACATGTCGCATGTACTAGTACCGCTTGCTCAAGGCTGTGAAGAACTAGAAGCCATCACCATTACTGATTTACTAGTACGTGCTGGCATTTCGGTAACCACCTGTGGCCTGGATGCAGAACCTGTCACCGCTGCACGTGGTACACGCATTATCCCTGACACTGTCATCGATAAAATTATGCACCAAGACTTTGACCTTATCGTCTTGCCCGGCGGCCTGCCCGGTGCCGATCATTTACGCGATAATGAACAACTACAGTCATTAATAAAAAAACAGGCACAACAAAACCGTTATCTGGCGGCCATTTGCGCAGCGCCCAAAGCACTGGCAAAAGCCGGTGTGCTCGCCGGCAAAACCGCAACCTGTTTTCCTGGGGTATTAGACGCACTCAATGATGACAGCATTACCGTCTCTACTGCTGCCATCGAAATCGACGGCAAAGTAATCACCTCACGCGGCCCTGGCACGGCGATGGATTTCACACTTACCCTTATCGAGTTGTTAGAAGGCCGTGAAAAACGTGACGAAGTGAACCAGCAACTGCAACGCTGAGCTTATATTCAGATATTACAACAACTTAACTGGTGGACATACCCTTATACTCCGTAACCTTTTTTATTCGCCCCTGTTCAGGTAGAATACCTGATTAAATTACTAGGTTATTTTTTATATTTATAGGTAGGAAAAATCCATGCAAGCAGAAGTTAACGGTAAAACTATTCAACTCAGTGAGGCTGGATGGTTAGAAAATCTTGATGAATGGAGCGAAGAGCTCGCGGTTGAAATCGCAAAAAGTGAACAAATTGTGGATGGACTCACCGAAGAGCACTGGGACATCATCAAAGAAGCTCGCGAATATTTTCATGACAACGGTGCCGTTTGTGAGCCACGCTCTTTTTCAAAAATCATGAAGAAAAAATTCGGCAAAGACCGCAGCGATCAGAAGTATATTTACTCTTTGTTCCCCACCGGCTTAATTAAGTGCGCGAATAAAATTGCGGGCTTGCCACGGCCTAAAGGTTGCAGCTAAAAAATATATTTTTTGCATCCCAAAAGCAGCAAAGCCACGATAGCATCGTGGCTTTTTTGTGCCCGCTGTACCGTAAGCACAGGGTTGTCTTTCACTGATTAAATAATGGGCAAAAACTTAATGAGGCTATGCCACATTGAAATAGACACAGAGACCACAGAGTTCACAGAGCTGTTTAAGGAGCCTCTGAACAAGTCTGGGTCGAGCAGATTGCAGATTAGCTTGTTCTGGTTCAAGGCGTGGAACGCGCGTAATAGCTGGCTATTGCGAAGTTTCACAACGCGGAAGCAGGATAAGCTAACCTGCAAGATGCCGATTCACGACTTATTCAGAGGTTCCTTAAAGTAACGTGGCGACTATAGGGTTACTGATAAGCCTCAATAGCATCAAGATTTGTGAACCTATTAAACGATAACTCTGTGTTCTCTGTGTTCTCTGTGTCTATAAAAAATAACGGTATACCCACTCGGTATGGCATAGACCCCAATTAATCCCAAACACAAAGCAAAAATAATCATAAAATAGCAATCATGGATGATTCAGCGCTTCACTACCTACAAAATACTTTTGGTTACCCAAAATTTCGCCTGCAACAAAGCGAAATCATTAATTCACTAATACAGGCGGACGATGCGCTTGTGCTAATGCCAACCGGTGGCGGCAAATCACTGTGTTATCAAATCCCGTCACTGGTGCGCGACGGCACCGGTATTATCATCTCGCCACTGATTGCGCTGATGCATGACCAGGTCGCTGCACTGAAACAACTGGGCATTAACGCCGCCTATCTGAACTCTTCACTGAATGCACAAACCGCCAGACAGACAGAAGCCGACTTGCGTGCCGGCAAACTCGACATGTTGTACGTGGCACCGGAACGGCTGAACACCCATAATTTTCTGCAACTACTGCAACAAATACCCATTGCGCTATTCGCTATCGATGAAGCCCACTGTGTTTCGCAATGGGGACATGATTTTCGCCCAGATTATATTCAGCTATCAATACTGCATGAGCAGTTCCCCGACATACCTCGCATTGCATTAACCGCTACCGCTGACACTGCCACGCGCAAGGAAATTCGGCAACGACTGCAACTGGAAAATGCGCGTGAATATATTTCCAGTTTTGATAGGCCTAATATTTGCTACCGCATTAGCGAATCACTCAGCAATGCCCGCGCCGCTCTGTTACGTTTCATTCAGAATGAACACGAAAACGATGCGGGCATTGTGTATTGCCTGTCACGTAAAAAAGTTGAAAGCACCGCTCTCTGGTTAAGCGAAAAAGGTCTAACCGCATTGCCTTATCATGCAGGCTTACCGGTGGCCACACGAGAAAATAATCAACAACGTTTCCTCAATGAAGACGCAATAATTATCGTCGCCACCATCGCTTTTGGCATGGGTATTGATAAACCAGATGTGCGTTTTGTAGCGCACCTTAACTTGCCAAAAAGCATGGAAGCGTATTACCAAGAAACGGGGCGAGCAGGGCGCGACGGTCAGCCCGCCAATGCCTGGATGACGTACGGCTTGCAAGATGTCATTACTCTCAAACAGATGATGGCTAACTCGAGTGCCGCCGAACAATATAAGCGTGTCGAGCAGCAAAAACTGGAAGCAATGCTGGGTTTTACCGAAATAACCCGATGCCGCCGCCAGGCACTGCTGCAATATTTTGACGAAACACTTGATAAAGCTTGCGGCAATTGTGACAACTGTTTAACACCGGTAGAAACTTGGGATGCCAGTCTTGCCGCACAAAAAGCCCTGTCCTGTGTACATCGAACCGGCCAGCGTTTTGGCGTTAACTACCTTATTGATGTGCTCATCGGTAAAGATAATAAACGTATTCAGCAGTTTGGTCACAGCACATTAAATATTTTCGGCAAGGGCAGTGAGTTTGATAGCAAGCAGTGGCGCAGTATTTTTCGCCAGCTCATCAGTCGTAATTTACTGGCTGTCGATGTAGAGGGTCATGGCAGCCTGCGCTTAACTGAGCTTTGTCGCGATGTTCTTCGTGGCGACGAAACTTTATTGTTACGCAAAGAAAGCGCTCGCGCCAAAACCACCCGCAAAGGACGAAAATCCTACAACACTGAAAATGCCGACAACGCTGCCCTGTGGGAAGCCTTACGCGCTTGTCGTAAACAGCTTGCGGAAGAGTTCAATGTACCGCCGTTTGTTATTTTTCACGATGCCACGCTCGCCGAGATGATGGAGCGGCAACCTGAAAACGCTCAACAGTTCCTCAGCATCAGCGGTGTTGGTGAAAGTAAACGCGAAAAATATGCCGACGCTTTTTTAAAGGTCATCAGTGAACATAAAAACAATAACCCACAACAAGCTAGCGATACCGTCAATGAAACACTGCTGTTGTTTCGCGGCGGGCAGAGCATCGATACCATTGCCAACAAACGCAATATAAAAACCTCAACCGTGTACAGCCACCTTGCAAGCTGCATTGAACAAGGTGAAATTAATTTAAATGAAGTGATAGACATTGAGCCGCAGGATCTAACCATTATTCACGAGACCCTGTTAAACACCGACGATGGCAGCAGAAAATTAAAACCCGTTTACGATGCCTTGGATGGTATGTTTGATTACAA
>CAZYYW010000063.1:10239-13434 GCA_964651445.1 uncultured Thiotrichaceae bacterium
CTTTTTATTATTTGTTGGCGGTCTTCATCATAAGTCACCGGCCAGGTCATCTCGGGCGCAATCTCATAAAATAGCCAGCGCCGATGAAAGTTTTTTCTATAGCGAACAGCCAGCCGGTAATTTAACACCATAGCCGACGGCTCAGTAATTCCAGTGGCGCTCGATTCATAAGATAGTGATGATCTTTTATCAAGGCGGTGGTACAAAATAAATGCCTGTAACCAGTCTGTGCCGTCAAACTCTTCGGATAATCTCAGCTCACTGGCTGCTCGAAAAAAAAGCTGGTTTTCAAACAGTTTTTCAAAATCAAACTGTGTACGACCACTATGTACTGTTTCCTTACGCTCTACTTCCTGCGTAAAACGCAAGGTCACAGATGACGATGCAGGATAAGTATAGCGATAACGAAAACGTATCATGGGGCTAAGACTGATACGGACATTAAATTTAGAACGCGCGGACTCTGTTAAATCTAGCTGCAAGCCCAGAGTATTTGTTTCTTGCTGGCTGTTCGGCGCAACATCACGCAAGGTTTCATCAACATCACTTTCAAAGGTCAATCGTAACCGATCTTCGACGCCTGGTAAATCAACACTAAAGCTAATACTTGAATCAAAACGAAACCGATCTTCCTCATCAAAAACAAATTCATTACGCCAGCGAACATACGTGCCAGCAACACCTTCGTCAAAAATACGATCACTTCCAAAAAAGTTATCAAACCACAGCGCTGGTTCACAAAACTGAGAATTGACAAAAATCTGCGTCGAGTCATACCAGCTTAATTCATAATGGTGATAATCAAGCCCTCGGTCACAGGGATCTTCAGGATTATGTACTCTTCCTATATGAAAATCTTTTTCTGGCTGGGTCTCAGCACTATCATTTTCAGCGTTATCATTGCCTACATCTTCATCGCTTTCCGTGATTACAGATAATACGGCGTCTGGCGCTTCAACTTGCGCATAAGCAGCATTACAAAAAAATAGCATCGCTATGAAAAAAGCCGCTTTTTGTTTCTTACACTGGAAAGTAGTCGCTTTGAAAATCACCTTAATTGCCAATTACACTCATGATTTATTAATGTAAGATGCCATAACTTCAGGCACACATTATAGCTATAAGTTTTATGCGACATACTAAACAACACCTGCCAGAAACGGTCGCCGCGATAGACCTCGGCTCGAACAGCTTTCACATGATCGTTGCCCGTCTCGAAGAATCTGGCACTCTGTCCGTCATCGACCGCTTGCGCGAAAATGTCCGCCTTGGTGGTGGCTTGGACAAAAAGGGCATTATAAATGAATCTGCTCAAAAACGCGCATTTGAATGTCTGGAAACTTTTTCCCAACGCATCCGTGAATTACCCAATACGGCTGTACGAGTAGCCGGTACCAACACCTTACGGGTTGCTACCAATGCACAAACCTTCGTTACCCGTGCTGAAGAGATACTTAAGCATCCCATTGAAATTATTGCCGGTCGTGAAGAGGCAAGATTAATCTACCTAGGCGTAGCGCATGGACTTGCCACCAAAGAGGGAAAACGCCTGGTGATTGACATTGGCGGTGGCAGTACTGAACTTATTATTGGTCGCGGCATGACACCTATTCGCCGAGAAAGTTTGTACACCGGTTGTGTCAGCGCCAGTAAACATTTTTTTGACGATGGCTCACTCAAAAAATCGGCAATGAAAGCGGCAGAAACGGAAGCCGCGTTAACCTTGTTCCCACAAGCGCCGGACTTTAAAGCTGGTCACTGGGATGAAGCGATTGGCTGCTCCGGCACGATCAAAGCAATCGCCAATATCGTACACCAACAAGGCTGGTGTACCGACGGCATTAATTATAAGTCCTTACAAAATCTGCGCAGCGCCCTTATACAAGCTGGGCATATCGATAAACTAAATATCGACGGCTTAAGTGACAGCCGTAAACCCGTCATCGCCGGTGGACTGTGTGTATTATTAGCCATTTTTAAAACGCTGAATATCGAACAAATGCAAGTATCGGATCAAAGCATGCGTGAAGGTTTGTTATATGACCTGGTCGGCCGGATAACCCATCAAGATGTTCGAGACGCTACCGTTGAAGCCGCCATGACCCGATGGGGCGTTGACGTTGAGCAGGCGCGGCGCATTACAAATACCGTTGAAACACTGTGTGACAAAACCTGCGACCAATGGTCTATTGATACTGAACATCTTAGGCCACTGCTGAAGTGGGCAGCAATGTTGCACGAAATCGGTTTGCAGGTATCGCATAATAATTACCACAAACATGGCGCATATATTTTACAAAATGCTGATATGCAAGGGTTCTCGCGTCAGGAACAAGCCTTACTGGCAGCACTGGTGCTTTCTCACCGCAGTAAATTAAGAGAAGACAGTTTTAAGCCTTTAATGAAACCCTTTGTTAAGGCTGGCAAACATTTGTGTATTTTATTGCGTATTGCGGTCTTACTGCATCGTGGTCGTACCAACCATTCGTTGCCAGAAATAGAACTCACGGTCAGCAATAAAAGCATCCATTTGCAATTCCCAGATAACTGGCTGGACGACCACAGTATGACGCTGGCGGATCTTATCAAAGAAATTAATTATCTGGATAGTGCCGGTTACAAACTCAGTTTTGAATAACTTCCCACACTGTTTTTTTAAGATTTAACAATGAAAAAATTATTCGCCTCGACAAAATCATTGCAGCCGCTAAGCCCGCAGAGGGTGCTTTTTCTGTCGATAAAACACAAAACTCTTTTTCTCATAAAGCTAAACAAAAGTAGGTCAAGGTCATGATAACGCTTTTTATTGCCTGGTTATCCACCGCCATTGGGCTGGCATTTGCGACTGTAATGGTTTCCGGTATTCAGGCAAAAAGCATAGCCGGATTTCTCATTGCCGCGACCGCTCTGGGTCTTATCAATGCGTTTCTACGCCCCGTACTGTGGTTCCTGACAGCGCCTTTATCGGTATTAACGCTTGGCTTGTTTGCACTGGTTATTAATGCTTTGATGATAATGTTAGCCGCTGCAATCGTGCCAAACTTTAATGTGAAAGGTTTTGGCAGTGCATTCCTTGGCGCAATTATCATGGCAATAATCGGCATGATTGGCTTTATTGCACTGCCTTTATTTACCGGTGCTGAAATCAACTGGTATAGTTACGAATACCACTCTCAAACAATTCAAAACTAAAAA
>CAZYYW010000064.1:0-12817 GCA_964651445.1 uncultured Thiotrichaceae bacterium
GTAACTAGAAATTCTAATCTTTTTAAAACAGGCTAAATGTTAAATATTTGTAAAATATTAACAAAGGCAAATCTGATTAATTACCGAGTAAGAAACGCATCAAGCAGTTAACCCAAGCCCACACGACTATAACTGTTTTCACATGCTAAACTCTTGTTATCAACGACTATATTCGTATCGCTTTACAAAACCATTATAAATTTCTCATGGATCAAGACCGCTCACAAAAAACTGAAGATCAAATTCTGGCATTATCTGCTGCCTTAAAAACAGGCACTATGCAGCATGCTGCCAGCATGTTGAATGAACTCAGCTCGGCAGAGATTGCCAACCTACTCGAATCCCTGCCGCACACCGAACGCAATATCATCTGGGAACTGGTTGATTCTGACAAAGAAGGTGAAGTGCTCATTCAATTAGGTGAAGAGCTGCGCTCTACCCTGATTCGCGACATGTCACTCAATGATTTAATCAGCGCTACCGAAGGTATGGATACCGACGATCTTGCCGACTTTATCCAGTCATTGCCAGATCGCGTGACGACACAGGTATTAACCTCCTTAGATAGCCAACACCGCCAACGTCTGGAAGCCGTTCTGTCCTATCCTGAAGACAGTGCCGGTGGTTTGATGAACACCGACACCGTCACCATACGCAGTGGCGTTACTTTAGACGTGGTACTGCGTTATCTACGGCGCATGGATAAACTACCAGAACACACCGACAGCTTGTTTGTTACCACCAAAGATAATGTCTTTGTCGGCATGCTACCGCTCACCAGCCTGTTGACCAATTCGCCCGAACTTACCGTATCCAGCGTGATGAAAAGTGATAATGAAGTCATCAAAGCCAGCATGGAGGATGATGAAGTAGCCAAAATATTTGAAACTCACGATTTATTTTCCGCACCAGTAGTCGATGAAAACATGAAATTGCTAGGGCGAATTACGGTTGATGATGTTGTCGATGTTATTCGAGAGGAAGCCGAACATTCCGTATTAGGCATGGCAGGTTTAACCGAAGATGAAGATTTATTCGCACCGGCTATTCCCAGTGCGCGCCGCCGTGCTGTCTGGTTAGGCATCAATTTAATTACCGCTTTTATGGCGTCATGGGTGGTATCTAATTTTGAAGCCACGCTGGAACAAATTGTGACTATTGCCGTGCTAATGAATGTCGTAGCAAGCATGGGCGGCATCGCAGGCTCGCAAACATTAACCTTGGTTATCCGTGGTTTGGCGTTGGGTCAGGTTAGCAGAAGTAATCGCCAATGGCTGGTATACAAAGAGATTATCGTCGGTTTACTTAATGGCGTTTTGTGGGCAGTGGTTATCGCCATTATTGCGATTGTCTGGTTTGATGACATGCAAATCGGTTATGTTATCGCCGCCGCCATTATTATCAATCTCTTTGTCGCCGCTTTTTCCGGTGTCGTCATTCCGATTATTTTGCTGAAATTCAAAATTGATCCGGCTATCGCCGGCAGCGTAATCCTAACCACAATCACCGATATTGTTGGACTATTTGCCTTTCTCGGTCTTGCAACAATATTTTTGCTATAAACGAATACCCAATTTGATCTGTTTTATCAACAGCCCAAGCCATACCTTCAAAATATTGTTGCTGGGGTTATTATTTATTTGGGTCTATGTGATTTTAAGTGGGCAATACATCTACTTTTTTAGACACAGAGACCACAGAGTACACAGAGCAATAATTTGTAACGTTTAACACCTTTCACCAACCTTCATACATTGAAGTTTATCTGCAACCCTATATTTGTAGTCGTGTTAACTTTAAACACGCTCTGTGAACTCTGTGTCTATATCTTTATGCCCACTCGTTATGGCATTCTATTATTTGCCTTTTTTTCGGCAAAGAAATTTTTACTTTCGGCGACTGGCTTGCATACGAAGCCGCAGAGCATTCAATTTAATAAAACCATCCGCATCTTTATGATCGTAAGCACCACCATCATCTTCAAAGGTAGCAATGTTTTCATCAAATAATGAATCGTCCGATTGACGGCCAACCACATCCACATTGCCTTTGTATAATTTAAGGCGTACCACACCGTTAACAAATGCCTGCGAAGCATCTATCATTTGTTGCAACATTTCGCGCTCGGCGCTCCACCAGTAACCGTTATAAATTAATTTAGCGTAACGTGGCATTAACTCATCTTTTAAATGCGCGACTTCACGGTCTAAAGTTAACGACTCCATCGCACGATGCGCGCGCAACATAATTGTGCCGCCCGGCGTTTCATAACAACCGCGTGATTTCATACCGATGTAACGATTCTCTACAATGTCCAAACGGCCAATGCCATTTTCACCACCAAGACGATTTAGCTCTGTTAATACCTGTGCCGGTGTTTTTGCCTCGCCATTAACAGCGACAATGTCACCACACTTATAAGTCAGCTCGATATAAGTAGCGTTGTCCGGTGCATTTTGTGGTGATACCGTCCAGCGCCACATGTCTTCTTCTGCTTCTGCCCACGGGTCTTCTAAAATACCGCCTTCATAGGAAATATGCAGCAAATTGGCATCCATCGAATACGGTGATTTTTTGCCTTTATTAAAATCAACTTCAATACCATGCTTTTCTGCATACGCCATCAATTTTTCACGCGACAATAAATCCCACTCGCGCCAGGGAGCAATAACATGCACACCGGGTTTAAGTGCGTAAGCGCCCAACTCAAATCGAATTTGATCATTACCCTTGCCGGTGGCACCGTGAGAAATTGCATCAGCACCGGTTTCATTGGCTATTTCCACCATGCGCTTGGCGATTAGTGGCCGCGCAATCGACGTACCCAATAAATATTCACCCTCATATACGGTATTGGCGCGAAACATCGGAAACACATAATCGGCAACAAACTCTTCAGTCAGATCATCAATATAAATTTCCTTCACGCCCAATGCTTCGGCTTTGCCGCGCACCGGTTCAACTTCTTCACCCTGACCAATATCAGCGGTAAAAGTCACCACTTCACATTGGTATTCATCCTGCAACCATTTCAAAATAACAGACGTATCCAGACCGCCCGAGTAGGCAAGCACGACTTTTTTAATCATGGATTTTTTATCTTGTATTTTTGTTGACATGAGGGAATCCCGAATGTGTTTTTAACCCTAAACCATACATAGGGTTAGGGTTTAATAAAAAGAGCAGCGAATTATACTTAAGTTTGCGTTTATTTGCGGCAAATATTTTTATCTTTGAATGCCCGCTACCGACCTATTTTACAGTCATAAGTAAACGATCACTAACATACGCCGTATATAAATTCGACTAAATTAGTATTAACTTCTATAATTACGCTGCTAACGCGCAGGAAAAGTTTTACTTTAGTTCTGCGCGGCATTAACAATAAATATAAATTCCTACAAACTACGTTAACGTTCTCTAAAGTGACGCCATTTGTATTGAATATGCGAGATTGAGATGACTGAGTTACACGATATTGACCCACTGGAAACCCAGGAGTGGTTGGATGCATTAAACGCCGTAATCGAAAATGAAGGCGTTGAGCGCGCGCATTTCCTGCTGGAAAAGCTAATTGACGATGCGCGTCGCAATGGCGCCAACTTACCGTTTACCAATAACACCGCGTATTTAAACACCATACCGACTCATCTCGAACAGCGCACACCCGGCGATCCTGAACTGGAAAACCGTATCCGCTCTTTTATTCGCTGGAATGCCATGGTCATGGTGGTGCGCGCCAACAAAGAAAGCTCTGAGCTGGGCGGCCACATTGCCAGCTTTGCCTCGGCAGCGACTCTATATGATGTTGGCTTTAATCATTTTTTCCACGCACCAACCCCCGACCACGGCGGCGACCTGATTTTTATGCAGGGGCATTCATCCCCCGGTATTTATGCACGCGCCTATCTTGAAGGCCGGCTCAACGAATCACAACTGGACAAATTCCGTCAGGAAGTCGACGGTGGTGGCTTATCGTCTTACCCTCATCCGTGGTTGATGCCAGATTTCTGGCAGTTCCCAACCGTATCAATGGGCTTGGGACCGATCATGTCGATCTATCAGGCGCGTTTCATGAAATACCTACAAGATCGTGGACTGGCAAAAACCGAAGGCCGCAAAGTCTGGGCATTTTGTGGTGACGGCGAAATGGACGAACCCGAATCACTGGGCGCGATTTCACTCGGCGGCCGCGAAAAACTGGACAACCTGATCTTCGTCATCAACTGCAACTTGCAACGTCTGGATGGCCCGGTACGTGGCAATGGTAAAATTATTCAGGAACTGGAATCGGTATTTCGTGGTGCTGGCTGGAATGTTATTAAGGTTATCTGGGGCAGTTACTGGGATCCGTTATTAGCGAAAGATAAGGACGGCTTATTGCAAAAACGCATGGCAGAAATTGTTGACGGCGACTACCAGAATTACAAAGCCAAAGACGGTGCCTTTGTGCGCGAACATTTTTTCAACTCAGCTGAATTAAAAGCCATGGTCGCACACATGTCGGATGACGACATCTGGCGCTTAAACCGTGGCGGTCACGATCCGCATAAAGTTTATGCCGCCTACAAACTGGCAACAGACCATAAAGAACAACCGACCGTTATCCTCACCAAAACCGTAAAAGGTTATGGCATGGGCGAAGCCGGTGAAGGTCAAAACACCACCCACTCACAGAAAAAAATGAGTATGGATGCGCTCGACACCTTTGCCAAACGCTTCAACATCCCTGTCACCGACGAGCAGATTGAAAACGCGGAATATTACAAACCTGCCGAAGACAGCGCTGAAATGCAATACATGAAACAACAGCGTCAGGCACTGGGCGGTTACCTGCCTTCACGCACCCATTTAGCGGCACCACTGGAAGTGCCTGCCTTAGCAACTTTTGATGCATTATTGCAAGGCTCTGGTGAACGCGAAATGTCTACCACGATGGCATTTGTACGCATCTTAACCATGCTGGCGCGTGATAAAAAAATCGGCAAAAACGTGGTACCTATCGTGCCAGACGAAGCCCGCACCTTCGGCATGGAAGGTATGTTCCGCCAGCTTGGCATTTATTCCTCGGTCGGTCAGTTATACGAACCCCAAGACAAGTCGCAGGTGATGTTTTACAAGGAAGACAAAAACGGTCAGATTCTGGAAGAAGGCATTAATGAAGCCGGTGCCATGTCTTCATGGATAGCCGCCGCCACCGCCTACAGCTCACACGGCGTCAATATGATTCCGTTTTATATTTATTACTCCATGTTTGGTTTCCAACGCATTGGTGATTTGGCATGGGCTGCGGGTGATATGCAGGCGCGCGGTTTTCTTATTGGCGCAACTGCCGGTCGAACCACATTGGCGGGCGAAGGCCTGCAACATCAGGACGGTCACGGCCTGATCGTAGCATCAACAATACCAAACTGCGTTGCTTATGACCCCTGCTTCGCCTATGAAATTACCGTCATTATTCATGATGGCATGCGGCGCATGGTGCAGGAACAGGAAAATATTTATTACTACATTACCTCGATGAATGAAAACTACCTGATGCCAGCGATGCCAAAAGGCTGTGAAAAAGGCATCTTAAAAGGTATGTACCGATTCAGTACCGACAAAGTCAGCAGCAAAGGCAAAAAAGGCGGCGAACACAAAGTACAGTTGTTTGGCAGCGGCACCATCTTGCGCGAAGTCATCGACGCCGCCGCATTATTAAAGCAAGACTGGAACGTCAGTGCCGATGTGTGGAGCATTACCAGCTATAACGAACTGGCGCGCGAAGCGGTCGATTGCGAACGCTGGAATATGCTAAACCCCGGAAAAAAAGCTCGCGTACCCTACATCACACAGCAGTTGGAAAAATGCGAAGGCCCGGTAATATCTTCATCGGACTACATACGCACCGTCTCCAATCAGGTTCGACAGTATGTTCCCGCAACTTATACAGTACTCGGCACCGATGGATTCGGACGCTCGGATACGCGCAAAAAATTACGTCGCCACTTTGAAGTAAACAGCCACTATGTGGTGCTTGCCACCCTTAAAACGCTGGCAGACGAAGGCACCATTGCAACCTCAAAAGTAAGCGAAGCCATTAAGAAGTACGGCATCGACACCAACAAACCCAACCCCATAACCGTTTAACGCTCAGGTAAATAAAAATGGCAAAAATGAAAGACATTCTTGTTCCTGATATTGGTGATTTTGATGGCGTCGAAGTCATTGAAATATTGGTCGCTGTCGGTGATTCCATTTCAGTTGAAGACCCACTGATCTCGCTGGAATCGGATAAAGCGGCGATGGAAATCCCCTCGCCATTTGCCGGTACTATTAGCGCCATAAAAGTACAGCTGGGCAACACCGTTTCCGAAGGTGACTTGCTTTTTAGCATTGAAGCCACGGCAGACACAAGTGCTGAAGCAGTAGAGGCAGCGACTGAAGCTCCGGCTCAGCCACCAGTACAGCCTTCTGCACCAGCGCCTACTCAAGCACCGGCCCAACCAGCAGCCGCAGCACGACCGTCACCAACGGCATCAATCAGCATCGATGAAGCCGGTTTCAAAAAAGCCCACGCCAGTCCCTCGGTAAGAAAATTTGCCCGCGAGCTGGGCGCTGACCTGTCGCAAATATCAGGCAATGGTGCCAAGGGTCGAATTCTAAAAGAAGACGTTAAAACTTGGGTAAAACAAACACTGGCGAAAAGTTCACAAGGTGGCGGCTTGGGTGTAGAGCCAATGCCGGAAATTGATTACAGCCAGTTTGGTAACATCGAAATTCAGGCACTAAGCCGCATTAACAAACTCACCGGAAAATTCCTACACCGTAACTGGGTCACCGTACCGCATGTCACGCAGTTTGATGAAGCCGACATTACCGAGCTGGAAAAATTTCGCAAACAACTGAACAAGGAAAATGAAAAACAAGGCATACGCATTACCGTGTTAGCTTTTTTGATGAAAGCCCTGGTCTCCGCCTTAAAAGAGTTCCCTCGATTTAACTCCTCGCTCGACCCCAGCGGCGAAAATCTAGTGCTTAAAAAATATATCAATATCGGTGTTGCCATGGACACTGCCGATGGTCTGGTGGTTCCCGTCATCCGCGACTGTGACAGAAAAACCCTGTTCGAATTAGCCAACGAGCTAATTGCAACCAGCCAACGCGCACGTGATAAAAAACTATCGCCGACCGATCTGTCAGGCGGCTGCATGACCATCTCCAGCCTTGGCGGTATCGGCGGCACTGCCTTCACACCGATTGTAAATGCACCCGAAGTTGCCATCCTCGGTGTTTCACGCTCCAGCATAAAACCGGTGTACAAAGATGAAGAATTTGTACCACGTTTAATCCTGCCGCTTTCATTGTCTTATGACCATCGCGTTATCGACGGTGCGGATGGCGCACGATTCACTTCTTACTTAAGCCGGGTGTTATCAGACACACGCCGTCTGTTACTTTAGTCCGGTTCAGGAAACTACCGCAATGAGCAAAATAGTAAACGTAAAAGTTCCTGATATCGGCGATTTTAGTCACGTAGAGATCATCGAAGTACTGGTCAGTGCTGGCGACATCATTACCGAAGAAGACCCGCTTCTCACCCTGGAATCGGACAAAGCTTCAATAGAAATACCCTCGCCTGCCGCCGGTACCGTTAAAGAAGTCATGGTCAGCGTTAACAGCAGCGTTAGTCAGGGCGACCTGATACTAAAACTTGAAGTGACTGACGCAGCACAATCTGACAACAGCACCGATAGTTCAAAATCCAGCAATAATAATGAAACAGTAAAAGCCGTAAGCAGTGCGCCGGTTGCTGCCAGCTTTAGCGGTAGCAGTGATTTGCATACTGAAGTGCTGGTACTGGGTTCTGGCCCCGGCGGTTATACCGCTGCATTTCGCGCAGCCGACCTTGGCAAGCAGGTGGTGCTTATTGAAAAGTACGACAGTATCGGCGGCGTCTGCCTCAATGTTGGTTGCATCCCCTCAAAGGCACTGTTGCACACTGCTGAAATAATCAATGAAGCAGCAGAGATGTCAGCGCATGGCATCGACTTCGGCAAACCAAAAATTGACATCAAAAAACTCGCCGGTTTTAAAAATAAAGTAATCAAACAACTCACCGGTGGTCTCGCCGCTTTAGCAAAACAACGCAAGGTTCAGGTAATAACCGGCTACGGCAGGTTTACCTCTGCTCACACAATTGAAGTCACCACAGATAGCAACGGCACAACGTCGACTCAAACCATCTCGTTTGACAATGCCATTATTGCAGCCGGCTCTTCCGTATTTAAAATTCCCGGCTTTCCCTACGACGATGAACGCTTGATGGATTCTACCGGCGCATTAGAGCTGGTCGATATACCCAAACGCCTGCTGGTTATTGGCGGCGGCATTATCGGCCTGGAAATGGCAGCAGTTTATGATGCACTGGGCTCCAAAGTTTCAGTTGTCGAACTTTCATCAGGATTAATCCCCGGCTGCGATGCCGACCTAGTACGGCCATTGCTGAAGCGCGTAAAAGCTCGCTATGAAAACATCTGGCTAAACGCCAAAGTGACTGCAATAGAAGCCTTAAAGAAAGGCTTAAAGGTTTCTTTCGAAGGCAAAAATGTGCCCGAAAACGATACCTTCGACCGCGTTTTACTTGCCGTTGGTCGCAGCCCGAATGGTCTATTAATAGATGCTGACAAAGCCGGCGTAACCGTTGATGAACGCGGTTTCATATCGGTCGATAAACAACAACGCACCAATGTCAGCCACATTTTTGCCATCGGCGATGTCGTCGGCCAACCCATGTTAGCGCACAAGGCAACTCACGAAGCCAAAATCGCCGCCGAAGTGGTTGCCGGTATGAAATCTTACTTTGATGCTAAAACCATTCCCTCAGTCGCCTATACTGATCCAGAAATTGCCTGGATGGGTCTGACCGAAGAACAAGCAAAAGCCGATGGAGTGGAATATACCAAAGGTGCTTTTCCGTGGGCAGCCAGTGGTCGCTCGTTAAGCATCGGACGCAACGAAGGCATCACCAAAGTGCTGTTCGATAAAAACACACACAAAATACTGGGTGCAGGCATAGTAGGCAGCAACGCAGGCGAACTCATCGCCGAAGCAGTACTGGCACTGGAAATGGGCGCTGACATAGAAGATATAGCGTTGACCGTACACCCCCATCCAACACTATCAGAGACTTTCAACTTTGCCGCAGAAATGGCCGAAGGCACGATTACGGATTTATACATTCCGAAAAAATAAATTACCAAGCCGGCAATGGGGTCACTTTATATTTTGGCGGTTTGTAAAAGAGCCGTAATCGCACCGATGAAGAGGGTTGGCTCTGTCATTTAATATGACTGCCACTGCCCAATATTGCCTATTACGGAAAACTATTATTACTATCATTCTTTTAAAACATAACGTCTGCCTAACGTGCCGCTAATATAGAGAGTAGCGACGCGAAACGCGTGTATATAATGGTCGGGTTGATACACTTGTGTAATTAATATTTTACATGCGCATCATTATATTGTTTCAAGATTTTTCTTAAGACTAGCAGTTGCTGTAAATGAAAATGCCTTACCAATTTTCATTTTATTTAGCAGCCCCATTTGAACCAATTTAAGTAAATCCGTTCTAGCAGTATCATAGGTTACATTATGTGATCCTCTATGGCTTTCAACATAAAAGATTGCATCGGGATTCTTTAACGCCCTATTAATCAGTGCTATTTGGCGGTAATTAAGTAACTTATGTAAGCGTGGTGATTTTCTTACTAACTGCTCAATAGTCTTTATTTCTTTAGATTTATTTTCTAAATAAACAAGTAAATCTTTTATTGCTTGGTTAATAACATCTAATTGATGAACAATAAAATATGTGACGTCATTATCGTCTGTTTCTGTATGTAAGTAGGCTCGTGTATATTTAGCAGGGGCTGACTTTAGTATTCTGGAAATGGAAATAAATTCCATAGTCCAACACCCTTGTTTTAACATGGACCAATAAAATAGTGCACGTGCTGTTCTACCGTTTCCATCTTCAAACGGATGGTCATACGCAAGTAAAAAGTGCAATATGATTGCACGAATGACAGGGTGTAAAAAATCTGTAGGGTGCGAAGTATTGGCAAAGTCACAAATACTTTCTATTCTGCTTTGTAGTTCTTTTGCCTTTGGTGGAACGTGAATTACAGTTGCATCACGGTCGTCACCCACATAAATATCATCTGAAACTCGCAGTTTGCCTACTGTTTCAGGGTTATCCATTGTGTTGTTACTTAAGATTCTATGTAGCTCAAATATAAGCTCAGGTGTAAGTGACTCATTTGATATCTCTTTTATATACTCCATCGCATGATAGTTATTAAGAATCATCGTTTCAGACTTGTCGCGCGGTTTGCGTTTTTGTCTAAGCATTTCTTTGGCTACTTTTCTAGTTGTTGCCGCGCCTTCAAGTTGGCTTGATGTTATTGACTCTTCAATTAATGAATTTATAAGATAAGTATCTCGAGTATTTGGATTGGCCACTTGTTCCGTTGCTTTTAGCTCGCCACCGCCATGTACATCTATTTCATGTAATAACCGACGTACTGTATCAGGCTCGCCAAAAATGAAAGGGTTGCCATCTTTATCTGAATGTGGAATATTTTTATAAAGTGCTTTACGCGCAACTTTAACGGCTAGCCACCATTCTTCATGATTAGACATCGTTGAAGGAAGTTTTAAATGCCTTAGTTTATCCCAGTGGTAGTATCTACCCTTAGAATCAGGTTTTATACCAGACGAAAATATTTCGCCTAATCTTTCAGGGGATTTTTTGATTATATGGTCAAACAAGCTTTGAAAGTCGGGTGGGGATATCGGGATTTTCATAACTTTGTTACCAATGAAAAATTTATTGGTAGTAAGCCTAACACCTGAAATTGCAATTTACTACCAATTCGGTATTAATTGGTAGTAAATTGGTAGTTGTAAAATCTATAACTTATTGATTTAAATAAGCGATATTAATTAGCGCAAATAATCTAACGCCTCAGCTCACCGGAAAAATAAAGCGTAGCGAGGAACGAAAGCAGCGCCTTGTTGCGTGTATCACTAATGACTGATTCGACTGCGCTTCTCAGATCTGATCCAGAGCTTTACCACCCCAGGGACGTCCCTCAACGACTAATTTATACATTTTGTAGGTACACCAAAGTTCAAATGCGTCGAATGCATCACTTAAGCTATAGGGCTTTCCGCTATGAACAGCTGTCTCTTCAGCTCGCCATTTATCAAGGTGTTCCTTACTACAGAAGAAGTTAGTGTTGATGCACACTACTAGATAATAAGGTGCGTCACTTGGCACACGATCCTCGATCCAGATCCAGATATCCTCAGGCGTGTGTCCTATAATTTTGCTGCCGTCATCATTATAGTTAATTGAAATCTCATGGTCACAGTATCTGCACGACGATCGTATATCTAACTTACGCTCTAAGGTTGGTGCAAGCGTAAGTGCGTCCATGGCGCAAGGCGAATATGCGATACGTCCGCCATCTGAACGTATAATTTTATGAATTGTTGGAATCGCAGACACCGGATAAAAGGCAATCACATTATTGAAAAACGGATCTCGATAGATCCCGGCAACCCCCTCAAACCCATCAAGCACCTGTTTGACGACCTCAATCGGTTGTTCTGTCTTTCCCGCGACTTCTTCAAGTGATGGCATCCTGCCTTCATTCAGCAAGGTATCGCTAATAAAAACGTAGACATTACGCATCACTGGGCTAATCATCGACGGATCGATAGGGCCGCAGCACTCTTCGCCCGAGGTGTTTTCATTGTTCGTCATGTTAGATCCTCTTTTTTTATTTATTCAGCTAAGACTATCCTTCTTGGAATTGTCGTAGCAGAATTTTAACTTACTAACTTAAAATCAAATAGGGCTTAATGCCTATAGCACATAACGCTTTGCTCATCGGTTTGGGCGGGTTGGCGATTTTTTTGAGTGTTTTTTTCAAAAAAATGACAGCCCGACCAAATCCGCGTGCAGCAACTTGTTAGAAAATTATTTACTACCATAGTTAATGCTCAGGGTGGATAAGTTTAACTTGTGGAAAATAGGTTTTATATTTTCCCATATCCCTTGTTATTAAATTAAAATTTTCTACTGAAACATGAGCTCCAATAAAGAAGTCTGGTAAAGGTGAACTTTTTGTTCCTTTGTTTTTTCTATATTTTAAATACGCCTTACCAGTAAGAAAAAGCGCCTCTCTTGGAATTTCTAGAACTTTTATATTAAGCTCAGAAATTGCTTTTTCTAACTCTTCTATTTTTTTAAATCCTATAGATATTTCAGTATAAACAATAGAGTTAATGTACAAAGTATTTGTTTGGCTGTATTTTTCTAATATATTTTCTGACCATTCACCCCAATCTTTATCGTCAGTAAACAGATCTAAAAGAACACATGAATCTACAAAAACACCATTCATTATTGCTCTCTGGTTAAGTTCAAGATTTCATCTGTTGACATTTTTGCAGTTGCTATGCCCCTGAGTTTTTTAAATTTCTTTTTAATAACGGGTGTGTCTGTTTTTACTAAAAAGAATTTTCCATTTTCTTCTACAAAATCTATTTCTGTTTCAGGGCTGATACCTAAAACTTCACGTATGTTTCTAGGGATTGTAACTTGCCCTTTTGTTGTTACTCGCATGATTATCATCTCCAGATACAATGTAATACCATTATAGTATTACACTCGCCGAGTTTGCAAGTTTTTATTGATTTTTTGTTCTAACGCTTAACATCACCGGCAAAATAAAGCGTAGTGAGGAACGAACGCAGCTTTA
>CAZYYW010000065.1:0-12787 GCA_964651445.1 uncultured Thiotrichaceae bacterium
TTTGCGGATGAGTTTTTTAAAGAGTATTGGTGTATGAAATTTAGCGAACAATGGTTAAGACGCTGGGTCAATCCAGAACTTTCGACACAGGAAATGTGTGACCAGTTAACCATGGCTGGGCTGGAAGTGGATAGTGTGACACCGGCAGCAGGCGCGTTTAGCGGCGTGGTGGTGGCGCGTGTTGAGTCACTGGCAAAACATCCAGATGCCGATAAGTTAAACGTGTGTCAGGTAAGTGATGGTAAAGAAACGTTGCAGATTGTTTGTGGCGCAGCAAATGTAAGGCCGGGTCTGTTAATTCCGCTGGCTAAAATCGGCGCCGTATTACCAGGCGCTGAGGCGGGCGAAAGCTGGGATATAAAGCCCGCAAAACTGCGCGGTGTTGAGTCTTCTGGTATGTTGTGCTCGGAAAAAGAGCTGGGTCTGGCGGACAGTGCTGATGGCTTGATGGAATTACCGGCAGACGCGCCGCTGGGACAAAATATACGTGACTACCTGCAACTGGATGACAATATCATCGAGCTGGATTTAACGCCCAACCGAGGTGACTGCCTGAGCATTGCGGGTGTCGCCCGTGAACTGGGTGTTTTGAATCAGTGTGAGGTTGACGAGCAGCTTTGGTCACCATACAAGCAAACCATTAATGATGAATTCCCCGTTGAAATACAGGCGATTGATGTCTGTACAAATTATGTTGGTAGAGTCATTAAAGGCGTTAATGTCAAAGCGCATACCCCGTTATGGATGCTAGAACGCCTGCGCCGGGGGGGCATTCGCGGTTTAAGCCCCGTTGTTGATATCACCAATTACGTCATGCTGGAGCTGGGGCAGCCTATGCATGCCTTTGATTTACGCAAACTGGACGGGAAAATAAGTGTGCGTTTTTGCGAAGAAGGCGAAAAAGTCACACTTCTCGACGGTAAAAGTATCGATCTACAGAAAAAAACGTTAGTTATAGCAGATGATTCCAAAGTGCTTGCTTTGGCAGGTGTGATGGGTGGTGAGAATAGTGCGGTTGATGATGACACCCGTGACATCTTTTTTGAAAGTGCCTTTTTCAAACCGCTGGCGATTGCAGGCAAGGCGCGTAGTTACGGCTTGCATACGGATTCATCGCACCGCTTTGAACGCGGTGTGGATACGCAAATGCAGGTGCATGCGATTGAGCGAGCCACTGAACTGCTGCGTGAAATTTGCGGTGGCGAAGTGGGCCCGGTAGTGGAGCGTCAAACAGCCGACCACAGTGCGGAAGCCTCGCCGATACATTTACGCGCCAGTCAGATTAAGCGCGTATTAGGCATCGAACTGGCAGATGAGAATGTGACTGAAATTTTTCAGCGTTTGGGCATGGAAACAAAAATTTACCCTGATGGCGGAAAAATTGCTCCTGCATTTTCCGCACTTCCACCATCCATGGCGGTCGGTTGGCTGGTGAAGGCTCCCAGTTTTCGTTTCGATATTGAAATAGAAGCCGATTTATTGGAAGAAGTGGTAAGGGTTTACGGTTATAACAATATTCCACGCACCAGCCCAAGTTACCGTGCCACGATACTGCCGCAACCTGAAGCGAAAAATCACCTGAATACACTAAAACATTGCTTGGTGGAACGTGGTTATTATGAAGCCATCAGCTACAGCTTTGTCGACCCAAAGTGGCAGCAAATACTTGACCCGCAAGCAAAAACCATAACCTTGGCAAACCCGCTATCCTCTGAATTATCGGTTATGCGAACGACCATTTGGCCCGGCTTACTGAATGCCTTAAAACACAATGTAAATCGCCAACAGAGCCGTGTACGCTTATTTGAAACCGGTTTGTGTTTTAGGCCAAGTGATGAGGGTACTGGTGTTGAGGCAATCAGCCAGCAAGCGATGTTTGCAGGCGTTATCTGTGGCGATCTTCATCATGAACAGTGGAGCGAGGCGACACAAAAAGTTGATTTTTTCGACATCAAAGCCGATGTAGAATCTTTGCTGGCATTTTCCGCCACAGAAAGCGTTTTTGAAGCAGCAGAACATCCGGCCTTGCATCCGGGGCAGAGTGCATGCATTCGCCAGGGCGACGAGATTATAGGCTGGCTAGGGGCACTGCATCCACAGGTGCAAAAAGCGCTGGATATAGACCCGCGTGTATTTGTGTTTGAAATCAGGCAGTCAGCGGTACTTAACAACCGCATTGCTGAGTTCTCTCCGTTATCACGCTTCCCTGAGGTTAGACGCGATCTGGCAATTCTGATTGATGAAGCTGTCCCCGTTGCTGAAATAATGTCGGTAATCAACGAGACATCATCCGATTTGCTGAAAGAAACACAACTTTTTGATGTATATCAGGGGAAAGGGGTGGCTGAAGGCATAAAAAGTGTCGCTTTCAGCTTGATTTTACAGGAGTTTTCCCGCACTCTTACCGACATGGAAGTGGACACGGAAATAGATAATATCGTTTCGACACTAAATCAACAATTTGCTGCTACACTTCGGGAGTAGGTATGGCATTGACGAAAGCCGATATGGCAGAAAGTTTATACGAAGAATTGGGCTTGAATAAGCGCGAAGCCAAAGAACTGGTTGAATTGTTCTTTGAAGAAGTTCGCGCCGCATTGGGTGACGCAAATCACGTAAAACTTTCAGGATTTGGAAACTTTGTTTTAAGAAATAAAACAGAACGACCAGGTCGAAATCCAAAAACAGGGGAAGAAATTCCTATTTCAGCACGTCGAGTTGTGACCTTCAGGCCCGGACAGAAACTGAAGCAAAGAGTAGAAGCCTATGCTGGAAGCCAGCAATAATAACGAACTACCTGTAATACCTGGAAAACGCTATTTCACCATTGGTGAAGTAAGCGAATTATGCGGCGTTAAATCCCACGTTTTGCGCTACTGGGAGCAGGAGTTTAGCCAGTTAAAACCCGTAAAACGTCGTGGTAATCGACGTTATTATCAGCGTCATGACGTGATTCTCATTCGCCAGATTCGTAGTTTGTTATACGATCAAGGTTATACCATCGGTGGTGCTAGGCAAAAACTCACCGGTGAGGAAGTTGCCGACGATAATTCACAGAGCCAACAGATTATTCGCCAGATGCGCGATGAACTTGAAGGCCTGCTCACTATTCTTAAATAAGCATGTAACAAAACTCGCCAGAAGTAAAAATTCAAAGAAGACCGGTTTTAAAAACCGGTTTTTTTGTGCCAGTTGTTTCTTTTAATTGGGTCTATGCCATATCGATTGTGTATACATCTATTTTTTTTAGGCACAGAGACCACAGAGATCACAGAGTTATCGTTTATAAGGTTTAATAGATTCACCAATCTTGATGCTATTGAGGTTTATCAGCAACCCTGTAGTAGTCGTGTTAACTTTAAATACGCTCTGTGACCTCTGTGGTCTCTGTGTCCATTATCTTGTCCACTCAATGTGGCATAGATCCTTTTAATTGGAAACAGTCGTGACCATTAAGCGATAAATATTCACACAGCAGTTCCGTATTAAAAAGCTTTCGTGTAACCTATGCAGCCTTCGGGATATAGCGCAGTTTGGTAGCGCACTACACTGGGGGTGTAGTGGTCGCAGGTTCAAATCCTGCTATCCCGACCAATTTAAAAAGCCGCCTCTTTTGGCGGCTTTTTAAATTGGCTGGTTGGGAAGATCTGTTCTTTAGCACCATGTGTTTTATGGTGCGTATCACCAGGTTCATGAAAAAAGGCAGGAGCCTTTTTTAACGACCGTTTTTTGGTCGGCCCAAGGGGCGAAATACAGGGAAGTATTTGGTAAATCCTGCTATCCCGACCAAATAAAAAAAGCCGCTTCAAACAATGAAGCGGCTTTTTTTATTTGTTTTCTTAGTACTGCGAATTTTATGTATGTGTTGTCAGCCTTGTGAAAAAAAGATAGTAGACTTGTTATTCAATAATTATTAATTGTAATGAAAATCTACCATCTTTTTTAGCAGTGAAGCCGAGCTATATTCTAATTGAACCACCATCAAATAATGGCACGGTCATAGAAAAGTTTTCGCCGAAGGTTAGCTTTTGTTCTTCCAGAATACCCAATGCTATTTGTTCGCCCATGCGAATTGATTCAATGTAATCGGTGAAATAATGAACACCGGCCCAATCACGTCCAATGGCAATATTCGAAGCCAGTTTATTGAGTTCACCTTCTACCGTTAGCTTTCCACCAACAACATCAATCGTCGTCAAGTTACTGGCATTATTGCCATCGGCTACAAATGCTTTTGTATCACTACCCGCTAAGGTTAACGGTTGTTTGTGGTCAAAAAAAGCTTTTAGGATGGTCACGCAAGCACCGGCAACAGTGGCATGTCCAGCACCATATGCTGGGTGCATGGGAGAGCCTTCACAAAACGCCATGGGCAATAGATAGTTGCCATCCGGACAGTTTTTATCTGCCGGGTTGATGGCCGCAATCATATCTAACATTGGTTGCAAGTCTGTTGCCATGGTGTCGAGTTCGGGTGTGCTCAGTTCTTTGTGCTTGGTTAATCGGGCGGCTAATACCTCAGGTCGTATGCGACGATGTACATTAAACTTTTGGTAGCGTACGGCTTTTAATGCCCGTGTTGCTACTTCGGTTACCAGCGATAATATGTGTGGGCCACCGAAATGGGCAAATGCCTGTTGATGGTCAATGTGGTCATCTGCTTGGAACGGTAGATCGGGATCAAATGGTGTGCCCTCACCCAGCAAGATCAGGCAGGCATTGAGATAGGCTTCATATAGCGCGTCATGATGCACATAAGTAGCAAGATCTCTCGGCGTGGCAATAAAGCGATATGGCGTACTTTCTTTATCTGTATATTGCTCAAGTCCACGAAAATCGGCACCGTCTTGAACATCAAGCCATTCATCCCAGTTAGTCATATGGTCATCACAGGCTACTGCGTGGCGTACGCGCTGGTCTATATTAATTGAACCGTAGCTGATAAGGCCTTCAGATGGTTCATGAATACCGCCCAAACCTCTATTGCCTGCCAGTAAAAATTGTGAAATATAGGGGCCGATGTCATCACCGGGGGTTATGCCTCGAAAAGCATTCTGCCCGGTAATTTGGCCGCGCTTACGGCTGGCTTCCTCGGTTGTTAAGGAGCCGCAATCATCGGATTTAAACCAGTCAAGATTATTCAGTTCATCAAAAACGGTTTGTACCGTTACTGATGCCGATTTGTTGCACGGGGCACAGGGAGATGTTCCGCTACAATCAACAATTTCAGTAAATGGCACGTCTCTTAGCAGTGCTTGTGCGTAGACTTCACCCATTTCTGCCGTTAGCTCGTCACTGCCTAAAGCTGGGGCTGGCGGCATTGTAACGGCTTGTGCATCAGGTCCTTCTAAATCATAGGTAAGACCGGCACCCTGGCTTTCCCATGCGCGTACTTTTGCCGTTTGTTTTTTTGCTTTTTTAGATAGCCAGTTTGGTTTGCCAGATGTTTCAGAGAGGGGGCCTAGGCGAGTGTCGATAAAATCACGTGCGTCGCCACTATCAATACCTTTTACAAATTGTTTGAATACTGCGGGATTGTGTAGCAGACCAGTGTTTTTATCATGCGCCATACCTTTGGTGAAGCTAGCAAGATAAGAGGGTTGTGTGCCATCAGCGCTTCTAAATTTTTGCTCATCGCCATTGGCCTGGTGCCGTGGATGAGGGCGGTTATATGCCAGATCGGCTGCATCTACGCGCACATCGCGTGCTTGTTTTTTTCTATAGTTATTCATCTAAACCTCCTGTTACATTTTTGGATAAGTCGGTAACTACAAACAGCTAACATTGCTGATTAGTTTGTAAAAACCGTACAAAATACGGAGATTGAAAAGTATGATGAAGATCAAGGAGAGGGGAGGCGAAAAGAATAATAGTTATTCAGTACCACTTAGAGCCTAATCCATCAAAGCTTTGCAAAATCCTTCTACATCTAAGCCGCTGGTTAGGCGGTGTGAAAAGAATACTCACTCTGCAACCGTCTGTAAAGGAAAATTCAGATTTTAATTTATGCTATCCTGTGGTTTTACTTTAAAGTTACTAATACTCAATGAAAGACCTCGATCAGCCGTCAAAAACTATTTATCTTAATGAATATAAAAAACCTGACTTTTTAATCAATCAGGTAGCTCTCACCTTTGAACTCGGTGAACATCAAACCCGCGTGATTTCAATATTACAGATAACGCGAAGCACGACCGATAAAAGTGCTTCGTTAGTGTTGTCGGGCGAGAAGCTAGCGTTAGATGAACTGGTTTTGAATGAAACATTGCTTGACAGCGATGCCTACGAAGTAACCGCAAGCAACTTGATAATCTCTGATGTTGCTGATATTTTTTCATTAAAAATAGTGACCATTATCAAGCCCCATGAAAACTTCTCGCTAGAAGGTTTGTATAAATCCAGCGGCAATTATTGTACGCAGTGTGAAGCGGAAGGTTTCAGGAAAATAACGTATTTTCTGGATAGGCCGGATGTAATGGCATTGTTTACCACGACCATCATTGCCGATAAGAAAAAATATCCTGTGTTGTTATCTAACGGTAATCCAGTGGACAGCGGTGAAAACGCTGACGGCACACATTGGGCAAAATGGCACGATCCATTTAAAAAACCTTGCTACCTGTTTGCCTTGGTGGCAGGTGATTTAGCTTTTATTGAAGATCACTATACAACCGTTAGCGGGCGTGATGTGTTGTGCCGCATTTATGTGCAACATCATAATATTGACCGTTGCGAACACGCGATGGTGTCGCTGAAAAAATCCATGTTGTGGGATGAAAAAACCTTTGGTCGTGAATATGATTTAGATGTTTACAATATTGTCGCGGTTGATGATTTCAATATGGGCGCAATGGAAAACAAAGGTTTAAACGTGTTCAACTCCAAGTATGTATTGGCAAAACAGAACACGGCAACCGATACCGATTACATTGGTATTGAAGCGGTCATCGGGCATGAATATTTTCATAACTGGAGTGGTAATCGTGTTACTTGTCGTGACTGGTTTCAGCTTACCTTGAAAGAAGGTTTAACGGTTTTTCGTGACCAGCAGTTTACTGCCGATATGAATGCTGCAGCACCAAAACGAATTGATGACGTGAATGTTTTACGCACGGCACAGTTTGCCGAAGATGCAGGGCCGATGGCGCATCCGATTCAACCCGATTCTTATCAGGAAATAAATAACTTCTATACAGTAACGGTTTATAACAAAGGGGCGGAAGTTATCCGCATGATTTATACCTTGTTAGGCAAAGACAAGTTTCGTCGTGGTATGGATTTGTATTTTGAGTTATATGATGGTCAGGCCGTTACCACGGAAGAATTTGTTGCGGCAATGGAACAGGCGAGCGGAGTCGATTTAAAGCAGTTTCGGCGCTGGTACAAGCAGGCGGGAACGCCTGAGATTACGGTCAAGGAACGCTATGATACGTTGCGTAAAACATATACTCTGAAACTGTCACAGCTAACGCCTGCCACGCCTGGACAGGAAGATAAACAACCTTTTCATATCCCGGTAAAGGTTGCTTTAATGGACAAAAATGCGCAGCCAATGCCGTTGTACATGACGGACAAGGAGGGCAGTGGCATGGCAGATGTTGTGCTGGATTTTGTCGAATCGCAACAACAGTTTGAGTTTCAAAATGTTGAGCAGAAGCCTGTATTATCCATTTTGCAAGGTTATTCAGCACCGGTGAAATTACGTTTTGGTCGCGATGATGAAGAATTGGCTTTTTGCATGGCGCATGAAACTGATGATTTTAACCGTTGGGAGGCTGGTCAGCAGTTATCCAGTCGACTTATTCTGTCCATGGTTGAATCGATTAAAACAGGTGAGGCGCTGACCTTGCCCGACTATTATGTGAGTGCATGTAAAAAAATCCTGCTCAATAAAAAGCTCGATAAAGCACTTATTGCCCGCGCACTGACTTTGCCATCGTTGATGTACATTGGTGAAATGATGCCAATTATAGAGGTGGATGAAATTCATCAAGCCAGAGAATTCATCTATTCACAACTGGCGTTGCAGTTGCAAGATGATCTGCTCGCCACTTATCAGGCAAATGCGCAGCAGACATTTAGTTTGTCACCAGAAGCGATGGGTAAGCGTTTCCTGCGAAATCAGTCACTGGCGTTTTTGCTGCATCTTGAAGGTCAGGGCGAGTCGCTGGCTGTATCGCAATTTTATGAAGCGGACAATATGACGGATCAGATGGCGGCATTTAAATCGTTAGTGCATCATCAAACGACTAGCTCTAAACAGGTTATTGATGACTTTTATCAACAATGGCAGAGTGACAATCTGGTGATGGATAAGTGGTTTGCAGTACAGGCGAGTGTCCCTCATTTGTCTTCGATTGGTGCTGTAGAAAAATTGTTTGAGCATGTCGATTTCGACATTAAAAACCCTAACCGTGTGCGTTCTTTGTTGGGCATGTTTTGTTCTGCCAACCCATTGTGCTTTCATGAGGTAAGCGGTTTTGGCTACCAATTATTGGGTCAATACATTGAAACTATTGATACCATGAACCCGCAAATTGCCTCACGCCTGTGTGTGCCGTTGACACGGTGGAAGCGTTACAGCGAAACACGTCAGATATTAATGAAAGCGCAATTACAGCGTTTGATTGCCTTGCCTGAGTTGTCTTCTGATGTCACTGAGCTGGTTGAAAAAAGTCTTAAGGGCTCCTCTATTATTAATTCATAAATCTATTAATTCATAAATCAGAACTGAATAAACAGTGTCCATATTCTTTACGATGTGTAAACACTCGTTTTCGCAGTAATGCCTTATGTTATTGTTCTTTTTAGAAAAGTACCGATTTTTTTTCGATGACTGAGTGTCACAAAATTTTACAGGTAGGGGGCTGCTTGTTAACTATAACCTGTGGAATAATCAGTAAATTCAGAGAGTTGTATTGTTGGCATAGTATTCGCATATTAAAGTAAGTCATTGCTGGAAACTGCGATGTTAAGAGAAACTTGTAAAATAAACATTGTTTTTTGTTTGCTTAATCATTGTTTGTACTTGCTTTTTTATTAAATAAAGTGCAGTTTTAGTGCTGATTTCATGTGATTGTAGTGCCTAGCGACTACAATAATAGAAAGACTGTGATTATGCTCAAATCAAGTTATGGTCAAACAAATTGTAGAAATGGAATTCACAGTGCATCTGCTAACCGCTTAAACAGGAGCTATCGTTAATGTCGAATGTCGTTTCACTCTTCAGTGATACCCAAAAATATGAAGAAAGACCGATCGTTGTCCTGGCGGACGATGACCCATCAATTCGCCTAATGGTACGCCATGTACTTGAGTCAGAAGACTTCGATATCGTAGAAGCTGCCGATGGTCTGGAAGCGATAAAAGCGGTTGAAAAACACCACCCTGCGTTAATCCTGCTGGATGCTGTCATGCCCGGTATGGATGGTTTTACCACCTGCCAACAAATCAAGGAAAAAGGCTATACCGATATTCCGGTGATGATGATTACTGGCCTGGATGACGATGCATCCGTGGAACGTGCTTATGAAGTCGGTGCGATTGACTTTATTACCAAACCCATTAAATGGGCAGTACTCAAACACCGAGTCAAATCCGTGGTTGCCAAGGTTATTGCTGAACGCAAGGTTCAGTTACTGGCTTATCGTGATTCTTTGACTGACTTACCCAACCGTTTGTTATTTGCCGATCGTCTTGAACAGGCGGTGATACGTTCTGAACGTAGTAAAACGTCGATGGCGCTAATGTTGGTTGATATCGATGACTTCAAACTAGTGAATGACTCGTTTGGTCATGATGCTGGCGACAAATTAATAAAAGCGGTGGGTGATTTGATCTCAAAATCACTGCGCCGCGCAGATACCATCGCTCGCTTGGGTGGTGATGAATTTGCGGTTATTATCGAAGGCATCGATGGCCCTGAAGATGCTATTTCCATCGCCGATAATCTGACCACTATTTTAGAACATAATGTTCGTCTCGATGACCAAGAAACCTATACCAGCGCCTCGATTGGCATCGCCATTTTTCCGGAAGATGGCAAAGATGCGCGTAGTTTATTGAAAAATGCAGACACCGCAATGTTCCGTGCCAAGGAAAATGGCCGACATTGTTTCCAGTTCTATAAACCGGAAATGAGTGTCCATGCGATGGAACGCTTGGATCTAGAAAACAGCTTAAAAGCAGCCTTTGAAAATGACGAGTTTGTACTGCACTATCAGCCTATCATTGATATTCACAAAAATGAAGTGATGGGTGTGGAAGCGCTGTTACGCTGGCAGCATCCTGACAAGGGTATGATTCATCCGTCCGACTTTATTAGCGTTGTAGAAGACTGTGGTCTTATTGTTGCGCTTGGTGAGTGGGTGATTAACACTGTTTGTAAACAGTTAAAAGTTTGGGCTGATGCGGGTTTAGAAAAGCAAAACGTATCACTTAATTTAGCACCACGTCAGTTTAAAGAGCAGGATTTGGTGGCATTGTTTAGCCAGGCAATGTCAGAAAATAATGTAGAAGGCTCGTCTCTGTCGATTGAAATAACAGAACGAACACTTATTGATAATGTCGGCGAAGTAGAAGCAACATTGAAAAAACTACGGGACATGGGCATGAAAATACTGCTTGATGATTTTGGCACCGGCTATGCATCCTTGGCTTATTTAAAAGAATTTCCAGTGGATATTGTTAAAATTGACCGAGAGTTTATTACTGGTATACCCGACAATGAAGACGACTGCACCATTGTCGACGCGATTGCCGGACTGACCCGAGGATTAAAACTGTCTCTGTTAGCGGAAGGTGTAGAAAATGAGCGCCAGTTAGATGTGCTCAAGAGTATTGGCTGTCAATATGCTCAGGGTTACTATTGGAGCAAGGCGTTACCCGGCAATGAATATGAACAGTTCTATATGAACCAGATATACAATCTTGGTTAATAGTGGGTGGCGTCATATCTGAGAGGGTTATTGTCGGCAATAAACCCTTGTTGTCAATCTAAACGAAAAGCCCTGTCGCTGGCAGGGCTGGAAAAATTTGTTGAGTAACATCGCTACCATGTCCGTTTGTCAGGCGACAATCACTGAGTAAAACAAAATTGAGTAAAACAAACTTGATTACGATAGTTTTACTCTGTCACCATCCCATTTTATTATTTCCCAGACAGCTTATATTTAATAAAAACACCGATAAGCACAAAGATAGATAATAATATCAACGGTCCGTATGTAGAAATGTCTAACAGGTCTTCAAACGATGCAGTTGCCGCTGTATTATAAATTACTTTTGAATATATATAAGACTTTATGGAAAGACCTAATATTGCTGCCGGTATGAAGCGGCTCAGTTTAACGTTCAATATGCCTGAGCTGTAGTTAATCAGCGAGTGTGGGAAAGCCGGAAATACTCGCAGGGCAAATAATGTAAAAAAGTTATTCTGGCTATGCAGTAATTTATATGTGCGCGATTTCTCTATTTTCTCTATCCACTCATCCGTAAGACGTTTTGAAAACAGGTACGCAGTTACACCACCCAGTGTGCCGCCAGCAACAAGAATGAAAGTCGACATTGCCGGTGGGTAAAGTGGTGCGACAATCCAAAGAAATAAAGAGCCGGCGAGAGCAAAGGTAAAAAAAATCATTTGCAGAAGAATCAGTATTAGAATCAGCCACCAATGATCAACGTGCTCTCTAGCGATGCTGAGCATATTTGCAGCATCAAGCAAGCCGGCAATTTCCAGCAATATGCCTGCCACTATTAGCACTGCAATGATGAAAAGTTTTTTAATGTATCCTGGAATCATGTGTTTTCTTTAACCTAGAAAGATCAGTCAGCTTAAAACATCTAAGGGAGCAAAAAGGGAGAAATTAATTTCCTAGAAAAATAGAGACTTTTAACAAAAAAGATTTGACCCCTTTCGTGTCATTAAGTGCCTTTCAAATACTAATTTTCACGAAAAACTAATATAGAGTTATCCTTTTCGTACTTATTCTGCGAAAATCCTGTTTTTACTTTCTGTATCTAACGATGAATATATTAATCACCGGCGCAAACCGTGGCATTGGCTTGGAAATGGTGCGTTATGCTTATCAGCAGGGCTGGCGAGTTTTCGCCTGCTGCCGTAATCCGCATAATGCAGATAGTCTGTTTAATATCGCAAAATTATCCAATGGGCAAATCAGTGTCCATATTGCCGATATGTTAGAGCTGGCAACACTGCAGGCTCTGTCCTATGAATTGCGTACTGATGCAATCGATATCTTGATAAACAATGCCGGTATTTATGGCTCTGCTAAAAACAGCTTTGGCAGTGTTGATGTCCACAGTTGGATAGAAGCCTTTCAGGTCAACAGCATAGCGCCATTAAAACTGGTTGAAGCCTTCTCTCATCAATTGCAAATGGGGGAGCGCAAATTAATTGCCTGCATGAGCAGTAAAATGGGCAGCATGGCAGACAATGGTTACGGTAATAGCTATATCTACCGCTCAAGTAAAGCTGCGCTAAATGCAGTGGTAAAAAGTTTGTCGATAGATTTAAAAGAAAAAGGTATTATCTCTGTCGCACTGCATCCTGGTTGGGTAAAAACCGAGATGGGCGGGCCGAATGCAGAAATCACTACGCAAGAATGTGTGCAACAAATTTTCAATAACCTGTTGTCCTTAAAACTAAGTGATAGCGGTCGTTTCATTGATATTGATGGTAGCGATATTCCCTGGTAACGCGCCTAGGGAGCCTCTGATTAAGTCATGAATCGACATCTTACAATTCAAATATCCTGTTTCTGCGTTG
>CAZYYW010000066.1:0-12729 GCA_964651445.1 uncultured Thiotrichaceae bacterium
AGCTTCTGATTCAGAAGAAGCTTGCTGTGATAGCTGTGCAGAAGACGAAAATTACGCAGAGCCATGTCAACCGTGTACCGGTGATACCACTGCCAGTGCTTCTGCTAACGCAGAAAAACTGGATGGCTTGTGTGATCTTATGGAAAGCAGTCCTGCAGGCTCTGTTAATACTAGCTCCAGTGTGCGTGCTTATTGTCGTGCTCGGCGCAATACTTTATCCAAAAAAGGCAAGATTGGTTTGCCAGGAAAAGCGGGTCGTGCAGCACGTAAAAAATTGTCGCGCAATAGCGGCAGTAATGCCAGTGCGCTAACAGGTAAAGCGTTAGCTCGCATGCATCGTGAAGACCGTTGTTCAGTGGGTCGGGGTGATAGTCCTGCTTGTCGTCCCACTGGTCGCGTGCGTCCAGGTTCAACGGAAGCGCCTGATAAAGTTGAAGTGGGTACTACATTGTCGGGTCAGTCTGTGACTGGTACACAAGTAGAGCAAACGGAAAAAGTTACCGGTGCAGAGTCTGGTGTATGCCATTCAATTACCGGTACTGAATATCTTGGTGCTGAGCAGTTTGGTCAGTTTTGTGGCGCAGTGCCGCAGGCGAAAGAGCCAAAGGTTGGCGTAAGTGAAACCAGTCATGGTCAGATGATGACGGGTAGCACGATTGCCGCTAATAATAGCGTTACTGGTTCAGAAGCAGGCAGTTGTAAGTCTGTTACCGGTAGTGAGTATTTGGGGGTTGATCATTTTCAATCTCGTTGCGCCACAACCGCTCCTGCGCGTTCACAAGTGAAGGTAATCGAAGGACGTACCGACAAAAATCAACGTGTTACAGGTGCTGATGAAGCGCGTGACAATGCGGTAACAGGTTCAGAGACGGGTTCTGGTCAAAATGTTACGGGTTCTGATTATGTGAACATGCAAACCAGAACAATAAACGCATCGGTGCCTGCAAAAGTTGGTGTCAGCCACACAGCATCTGGCATGGCCGTTTCTGGTGGTGAATCTTCACGTGCAGAGGGCATTACTGGCGATGAGCAAGATGCTTGCGGCGTTGTTACTGGAACAGAATATGTGTCCAGTGAACGCTTTCAGTCAACCTGTGGTGCCGGGCCGACATTAACGCCTCCCGCTAAAGTGGGTGTTGATGCCAGTCGTGGTGGCATGACCATTACCGGCAATCTGGTTGACCGTGACGAAAAAGTAACCGGTAATGAGCCAGGTACTTGTCAGCGTGTGACGGGTAGTCAATATGACAGCTCTGCGACTAGAGGTTTTTGCGACCAACGATCGAACAAGGTGAGCGAAATGCATACTTTGCATGGTCGAACGTTAACCGGGACGGAGGTGACTCACTCCCCAAAGCTAACAGGTGACGACCGAGGTAACTGTTCGGTCGTCACCGGAACCGAGTATGTTAGCCGCGAAAGCTTTCAACAATCTTGTTCGCAGCAGCCCGTTATGAGCGCTGACAAGACGGCTGTTAGTCGTACTTGGAATCATCAGATGGTCAGTGGTGCACAGCCAGGTCATTCGGCAAAAACCACGGGTGACGATATTGGTATGTGTAACGTTATTACCGGTAGCAGCTATGGTGCGCGTGAATTGACGAATGAATATTGTAGTGCTGCGACAGTGGCGCAGGCTGAACAACGTTTGCCAAATTATCCTTCTTCACAGGCAGTTTCAGGTATGACACCGAAAATGGATGAACGCTTGGCAGGTAACTTTCCACGTGGTGGTCAGCAAAGCGTAAGTGGTACGCCTTATTTGGCGCAGCAAGCACCGGCAGAAAATGCCTATCAGGCTGATTTTTCTGTGTTGTCACCCGCAAAAGCTGCTTGGCAACAACGTGATCGACAGCCTGTGCATAACAGTGTGTTGGGTCTGGCAAACAGTGCAATCACTGGTTCTGCCAGCAAAGCCCAGGGCGTTATATCGGGCACACCAGAATTTCGCCATCCAGGTTATCAGATGACAGCCGAAACGACAGCAGCGCCTGTAGCCGTTGCGCCTGCTTCAACTGAAGTGGTGCGTGAAAGAGTTACCGGTGAAGGCAGTGAAGCGGGTACTAAGATTACCGGTGATGATTGGTCACGAGGTGGCTTAATTACTGGTACAGAAGGCTTGTTCTCTTCCTCGCGTAATCAGACGCAACGGGGTGGTGAAGCAGCGGTACATAATAAAGTCGGTGCTTTTGCGTTAAGAGATCGCGCACCAGTAGAAGTCGTTGCATCAAAAATAACGGGCAGCAGTGGTGGTAGCAACAAAAAAGCATCAGCACTGGTGACTTTATCCGGCGGCGCTTGCGGTTAATTATTGACGATATTGAATTAAGTCACTGAGATTAAATTAATGAACACAAAAAACGCCTACAGGAGACGAGTAAATAACGGCAATAGCCGTTATGCGCAAGCACCTGTGGGTATGGCGCAACCGCAGAAAGTTTCCAGCGTTGCGCAAAGTTCATTAGATAAAGCGGCTGTTGGTACTGAACAGAGTTCAACAGACACCAGTAATGCAGTAACTAATGCTCAACTAGTCAATGCTCAGGCAGCCAGTGTTATGCCGGCAAGTGCTTTGTCAGCCATCGCGCCAGTACCGGTTTCACATACAGCATGTGAAACCTTGCCGGCACGCTCATGTCGTCATCCGCTGACGAATTTGCAGGAAAATGCGCAACTGGCGCGTTGCGAAGAAGACATTAAAGGGCGTTTTGATGCCATCGTACCAACGCTTAAAACACTGGCTAATTTGCAGCACGAAAAAGATTTTTTAGCGCAGGCACAAGTGCTGGCAAATAAAGAACTGGGTGCTGAACTGCCCGAGAATTTAATAAACAATGCCTGGGTCGATGGCCTGGACATGCGCGCACTGTATGCCAGTTGTGTATTTGGCGCACTGCAAAATTCAGTGGCGCAATTCGCGGAAAATTTGCGTAATCAGGCTGAAAATTCAGTCGACGCAAAAAGTTTTTTCCTCGACTGTGGTTATCACAGTGTGGATATTACACCGTGCTCTGACGGTCGTTTAAAAGGCTTGTCGAAGTATATTTTACGGCTGCCACTAACAGCCATGACCGTGCGTAATGCCTATGCAGGCGCACTGTTTAATATAGAAGCAAATATTCGTCATTGGGAAAGTGTAGAACTGGCGCGTTTTCGCGCCGCTGACCCAGTGCCTGCTGATGCGCAAACCAACTATCTGAAAGTAGTGGTTTATCATCGCAGTAGTTCAGACCCTTCGCATCAGGGCTGTGCGGCACATGGCAGTAATGACAATGTGTCGGCTGAAGCTGGGCTGGCTCGCTTGCACGAATTTCGTGAAGCCATCGAAAACACATTTTGTTGTGGTGCATCGGTTGATATTTTATTGATCTGCGTTGATACCGACAATGATTCGATACGCTTGCACGTACCCGACAGTAACGGTGAGATTAACGTGCATCGTTTTATCGACAATGCGCAGTTGTATCACGATACGTTAAATATGAATGCTGATCAGGCGCGTATCGCGGTTTACGAAGCCATCGATAAATGCAGCGAAGCCAGTGGTTGGGGTCAAGGTGCAGGCGTACCGGGTGAAGGTATGCGTAAATTGATTGTTAATTTACTAATTAACAATTTATCGCAAATAGAATACGTCGGCGATTTATACGAAGGCCGTTATCCTGACATTGGTCATGCCGAGCGTTATATCAGTGTCGGCGATGGTTTTCAGGAAGTGCAATTGCGCAATGTTGCTTATTACGCGCACTTGCATACGGTAGAAGAAGGTACCGCCGACCTTGATATTGGTATCAAAATTTTTACTGGCTTGAACCTAGCCAATGGTTTGCCAGTACCGATAGCGATTCATTATCGTTACGATTCGAAAGTACCGGGTTCGCGGCAGCGGATGGCCCAGCAGTGCCGCCGAGTAAAGGCGGCGATATTAGAACGTTATAAAGATTTAGCGGCGCGTAACAGTATTTTTTGCCAGATGAGTTTGCAGGATCGACCACTAGGCAGCGCGTTAGAAGTTATTGACGAGGAATCAGTATGAGAATCATGCAGGTAGAAAAAACACTGGTTTCGACTAACCGTATTAATGATTTAGGTTTGCGCCCCTTATTGGTGGTGCGTGACAAACCGGGTGCGACGCCACTGGTTGCGGTTGATGCCGTTGGCTGTATCCCCGGTGACTGGGTTATTTGTGTCGGTAGTTCAGCAGCGCGCGAAGCTGCGGGCAGTAAAGAATACCCTAGCGATCTAACCATCGTTGGCATTATCGACTATTGGAAGGAATCCTGAGGTAACTTGCAATGGAAATTATGCAAGTACGTGATGATCTTGTAACCACACGTTGTGTAGCGGGTTTACAAAGCATTTCATTACGTGTGTTGAGTGATTATAACGGCAAGTTATGTGTTGCCTGTGACCCGGTCGGTGTTCCGGCAGGGCAATGGGTCATCACAGTAAGCGGCTCGGCAGCGCGTCATGCCATGCCCAGTTATGACACCATGACTGACCTCACCATCGCTGGCATCATCGATGACTGGGAAGAATGGATAGAGAAATAATAGATTTAAAAGTAATGGATTCAGAAGTAATGATTTTAAGAAGTAGTGAATAACAGCGCATTTTTAATTTTTTAGATTTAATTTTTTAGTATTTTAATTTACCCGGAGAACGATATGGGAAACGAAGTAACAGGTGTAGCACTAGGCATGATAGAGACTCGTGGACTGGTTCCTGCAATTGAAGCGGCTGATGCCATGACTAAAGCGGCAGAAGTTCGCCTGGTTGGACGTCAGTTTGTTGGTGGTGGTTACGTTACTGTCTTAGTACGTGGTGAAACCGGTGCCGTTAATGCAGCCGTTCGTGCGGGTGCAGATGCTTGTGAACGTGTTGGTGATGGCCTGGTTTCAGCGCATATCATTGCACGTGTACACGGCGAAGTAGAAAACATCTTACCCACGGCTATTGAAAAATAAGCACACGCTTAATTTCAAGGCTGTTTGAATAATTGACGAAGGTCAGGAGAAGTAAAATGAGTGAAATATCTGGAGTTGCATTAGGCATGATCGAAACCCGTGGTTTGGTTCCTGCAATTGAAGCGGCTGACGCCATGACTAAAGCGGCAGAAGTTCGCCTGGTTGGACGTCAGTTTGTTGGTGGTGGTTACGTTACAGTATTAGTACGTGGTGAAACAGGTGCGGTTAACGCAGCGGTTCGCGCCGGTGCAGACGCTTGTGAACGTGTTGGTGATGGCCTGGTTTCAGCGCACATTATTGCCCGCGTACACGGTGAAGTAGAAAACATACTGCCGACTACTATTGAAGGCTAAGTTGTAACGACTTTAGTGCTGCGATATGCAGCAATAATATACAGTAACAACATGCAGTAATTAGCAAGATAAGTGGCAAGGTTGGCATGATAGCAACCGAGATTAGCCCTTCGTTATTAATGAATAGTCAGGAGAAATAAAATGAGTGATATATCTGGAGTTGCATTAGGTATGATCGAAACCCGTGGCCTTGTCCCTGCTATTGAAGCGGCTGATGCCATGACAAAAGCGGCTGAAGTTAGACTGATCGGTCGTCACTTTGTTGGTGGTGGTTACGTGACTGTCTTAGTACGTGGTGAAACCGGTGCGGTTAATGCAGCGGTTCGCGCCGGTGCAGACGCTTGTGAACGTGTTGGTGATGGCCTGGTTTCAGCGCATATCATTGCACGGGTACACGGCGAAGTCGAAAACATATTGCCGACCAGTGCGGATGATTCAACAGGCCCTGAAGTCGGTTAAGTTTCTGATTCAGGCATCTGAAATGAGCGTGGAACTAAACTCTTCATGTTAATGGATTCAAGACTAAACGGTTATCTATCGCGTGCCTTAAGCCACGAAATGATGGCTGTGCAGCAATATCTCACACAATACACACTATGTGATATGTGGGGTTTGACGCAGGCAGCAGAAAAGTTTCGTTACGAATCTGAAGATGAATTAAAACATGCTCAGCGTTTGATAAGCCGGATGTTATGTCTGGGACTATTGCCAAATGCGACGCAACTGCCAACGGTTCGCGCAGGGCGCAGCTTAAAAGATATGCTGATTGCAGACTGGCATCTGGAAACGGATGCCATTCGCCTGTACGATGAGGCAAGTCGCTATGCAACTCGCATCGGCGATGACATTTCTTATGAATTGTTTACCGGTTTGTTGCAGGAAGAGCGTGAACATTTACAGGCGCTGGAAACTTGGCTGGCAGAGTTGGAATGATTGTTACTATTATTGTTTCGGTTGGTGCGGCTTCGGTTAGTAGTGCCTCAATTGGCGCTGGTACTGAGTAATCAAAATGACTGAACAGCAAAATACAGGTGTCAGCAGCGGCTGGAAAATACAAAAGCGCGCGCAGCTATTGTCCAGACGTTTTGATTTTTCTGATTACGATGAAATGCGTGATTTTCTAGATGCGCTGGAAGACTTATCGAAAGTAGAAGAATATTACCCTGACCTGACCTTTAGTCGCACGCACGTGAATGTATCTATTCCCGCGCGTGACGAAGAGCTGGCGCAGCCAGATTATGATTTTTCTAAAAAGGTGGATCTGCTAGCCGGTAATGCAGAACAGGCAAAACAACAATAGGATGGTCTAATGCCCGGTACAAAATTCGCAGTGGCAAATCTCAAGGGCGGTTGTGGTAAATCCACGCTAGCACTAAACCTTGCCGCGGGTTTGAAAGTGCGCGGCAGTACCATCCTACTCGACGCTGATCCTCAGGGAACCCTGGAGCATTGGGTTAACCATGAGAACACAGACGGCATGCCAAGTGTGGTGGCAACCGGTAGTGAGTTGGCAAGCGAGATTCGCAAGGCAACCAGTACACATGATTTTGTAGTGGTGGATTGTCCGCCTGCCTTAGGCAGCGGGTTTACCGAAACGGCGTTGGAGATGGTCGATATACTGCTTATTCCAGTGCTGCCATCACCGCCTGACCTTTGGAGCAGTAACCATATGGTCGATGCTGTAGAGCAGGCACGTAAGAGTAATCCGTCACTACGCGCCTATTTTGTACGCAATCAAGTGGAGCCGAGAAGTGCTTTATCTCACGCCATGCGTCAGGTGCTTCGAACCTGCAATTTGCCTTCGCTGGATAGCACACTGGGTCGCCGCGCCGCCTATCGCTGGGCAGCACTTGAAGGCATTAGCGTTTACCAGTTTGGTGCCCGTGGTAAAAAAGCGGTTAGTGACATTGAATCGATAATTGAAGAGGTTTTTAAATCATGAGCAAACTTGAAGACAAATTGAGTGCCAGTATTAATAAGCAGCAAGCTGCACAAGGTGAAAACAAAACTGCGGTAAAGGCTGCGAAAAAACCTGCCGCTAAGAAACCTGCCGCTAAGAAGCCAGCTGCCAGCAAGTCAACAGCCAAAAAAGCGAAGCAAAAAACGACCGGCCAAAGCGCTGGTTCATCAGCTTTACATCCACAACGTGTCTGGCCTGACTAAATTTATCGACGAAGCTAGCCTCGTTCCCATGCTTTTCGATAATCGCTCCTGCATTATCCTACTACTGTCCATCCATGGACATATGCGTGGCAATGCGTACCAATTAATTCGACCAGGTGATTTTTGGCAATTCAACTAACAGAACATCAGGACTTATTAGAAGACCTGGGCGAGCAAGCCGGTGAGGTACTGGAAGCGACCTGGCACGAAGCCGTGCGGGTGTTCAGTCCACGTGGTTTGCAAGCCTATCTGGATGGTGCGGCGGGGCTGAAATCATTAGGCCGGGGTACCGATCTGGTTATCTCCTATATCGAAAGTGCGCCTCTGGTTGCCAAAGAAATTGGTGAGCAGGCAGTTCCCGAACTGCTGACACTTGCCATCAAAATGTATTCTCGAACCAGTGCTGAAGTATTGTCGCTGGTCTTCTCCACAGCACCAACAGCGGCAAGTCGCCTTGGTGAATTGGATCTGTTTAAAGCCTATTTAAGTCTGCTCGATAACCTGGTCGGCAAAGCGCCACGGGCGATACGTCCCTTTTTAGAAAATCTCGATGTACTTTTAGGGCAGCTAACGCTGGGTGGTCTACGGCGTTGGATCGCCTGGGGTGTTTCCGCCTACCGCAATGATTTTGAAGCGCAGGCAGAATATTTTGGTGTACGCAGTGATCAGGCGAAAGCCGTCTTATTGCAAGAACAACGCGGTGTGCTTTTCGTCAATGTGCAACGTCGGCTAAACATGTATTTGCGTTCTTTGTGGGGGCGTGATTTCTTTATCCGTCCCACCTCTGGCGACTTTGAAACGCGCGAAGGTTACCGCCCTTATATTGAGCATTATTTCATTCACTTGCCCGATGCCTTTGACGACTATGTCCCTGCGGGTGTTGACGAGAAATCACCAGAGGCGGCTGCATTAACCGTCTCCGGTATGGATGTTTATCGCGCCAGTTCCGCCCATGCGGCGGCTCATGTTGTCTTTTCGTCTTACGATACCAATGCAGAAGAACTGACCAAATTACAGCGTTTAATGATTGGCGTCATTGAAGATGCGCGTGTTGAAACATTGGCGGCGAAACAATTTCCGGGTATGAGACAACTATGGATTTCGCTATTACCCGCTGATCCCGCACTCAACGAAGGGCTACAACCCATTCTTGATCGTCTGGCGCGCGCGTTGCTGGACGAAACTTATGTCGATAATCACCCATTGGTTACACAGGCACGAACCGCAATGGCGGCGTCCGAATCGCGGCTGCAAGAGCCTGAACTGGCGCGCGAAATAGGCTTGCAACTTGCTGAGCAAGTGGTAGCGCAAAACATTGCGCTCAATTCACGCACCGATATTTACAGCAGCCCGTATCGCGATGACAACCGCTGCCTGTGGCAATCACCCGATCATCGAGAAGAAGGACACGAATTGCTACCCGGCGAAACCGAACAAGTGCGTAAATACGTTAGCATAATGGAGATGATTAACGAAGTCGAAGTGGAAAATGCCGGCGATGATGCACAGGAAATATGGGTGCTGGAAACCGAACTATTTCCCTATGAAGATGAAGGCAAATCTTACAATGACATGGAAGGTAAAGAGCCCATCTCTTCGCCCATTCACTACCATGAGTGGGATTATCAGACCCAACTGGAGCGCCCAAACTGGGTTACCGTTCTAGAAAAACGCCCGAAAATGGGTAACCCAGATGACATCGAAGAAATACTTGAACGACATAAACCGTTAGTACGGCGGCTGAAACAATTAATAGAAGCTGTGCAACCGCAGGGCGTTATCCGTCAGCGTAAAGTTGAAGACGGTGACGAGATTGATATCAATGCTGCCATTGGCGCAATGATTGATATTCGTCGCGGCGTGCAGCCCGACCCGCGTATTGGTATTCGTACCACATTACAGATTCGTGACCTTTCAGTCCTGTTATTGATCGACCTGTCTGAGTCAACCAATGACCCGCTGCCGGGTTCGAAAGCCGCGGTATCCGCTGAATCGCTTGCCACCGCGAGTTTAGAGTCAACGCTTAAATCGGGCGACGCCTCCGACGACAATTCAGAGGAGAGCGGGGCAAATGAACCGACCATCCTCGATCTATCGCGTGAAGCAGCCGCTTTGATGGCCGATGCGATGGATAAAATAGGCGACCCCTTCGCGATACACGGTTTTGACTCCAATGGCCGCCACGATGTTGAGTATTATCGCTTTAAAGATTTTGAAGAATCGTACGATGAAGAAGTAAAAGCCAGTCTTGCCGGCATGACCGGGCAACTGTCTACCCGTATGGGCGCAGCGCTTCGCCATGCAGGTACCTTAATGGGGCAGCGTGCCAGTGCTAAAAAAGTATTGTTTATACTGACCGACGGTGAACCCGCGGACAATGATGAGCACGACCCGCAATACCTGCGGTTTGATACAAAAAAAGCCGTAGAAGAACTCGCCCGTAACGGCATAAATACCTTTTGCATCACGCTAGATCCATACGCAGATCAATACGTGTCACGTATCTTTGGTGCAAAAAACTTTCTGGTGCTAGATGATGTCTCGCGCTTACCAGAAAAACTACCAGAGCTGTATTTATCTCTGACTAAATAAACAGCCAGATATGAAGCAGCCAGATATGTAAACCGGCGCAAACAAATTGAATAATGAAGAATATTGAGGACTTATAGATGATAGACAATAGCGAATACATGATAAGCCAGGAACCTTATTACCACAAAGTTGGCAAAGAAATAGAGCGTTATGAAGCTGCCTATTCAGTGCGTATGCCGGTGATGATAAAAGGGCCTACCGGTTGTGGTAAATCCCGTTTTATTGAATATATGGCGTGGAAATTACAAAAGCCGCTGATAACCGTTGCCTGTAATGAAGATATGACGGCTTCTGATTTAGTCGGTCGCTTTCTGCTCGATGCCAATGGTACAAAATGGCAGGATGGCCCGTTAACCACAGCGGCGCGTATTGGCGCTATCTGTTATCTCGATGAAGTGGTTGAAGCGCGTCAGGATACCACCGTGGTGATTCACCCACTGACCGACCATCGTCGTCAATTGCCGCTGGAAAAAAAGGGCGAGCAGGTTGATGCGCACCCTGATTTTCAAATTGTGATCTCTTATAATCCTGGCTACCAGTCAATGATGAAGGACTTAAAGCAATCCACCAAACAACGCTTTGGTGCTATGTCATTTGATTATCCGCCGAGCGAAATGGAAGTTGAAATTGTCGCCCACGAAACCGGTGTTGATACCCCGACGGCTGAAAAGTTAGTTCAGGTGGCGCAGCGTTCACGTAACCTAAAAGGTCACGGTCTGGATGAAGGCATGTCAACCCGCTTACTGATCTACGCCGGTCAGCTTATCGCCAAAGGCATCAGTCCAGCCGATGCCTGCCAGATGGCATTAGTCGAACCGTTGACCGATGATGTCGATATGCGCGACACACTTGAAGCCGCAGTCGCTACCTTTTTTGCTTAGCCCTAATATTTCATAGATAGGCTTATAGGTAGGCTTCTATCCGCGAAGTCAGGCGCACCCGACCGCGGTAGTTGACAGCAAGGACAACACCGGTGAGAAGCCTGCAAGTGTTGAGAAATCGTTCGCTGTGGCTCCATCCAGTTTAAACGACAAACTTCATTAAGCCTAAAATGAAAAATCAGAGGATATAAAGCGATAACAATCTTTGCTATTTATTGCTATTATTAGTGTGCTGGCAATATTTAAAGAGGTTTAAATTATGAATGTATCCTTGACTCCGAAACTAGAAAGTCTATTGAAAGAAAAAGTCGCCACAGGCATGTATAACTCAGTAAGTGAAGTTGTTAGAGAAGCTCTGCGCCTGCTGAATGAACGTGATAGCGTCAATGCCGACAAACTGGAGACATTGCGACAGGAAATCGCTCAAGGCATCGACTCGCTCGACAAAGGTAAAGGCAGACCATTAGACATTGAGCGTATTAAAGCCAAAGGAAGAAAAATGCTGGCAGAAGGAAAAAATAAATAATGCCCGAACTGAAGATCTCCCCAGAAGCGGAATATGATCTTCTGGAAATCTGGCTTTACATCGCCCAGGACAGTCCAATCAATGCAGATCGTTTCCTGGAAAAGTTGAAAGAGACCGCGAATAAGTTCTGTGAATTTACCGAAATAGGGGTAGATAGACCTGAACTAATGAATGGCTTAAAAAGTTTTCCAGTCGATCATTACTTGCTTTATTACCGAGTGATTAATACAGGCGTAGAACTGGTGAGAGTCATGCGGAGTTCAAGGGATGTTAAGGCATTTTTTTAATGCTTTGACTGGCAAAGTAAGATACACAAAAATCGCAGATAATAATGACAACACCTGTCAACAGCATACAAGTGTTGGAGAATTATTTTCTGGTGCTCAACCAAATCAAAAGACAATTTCGTTAAGCCCCAGCGAGTCATCGCTTGGTGGCGAGACAAACGCAGACCATCGATTTCATATGCACGACACACTTGAAGCCGCAGTCGCTACCTTTTTTGCTTAGCCCTAATATTTCATAGATAGGTTTATAGGCAGACTTTAGGTAGGCTTCTATCCGCGAAGTTAGGTGTTAATCACTTCTTTGTATCAGGTTTATCTGCTTCTGGCGTTTCTGCATCTGACTTTTCCGGTTCAGCCTTAACCGGCTCTGGCTTTTTCGGCAGCGAAACACCAAACCATTTTAAAACCAGCTTGCTAATGTATCTATCCGAGGGTCGAAGCACATAAGCGCCCGCCGCTGTCATCAATGAATAGAAGAATTGTTCTTCCATGTCACGGGCAACCAGTGTTACCAAAATAATAATCAGGGCAGCGGTCGCTAGCGTGTAAATTATCCACACTTTCTTACTGTATGCGGCGTATTCTTTCTCTGTTGTTTCAGTCATATTTTTCACACGTGAATATAAGATTTAGGGTTATAAGTTTAGCTAAAGGTCTTCGAAGCTGTTACGCAATCAAAAGCTCCCTAAGTTAATGTTGATTTAGTACTTAAAGCAAGCTTTTAATTGGCTATGCGATTAAATTAACCGTCGCTACACACGTATGATTAATTTACGTGAAAAGTGGCGGAGTTCTTTATAACAAGGGTCATTTTTCTTCATCCACTATGGAAGATAAATGTCTGTTAAGAATCACTTCTTATGTAGCGTTAAATCCAATTAAAGCAGCATTGGTAACATACTGCGGAGCTTACTGCGGAGCTTCTGCGGAGCTTAAGGAAGCTTAAGGAAGCTTAAGGAA
>CAZYYW010000067.1:0-1982 GCA_964651445.1 uncultured Thiotrichaceae bacterium
GCTATAAAGCAACCCCTTCCATAATCAGTAAACGACGTTTTATTTCAAGTAATTGCCCCATCATAGCCGCCAATCCCTTTGGCTGCGACCACACGATGACAAGGAAGCATAGTAAGATCAATGATATCGACAATACTCGTATGACATCTTGAGCATTTGATCTCTATTATCTACAATACAGCACTTTATATTTAAGTCAGGTCATCAACATGAACGATACTAAATCTCAACCCGCTTTACCTAATCATCTTTCAAGCAATCCGAGTAGTCCACATTATGTCGAAGAGATTTTCGAGCACAACATTGGTATTCGGCTGAACGGAGAAGAGCGCACCGATGTCGAGGAATATTGTATCAGTGAAGGCTGGGTAAAAATCGCTTCGCCTAAAGCGTTAGACCGTCGAGGTCAGCCCCTCTTAGTGAAAATAAAAGGAACTGTTGAAGCTTTTTATAATTAAAAGCACCTCTAATAATTGCAACCTTCTGGTTTCCACGCTGGTGATTAGACGTCCACTAACTAACAATAAAGGTCAGCAAGTAACTCGGCATAACGTTTCATCGGAATATTCATTTTATCTTGCAACCATTCGCCTTTAGTCAGTAGTTCTTTTCTATTTATCGAGGGAATGTCATTTTTGAATGCGAATACTATCGTGTTTCCACTGTCTACTTTAAAACTGAGCAGTCGGTTTTCAAATTCGAGCGCGAGTAATTCATCTATCTCTTCTTGTGATTTAAGTGCCGTATTCCAGATATTAAGTACCAGAACACCTTGTTTACTGAGAGCCTTTTTACAATCACGCAAGTAGGATGACTGCACCTGTTTCGACTCCATGCCATTCGAGTTGTATAAATCTGAAAAGATAATATCGCTTTTCATGTCGGTGTTTTTTATGCCTGTGTTTTTAATGTAGTGAGCAGCATCGTCTATATGAATAAAGAGGCGATTTGTATCAGGTAAGTAAAAATATTTTTTTGCAGCCTTCACCACACCTTCACGATATTCAATCGCGTGTACCTTCAACTCGGAAAAACTATTGAGTAGGTTCTTTGCCATTGAGCCGGCGCCCAGCCCCATGATGGTGGCTGTATTAACGATGGGAATAAACAACAAACCCGCCATCATAGCTTGGGTGTAGTCGAGCGTTAGTCCATTAATGTCCTTCAGTTTCATGCTACTTTGATATATTTTCCCATCAAAGCTGAGAATCCGGCTGGTTCTTGTTTGGTAAACATAAATTGAGCCATGCTCATCGGTTGTTGATGAGATACAGGTTCCATTAATATCCATGGACATTTTCTTATCTCTTAAAACGGACAAGGGCAGAAGCCATTAACCTTCTCCCCAGTCACGGGGTGATTAAATTCAATGTGGGTGGCGTGTAACATCAGACGATCAGCCATAAAAAAAGCCTCATCTGACGCATAGAGATCACAACCCAAAATCGGGTGACCTATCTCTCTGCTGTGTATTCGCAATTGATGGGTGCGACCAGAAGAAGGTTTGAAAATGACCCTAGTTGAATCAGGTTGCCCCGAAATTCCTACAAGCCGCTTCACTACATCATAATGACTAACGGCTGACTTACCCGTTTCATAACAGATCTTTTGTAACGGGAAATCACCTTTGGCAATGGGTCTATCGATACAACCACTATCGTCAATAACATTACCATGCAAAATAGCTGTATAAGACTTGCTCACAGTCTGCGCTTGAAATTGCTTACCAATATGTGCATTAACCGCTGTACTGAGTGCCACAATCAAAATTCCCGATGTACCAAAATCAAGACGATGAACTATCTTGGCTGTCGAGAAATCTTTAACCAAACGAAAATGTACCGAATCTTTGTTTAGCGGATGTTTTCCAGAAAGCGTCAACAAGCCCGTAGGTTTGTTTATTAACAGAAGATGCTCATCCTGATAAAGCACCTCGATTTCCTCATCACACAAAGGAACAATAAACGGATCAGCTTGTGGTT
>CAZYYW010000067.1:2082-12693 GCA_964651445.1 uncultured Thiotrichaceae bacterium
AGCACCTCGATTTCCTCATCACACAAAGGAACAATAAACGGATCAGCTTGTGGTTGCATGGCAGGTTATAGTCTAGGCAAAGCCAGTAATAGTCACAGTGACAAATGATTCACTCACCGAATATACACTCTTCATGATTATCTAACCATAACGGGTATTTGAGCATAGCTTTGGAAAACAGCCTGCTTTGCAGGTGGTTGTTTAACCAGCGCTGTAAATGCGTGTACGGGCCATGTAAATACAGTTGTCGATTTACCCGAGAAAACTGTCGAATAAAAGGCAGTAATGCATAATCTAATAGACTGGGTGTAGAGCCCATTAAGAATTCGTGTTGTGCCAGACGACGTTCTAGTTTTTGAATGAAAGGTTCACACAACAGGCGACACTGCTCTTCATCATCACCGTGAAAACGTTTGGCGCGTTTATATTTCTCTAGCTTCGGTTTAAAGTCTTCATCATTATTTTTAATTATTTGAAGCATTTCTTCGAGTGCGTCTGGAGTCTGTGAATAAAGTAAATTTTCGGGGTCATTCAGCTTAAGCGCCCACAACATAATATCTAAACTTTCATCGATGACAATCGTTTTAGTAAGCGCTTTATTAAACGTGGTATTCATCACCTCTAATACTAAAACAGGCACTGTTCCTTTAGGTGATAGCGTTAACATTTCAGCCGGTTTATTTTGCATAACAATGGCACGCAGCATGACTGTTTGTTGGGCCAATAGTATGGCGAGTCTTGCACGCATCGCGTAAGGACAGTTTTGTAGGGAGTACAGTATTGGTATGGTTGTAGAGCTAAGGGTACTAGCCTTCACTTTATAAACCCTGTCTGTATTGCTGGTTAGTGGATACGCTAACCATATTGCTTAAATGCTGCGCTGTTTGTTCATCACCGTTTAGCAGATTTTCAAAGTGTGCAATCAATTGCGCTTTGTCTAACGCAGTTTTAGAGCCAGCACCAATGTTAGTCAGATCAATAAAAAACTCATCAAATAAATCAACAAGGTCACTAACAATGTCGAGGTTTAAAAATTGTTCATTATTATAAATACTGGGGTAACCGCCTTTTTGTTTATCAACGGCAAAAGATACACCTTTGATATTTGTGATAGTGGTCGCTTTTGTACACTTCAACATACAAGCATCTTCAATGGTGGGTTTTTTACAGCCGACGGTTTGCTGAAAGAAACACTGGCGACTGGTCATCATTAAAATTGGATGATAAATGCTGTACAGCAGTTTAAAATTGTCTGGGCCTGCATTTGATGGACGATTTATGTTTTTAATCTGCATGCGATTAATTTCATTTGAAATAAAAGCCCCTGCACAGTTTAATTCTTCTTTCAGCGTCAATAAGGCATAAGAATTAGTGGTATTTAAGAATGGGCCAGCTATCCACTCGATGCCCATTTGAAATGCTTTATAGGCAACGCCGGTATTATTACTGACGATACGTTTAGGTCGAACGTGTTCAAGTAGCCGTACGGATTCATCATAATCTTTACCAATTAAAACTGCCGGAAACCATGGAATTAAGCGAGGATTACGCAATAAAAGTTCGATGTATTTATTGCAGCCTTTCTTGAGACTTTCTGGTAACTTGAAATACACGTCAGCGTCAGTTAAATCACACAGGTACATATCTTTTTCGTCGGCAATTAATATCGACAAACTTGGCTTTTTAGACGGGGTTTCAGTAGGCATTCCATTTAGGTTCTTAGGCGTTTGTTTATGCCTGTCTTTTACATTCCTGTCTAACGGTGGAATGGTAACTAAGGGAATAATATCGACTGAATTATTTAATAAAGAAGCCGCCTGATTTTTCAATACTGTCAGTTCTTTAAACGGAATCCCTAAACCATTACCTGCGCCATTACCTGCGCCATCATCCAGACCATTACAGTCAAAATCGGTAATGCGGTAGTTGTTGTTAGCCAAGTTTTTAAAACGTTTTTCTAACGTTGCCTGATTGATTCCCGAATCACTGGCAGACCTGAGCAGTGATGTTGTTTGCAAGCGGTAAACTTTGTCATTATCACCTATCGTCATGGTTAAACAAAAAGGCTCATTTAACCGACCAGAAAAAGCTAATGCTAACGGTTGCTTAGCAATACTGAGATACTTAATTTTTTCTGCGAGCTCTGCTCCTATTTCATTTTTCTTACTATGAAGCTGGTCTTTCACATGCAGAATATCCTTCACCAAAACAGCATTACTCTTGTTGATGGCATGGTTAACGCTGTGATCACGAGGGTTGTCGATAAACATATCCTTGCTGAGGTTGCCCTGTAGAAAAGAGTTGGTAAAGTCACGATTAAATACGCGGTGCAAGTTAGAGTCATCGGCCAATAACTTCCCCGTTTCAACAAACTCGTCGACCTGCTTTCTCCAGGTATCGACTACGGTATAAACATAATGTGCATTTTTAATACGGCCTTCAATTTTCAATGAGTCAACTTGCGCATCAACTAGCGCCGGCAAATCAAAATAAGCAGAATTGTCTTTCAAGTTGAGCGGGAAACGATTACCCGCCGCCGTAATTTCATATTCATCACGACATGCCTGACTACAGCTTCCACGGTTACCCGAGTTACCCACGCTAACCGAACTGGAATAACACTGGCCAGAAAAAGCAATACACAGCGCACCATGCACAAAAACCTCGGTTAGCACGTCGTACTTATGGGCAAGTGCGGTCAATGATTTTATTTCACCAATGTTTAATTCACGCGAAAGATTAACCCGTGATGCGCCGATTTTTGCCAGAAATAAAATCTGGCCTTCGTTATGTGTTGTTAATTGGGTAGAAGCGTGAATATTGAGCGTTGGGAAATGTTTTTTTACCAGATTAAAAACACCTAGATCCTGTACGATAATGCCATCGATACCCGAGTTAACCAGCTTATTAAGCAATTTGATTAAACTGTTTAACTCCGGCTCCAGAATGACAACATTCAAGGTCAAAAACACCTCACAATCGTATTGGTGCGCTAAACGTAAGATGCCCGATAAATCATCAAAAGTAAGGTTAGTGGCCCTATTCCGCGCGTTAAAGTTATCCAAGCCACAATAGACAGCATTGGCACCGGCAATCACAGCGGCTTTAATCGCTTCAACATCGCCACCGGGCGCTAATAGTTCAATCTTTCTAGTCATGTCTTTCTAGTCATGTTGTGAATTGCGTAAATCTGGGGAATGTCCCGAGTAATGGTCAAGTAGAATTTTAAGCTAAATACGTTTTGATAACCTAAAAATCACAGGGGCAGATACCGATTTTTTATTATCAAAAAGATTCACGCTTTCAGCAAGCGAATACATGCACACGACCTTGTCATCATATGGCAAAATGCACCATGAAAATACCAAAACGAATCCAGCCCCTGGTTAAGGATGGGCTGGTGGATGAAGTTGTCAGTCAATTGATGAGCGGCAAAGAAGCCGATGTGTATATCGTGCGTTGCGGCGGTGAAATCCGCTGCGCCAAGGTTTACAAAGAAGCTAACCAACGCGGTTTCAAACAGGCTGCGCTTTACCAGGAAGGCCGAAAAGTACGTAATAGTCGACGCGCCCGCGCCATGGAAAAAGGCTCGAAATTCGGCCGTAACGAGCAAGAGCAAATTTGGCAGACCGCCGAAGTCGATGCACTCTATCGCCTGGCTCATGCCGGCGTGCGCGTTCCCAAACCCTACGGCTGTATTGATGGTGTACTGCTGATGGAGTTAATCACCGATGCTGATGACAATGTCGCACCACGACTAGGTGATGTAAGGCTAACCACAGAACAAGCGCTGCGTGACCATGCGATTGTTATGCGATGTGTCACGCAGATGCTCTGTGCCGGCTTGGTGCATGGCGACCTGTCCGAATTCAATGTGCTAGTGGATGAAAACGGCCCTGTAATAATCGACCTACCACAGGCGGTTGATGCAGCGGCCAACAATAACGCCTGCAATATGTTGGAACGTGACGTTAACAACATCACCAATTACTACAGCCAGTTTGCTCCCGCATTAAAAAATACAAAATACGCCAAAGAGATTTGGGCGCTTTACGAAGACGGTAACTTACATCCCGAGACCCAATTATCTGGCCTATTTGAAGAAAGCACTGTAGATGCCGATGTGGGTGAGGTGCTGGAAGTTATCGATGCCGCATTGAAAGAAGAACAGGAACGCCTACAACGCATAAGTGGTGATGATGCGCCAATCACACAGGGTGATTCAACTTCATAAAGGGTAAATCTAAGGCTGACCTATTCATTCTTCAACAAATCAAGCGCTAAAGCCTCGGCCACTTTAATTCCATCAATGCCCGCCGATAGAATTCCCCCTGCATAACCAGCGCCCTCGCCAGCAGGATACAGACCGCGTGTATTCATATTTTGGAAATCTTTACCGCGTTTAATACTGATTGGCGACGAGGTTCGGGTTTCGACACCCGTTAAAATTGCCTCTTTCATGGCGAAGCCTTTAATTTTCTTATCAAAAGCAGGTATCGCTTCGCGAATAGCAGCAATGGCAAAGGGCGGCAACGCCTCACTCAAATCACCAAAGGTCACACCCGGTTGATAGGAAGGCGCAACACCTGCCACTTCCACAGAGGGTTTACCCAGCAGAAAATCACCAACCAATTGCGCAGGCGCGTTGTAATTTTCACCACCCAATTTATACGCCAGTGATTCCAATTTGCGCTGTAAATCCACGCCAGCCAGTACGTGCTCGGGATAATCTTTTTCTGGCTCAATGCCTACGACAATAGCAGCATTGGCATTGCGTTCTTTACGCGAATACTGGGACATGCCATTGGTAACCACACACCCTTCTTCTGAGGTTGCGGCAACCACTGTACCGCCAGGGCACATGCAAAAACTGTAAACACTACGACCATTATCACAGTGGTGTACTAACTTATAGTCCGCCGCCCCTAAAATGGGATTGCCGGCGTTATCGCCAAAGCGAGCACGGTCAATCACTGACTGCGGATGTTCGATGCGAAATCCCACTGAAAACGGTTTCGCTTCCATATACACGCCCTGGTCTAGAAGCATCTGGAAGGTATCCCGGGCACTGTGCCCAATAGCCAATACCACATGACGGCTGTTAAGCGTTTCACCAGTGCTTAAGGTAACACCAACAATCTGACCCTGATCCTCTTCACTAGTACTTTTAGGAGGTTCGCGATGAAGGGTATCGACGCGACTATCAAAGCGTATTACGCCACCGAGACGGGTAATTTCTGCGCGCATGTTTTCCACCATTTTTACCAGCTTAAAAGTGCCGATATGGGGCTTACTCACATACATAATTTCTTCAGGGGCACCGGCTTTCACAAATTCCGTTAACACCTTACGACCAAGAAAACGCTTATCCTTCACCTGACTGTAGAGTTTGCCGTCTGAAAAAGTACCTGCGCCGCCCTCACCGTATTGCACGTTGGATTCAGTATTAAGCTTGCCGTCACGCCACAGCCCCCAGGTATCCTTGGTGCGTTGACGAACTTCCTTACCGCGTTCCAATACGATGGGCTTGAGTCCCATTTGTGCCAGCACCAGTGCCGCCATAATTCCACAGGGGCCAAAGCCAATAATAATAGGTCGTGCCCGCTGGACTGTAGGAAATTCACCTTCCACCTGCGCCACGGGATGATAATCGGTATCGGGACTGCTACGAACGAAAGACTGCTTGGCAAATCTTGCCAGTACCCGTTTTTCTATCTTGGGCACTAGCGCCACTTCCAGCTGGTAAATCAGCAATATACTGGTTTTTTTTCGAGCATCATAACTGCGTTTAAAAAGACTGAAGCCCAAAAGATCATCGTTGTTAATCGCCAGTTTTTTAATAATGGCTTCGCGAAGCGCCTCATCGGAATGATCAAGCGGCAGTTTGATATTACTAAGTCGTAACATGGTGGCTCTGTTTCCTTAAATTTTCCGGCATTAGTTTCTTCTAGGAGTCTGTCGGGTTTAACTTTTTGAAGCGAAAATTTCTGATGACGCATTAAATCAGCTTATCGTGTGAGGAGAATAGTTGCGCTATTTGACGATCAGGATAAGCTGAGTTAATCGTCACTCAGGGATTTGCAGCCAAATACGTTAAACCCGACAGGCTCCTAGCTTCACGTGTTAAAAAAGCAGATGCTGAGTTTTTATTTACTTGTGAAATTTGTTGCATCACACTAAAGGGTAAGTTTTCAAATGTATATTTAGACTTAATCTCACTAATCATTTCTAACCATAAGTGTGCTGTCATTTGTGAATCAGCTAATGCTCTATGGAATGTACCATCGTTTGGTAAGTTTTTATACTCAACTAATGTTCCAAGTTTGTGATTAGGTGCATCCTGATAAAGTCGTCTGGCGATAAGCATAGAACACGCGAACTCCTCGCGCAGTCCCTTGTTACATCGACTCAGTTCAGAATCGAGGAATTTTCTGTCGAATGACGCGTTATGCGCGACCAAATTATAACCGTTAATAAAATCTGAAAACTCAGCCATAACCTCTTCACATGGTGGTGCACTTTTCAACATGCTATTTGTTATGCCGGTATAACTTTCAATAAACGAATCGATACGCCTACCTGGGTACATTAATTTCTGAAAGGTTTCTACAGCTTTTCCATCGACTAGTTTAACCGCGCCAATCTCAATAGCTCTGTCACCCTGATCAGGTGAGAGGCCTGTTGTTTCAAAGTCCAAAACAATCGTTGTGTCTGCTCGTGTACTGGTACCCATCACTCTTGCTACCTTATTAACTTAATAATTCAAATTTAAGGGGTTTAAGTTCTTTAATTACTTATCTGACATCAGATTGTAAGCCCTTGCACAATAATCGAAAACGCCACCACAATAGTAAGTCACTGTGAGTAAAACTTACCATCATTAAATATAGCTTCACCCGCAATCTTGGCCTAAACGTTTTAGTTGCTCCCACCTGTTTGAGAATACCCAGCATAGCGATAGGATCAGTCGGCGAAATTAAGGAACCAAATAAAATTTGTCTATCTCAGGGTGTAAATTAAATGGCAGCAGAACAATGAATTAAAGAGTTAGCATCTTAGCAGTTCGCGGATAGCGAGTTAATGGTAATGGAGTGAATAATAAGCCGTAGATGTTCGCTGCACATATGACGTGTAACACTATAAAATGCAGTCATTATTTTTTACAATGTCGTTATCTTCTTCCTACTGAGTAAATCTTCATGGCAATAAAAGCAACGATATACAAAGCTGATTTGCAAATATCCAATATGGATAAACACTACTATCAAAATCATACTTTAACGCTCGCGCAACACCCCTCAGAAACCCTAGAGCGTATGATGATACGTTTAATGGTGTTTGCATTGCATGCGCACGAAGATCTAGCCTTTACCCGCGGTTTAAGCGCTGATGAAGAGCCCGATATTTGGCTTAAACTGCCCACAGCAGAAATTGACACCTGGATTGATCTGGGCCAACCCGATGAAAAGCGCATTCGCAAAGCCTGCGGACGTGCACGTGAAGTATTTATTTACACCTACGTACAACGCAGTGCAGAAGTATGGTGGCAACAGATAAGCAGTAAACTGGAACGTTTCGACAACATGCAGGTTATTTCATTGCCGGAGAAAACAGGCGCCGACCTCGCCCAACTGGTGCAGCGAAAAATGACCTTACAATGCAGCATTCAGGATAACGAAGTATGGTTTGGTGATGAAACAAACAGCGTACATGTAGTGCCCACTGTAAAGAAATAATAGCAACCAATAGCAACTATTTAAAATTAAAGGGAACGAAGGGTTTTTTGTTTAACCACATATTACAATTCATCATTGTAGATTCCTCCGCCCCCTTTTGTTATGGACGTTTAATATTGACGAGACAAACTAATGAACGATGACCTTAACCAGATAGCTTTGTCTTTTAAAAACATGGCGCCCAATGTCGATTTCTGGACGTTACGTTTAACCGATGAAACGCGCGAAGCTATTTGCGTGCGTCAGGGTGTTATGCAGCCTGTAGTTAATCAACTAGCGCGCGGTGCTTTGTTTACCGTGGTTATCGGTGATGGTTGTGGTTATGCCGCCACCAGTGACCTGAGCACCAGTGGCTTAAAAAGAGCCATTAGCCAGGCCACAGAATGGGCGAAGCAGAGCGCGGGCATGGGGCTTTTAAAAGCCAGTGATTATCCACGGCCTGCAAGTAAAGCGCAGTATGAAACACCCGTTAAACAGCACTGGGATACAGTACCACTCAATGAAAAAGTAACGCTTCTACAAGATGCAAACAAAGCACTAAAAATTAATGACAGCATTGTAGACTGGCAGGCGTATTTGGGTAGTCGTTGCGAAGACACTTTATTAACCAGTAGTGCAGGTGCGCATATAGAACAACGTTTTCATTATATTAATCCTGGTCTGGTTGCCGTCGCCAACAAAGGCTCGGTCACTCAATACCGTACTGGTGGTGGTTCACAAAGCGCCCGTCAGGGAGGACTGGAACAACTCGCCTCATTAGATTTTCCTAACGCCGCTACACCGCTGGCTGAACAAGCAGTGGCACTACTGAGTGCTGATGAATGCCCGCATGGCGTAATGGACCTTGTGCTGGCACCAAGCCAGATGATCTTGCAGATACATGAAAGCATCGGCCACCCCTTGGAACTCGATCGCATACTTGGCGATGAGCGCAACTATGCTGGCACCAGTTTTGTCAGCCAGGATATGTTTGGCAGTTATCGTTATGGTTCTGATTTACTCAATGTCACCTTCGACCCAAACCGCTCTGAACAGTTAGCCAGTTATGCATATGATGATGAAGGCTCACCGGCGCAGCGTGAATATATTATTCGTAATGGCATTTTAGAACGCCCACTGGGCGGTCTGAGCTCACAGGCACGCGCAGATATGTCGGGTGTAGCTAATGCGCGACAGGCAGACTGGTTTCGCCCGCCTATCGATCGCATGGCAAATCTCAATGTTGAACCCGGTGATAAAAGTGTCGCGGAGATGATAGCCAATGTTGAACATGGCGTGTATATGGAAACCAATCGTTCATGGTCTATCGATGACAGTCGTAACAAATTTCAGTTTGGCTGTGAATTGGGCTGGGCGATAGAAAACGGTGAATTAAAAGACCTTGTGCGCAACCCAAACTACCGCGGAATATCTGCCACCTTCTGGCGCAACTTGGTTGATGTCGGTAATGAAGAAAGTTTTCAGGTGCAAAGTGTTACCAACTGCGGCAAGGGTGAACCTAATCAGGCTATCTACGTGGGCCATGCATCACCGACCTGTCGTTTTAGTGACGTTGATGTTTTTGGAGGTGCTGCCTGATGCAAAATTATTTTTATTCGCTAAGCGAAACACTGTTCAAAAAACTGCAGGGTAACGAACAATTACTGCTCAGCTTTGAAGGTGAAGATTCTGATTTTGTTCGCCTCAATAACAATAAAATCAGGCAAGCCGGTTGCGTAACACAGCGCAGACTTAGCCTCGACCTTATCGAAGGTAAACGCCATGCCGAAGCCTGCGTAGAACTGACGGGTGACAATGCGCAGGATGTAAAACAATTGTCAGCCACCCTGAACAAACTCCGCGAGCAACGCACTTTTTTACCCGAAGACCCTTATCTTAATTTTGCCACCGAGATAAACCACACCGAATATCACCATGATGCACAAGTCATCAATAGCCATGAAGCTATTGAACAAATTTTACAGGCAGGCAATGGCCTGGACCTCGTGGGTATTTTTGCAAACGGCAGCCAGTATGTGGGCTTCGCAAACTCAATGGGACAACGTAACTGGCATAGCAGTGCAAATTTTAATTTCGACTGGAGCTGCTACCTGAAAAAAGATAAAGCGGTAAAAAGTAACTACGCCGGTTTTGACTGGCAACAGGAAACACTGCTAACTAAAATTGAAAACTGTAAACAACAGTTAGCGATTTTAGCAAAACCCGCAAAAACCATCGCGCCGGGACGTTATCGCGCTTACCTCGCACCTTCTGCCGTCGACGAAATTATTGGCATAATGTCATGGGGTGGTTTTGGTTTAAAAAGCCATCGCACTAAAACAACGCCGCTGATTCAGATGTTAGAAAAAAATCGCACACTGGCCAGCACTATTTCACTTCGTGAAAATCATGCTCGCGGCCTAACCCCTACTTTTACTAGCAGTGGATTTATCAAACCCGAACAGGTTCAGCTGATCGAAAACGGACATTATAAAAACTGTTTAGTTAGCCCACGCAGTGCCATGGAATACAGTGATGTGGCAAATGCTGAAGCGGAATACCCGAGCGCATTAGAACTGTCCGCAGGCGATTTGCCGAGTAAAAACATCTTAAAAGAATTAGGTACCGGTTTATACATAAACAACCTCTGGTATTTAAATTTTTCAGATCGTAATGCCTGCCAATTAACAGGCATGACACGCTTTGCCTGCTTCTGGGTAGAAAACGGTGAAATACAAGCGCCCGTTAACGTCATGCGATTTGATGACAGTGTGTATGATTTATTAGGCACAAACTTACTGGGTCTAACCAGCGAGCGCGATTTTATTTTAGATGCAAGCAGCTATGGGCAAAGATCGAATGGAAGTATAGAACTGCCCGGCGCACTGGTTAAAGA
>CAZYYW010000068.1:0-12456 GCA_964651445.1 uncultured Thiotrichaceae bacterium
TGGGAAAACAATGCACCAGTAGCCCTAGAAGGCGGCAAAGAATACACCATTGAAGCGGACATCATCGTGGCTGCGATTGGTCAGGGCGGTAACTTAGCTGAACTAGAAGAATTCAATAACGGCCGTAACCTAATGGACGCAGACAATATGTTCCGCGTACCGGGTAAAGAAAATCACTATGTATGTGGTGACATTGTTCGCCCTCACCTGTTAACCACTGCAATTGGTCAGGCATACATCGTTTCAGAAACCATTGAGAATGACTTTAACGACATTCAACTGAAAAAACGTCCGAAGGTTGACGTTCATCACTTCAACTTGAATGATAAGTTAATTGAAGCGGGTTTAAGCGTAGATTCTTATGACGTTAGTAAACATCAGGACGATGCACAACGTGGAACGGAAACCTCAAGCTATGCGATTCACAACTACGAAGACCGTTCCAAGCAGGAAATTATTTCACACGAAAAATTATTCCTTGGTCATTTTGGCTATGAAGAACGTAACCTGCGCGATACCGACGTACCTTCTACGGACGAAGTTTTAGGTCACTTTGCGGAACGCCAAATCAGCCTCGAAGAAGAAAAAGCCGTTGCTGAATCTGGGCGCTGCATGAGCTGTGGTATGTGCTTCGAATGTGACAACTGTGTTATCTACTGTCCGCAAGATGCTATCTTCCGCGTTAAGAAAGACAGCAAAACCTTGGGACGCTATGTCGATACAGACTACAATAAGTGTATTGGCTGTCACATTTGTTCCGATGTGTGTCCGACTGGCTACATTGACATGGCCCTCGGTGAAGGTTAATTGATGTTTCGACTGCACCGTTCGCGATAAGCGACGCGGCGGCAGTCAATTAATCACCGTTTGCTACAGGATATATAAAAACAGGTTATCTGATGACAAGATTTTTGCGCTTACTCTATGTATTGATTGGCTCCATGCTAATGCTGGCTCCGCCTTTGGCCGGAACAGCAATGGCAGGCACGCCTCTGCCTACGATTAATCTACCGTCGGATAAAAGCTTAAAATGCATTCAGCCGACAGAAGAAATGCGTAAAAACCACATGAACTATATCATGCACCAACGTGACATCACGATGCACGATGGTATTCGTACAGAAAACAATAGTCTGACCGGTTGCATCGACTGTCATGTTGAACCAGACAGTGAAGGTAATATTGCTGATTTTCATAGCAAGGAGCATTTCTGCACCACCTGCCATGAATATACCTCCGTACAAATTGACTGTTTCCAATGCCATGCTGACCGCCCTCAAAAATATATCAACCGCGATGTTAGCACCTCGGATTTAACACAACAGTTACAGGAAAAGCTTGCTGCCCACAATGCATCAAACATTGAAAATTCAGAAAAAGAGGTTAATCAGTAATGTCTGACTCTAGCAATAAAACGGATACGAACACCTCAAGACGTGACTTTTTGTCGAAAGCTGCCGTTGTCGGTAGCGTTACCATTGCGCCCGGTGTTCTGTTGCATAAAGCCGCACAAGCGGCATCAAACACGTCCACAAAAGCGCTTGATGAAGCCGTTACCAGCAAAAACCGCTGGGGCATGTTAATCGACACTGCCAAATGTGCGAGTGGCTGCACCGGTTGCGTTGATGCCTGTAATGAAGAACACGGTCTGGTTAGCAATGACCGTCCTGAAACAGACACCCAGTTCATCCGCAAAGTGCATTTAAAAAATAAAACCACTGGCCATGAACTGTCATTACCCTTAATGTGCCAACACTGTGAAACCTCACCCTGTGTGGATGTATGCCCGACTGGCGCATCATTTACCCGTGAAGACGGCATTAATTTAGTTGATAAGCATATTTGCATTGGTTGTCGTTACTGTATGATGGCATGCCCGTACAAAGCACGGTCTTTTGTACATGAAAAGGTTACCAACCAAACACTGGCGTCGCCTCGTGGTAAAGGTACGGTTGAATCCTGCACCCTGTGTGTTACACGTGTAGACAAAGGTGGCATTCCTGCCTGTGTTGAGGCATGTACCGCTGACAACCATAACGCCATGATTTTTGGTGACCTTAACAACCCGAACAGTGATATTTCCATTGCGTTAAATAAGCACGGCGGAAAACAACTGCGCCCTGATCTGAAACTGAACACCGGTGTTCGTTATCAGGGTATGTAAAACCCTGAAAATAAAATAATACCCGCTAATAAACGCAAGCAAACGCGATTAAAGCGAATAAATAAGCTCTACACGACGCTGCGTAGAGATAAAGACAACTCTTCTATTTGCGTTTATTAGCGTTCATTAGCGGAGAAAAATTAATTTACTATTTCTATTAGTTTAATAAAAACACACAACAGTGTTGATAAGAGATAACAATGAGTAAGATAGAATACACTTCTGTAGAAGGCAAAAGCTTCGCCTATTTCGCTTTACTTGGCGGCTTGGCTTTTATCATGTTACTGGCTATCGCTGCCGTATTTTATGTCGGTATGCATGGCCACTATATAACCGGCATGAACAACCAGATTGTCTGGGGCTTACCACATGTATTTGCTATCTTCCTGATTGTTGCCGCTTCTGGCGCTTTAAACATTGCATCCATTGCAACTGTTTTTAACAAAAAAATATATGAACCGATGGGGCGTTTGTCTGCACTACTAGCGTTAGCGCTGTTAGCCGGTGGACTTGTTGTATTGTTACTCGATTTGGGTCGAAATGATCGCCTAATCATCGCCATGACTTACTACAACTTTAAATCTATTTTCGCCTGGAACATTATTTTGTATATGGGCTTCTTTATATTTGTTGGCACCTATTTGTGGACCATGATGGATCACACTGTCTATAAATACAAAAAACTTGTCGGCACCTCTGCTTTTGTCTGGCGTTTAATCCTGACCACCGGTACAGGTTCTATTTTTGGTTTTCTGGTTGCGCGTTCAGCTTACGATGCTGCGCTAATGGCACCGATGTTTATTGCCATGTCATTCTCATTTGGTCTCGCCATTTTTATTCTGGTTTTAATGTCGACCTACAAATGGAGCCACATGGAATTAGGTGATGTGGTGCTCAATCGTTTAAGAAATCTTCTCGGTATCTTTGTCGCGGCGGTGCTTTATTTTACCGCCGTTTATCATTTGACTAATCTATATGCAACACAGCATCATGATGTGCAAAGATTCCTGCTGCTTGAAGGTGGCATCTATACCAATATTTTCTGGATCGGCGAAATTCTGATTGGTGGCATTATTCCATTAATTCTTATTTACGCACCCGGCGTTAAAAACTGTCATAAAACTCTGGGCTTAATTTGCAGCCTGGTAATCATTGGCGGCTTCGCTAAACTGTACACCATCATAATTGCTGGACAGGCTTTCCCACTGGACATATTCCCCGGTTACGAAGTCACTAGTTCATTCTTTGACGGTGTCGTTCACAGCTACACACCTAGCATCACTGAAATTTTGCTAGGTCTGGGCGGCATCGCATTGTCACTCTTTATTGTTGCCTTTGCCCTAAAAGTATTACGTTTCCTACCAAACTCTCTTGCAGATTCAGTGGCAGATCCACACGCTAAATAGCAGTGAATAACTAATAGTAAATGACTCACTGTTTACTATTAGTCTGAGCTGCTACCCTGCTCGCTATGCAAAGAATATTCATCTCCGCGGCGCTCAAATCTTCGGGTAAAACCACCGTTAGTATCGGCTTATGTGCTGCGCTAAAACAACGCGGCAAAATCGTCCAGAGTTTTAAAAAAGGCCCCGATTACATCGACCCCTACTGGTTAGCGCAAGCGACCGGCCGTGATTGCTTTAACCTTGATTTCTACACCATGCAGCGTGAAGAAATACTGACGCTGATGCACAGTAAAACAAGCGATGCTGATATCAACCTAATCGAAGGCAATAAAGGTCTGTTTGATGGCTTAGACCTTGATGGCAGTAACAGTAATGCCGCACTGGCGATACTGACTCAAACACCGGTAATACTGGTGTTAAACGCCCGCGGTATGACCCGCGGTATTGCGCCGCTAATACTGGGCTATCAGGCATTTGATAAACAAGTAAACATCAAAGGTATCATTCTTAATCGTCTGGGCGGTTCACGCCATGAAGGTAAATTACGCAATGTCATCGAACACTATACCGATGTTGAAGTGGTCGGTGCCATTCACAATGATAGACGCTTTGATATAGACGAACGACACCTTGGTCTGGTTCCCGGCCATGAAGACCCTTTTTGCACACAAAAAATCGAGCTGCTAGCTGCCGCCGTCAATGATCAGGTCAATCTGGATGCGGTGCTACGAATTGCGGCTTCTGCGCCTGCATTAACACCGGCTAAGGTGAGTGCTTCGCCTGCTCTGCGCCAGAAAAAAGACATTAAACTGGGTTTAATCAGATGCGCCGCATTTGGCTTTTATTACCCCGATGACCTACAAGCATTACAGGATGCAGGCGCAAAACTGATCGAAATCGACCCCTGCATTCAAACTAAACTGCCCGCTATAGACGGATTATTTATTGGTGGTGGCTTTCCAGAAACCCATATGAAGGAACTGGAAGCCAATAAAAGCCTGCGAGCTGAAATAAAAACCGCTATTGATAATGGCCTACCAGCCTATGCTGAATGCGGGGGTTTGATGTATCTAGCAAAATCGATCCAGTGGAATGACGAAAAACGCCAGATGGTGGGCTGCGTTGACACCGACATTATTATGGAAGAAACACCGCAAGGCCGCGGTTACGTACAGTTGCAGGAAACAGAGCACAGTCTTTGGCCAGACCCTTCGCCAAATCCTCACCCAGAGACCTTACTAGACTCGGACAAGTCATCCAAAATAATCAATGCGCATGAGTTTCATTATTCCCGCTTTAATAATATCCCGAATGATGTACAATTTGCCTTTGATGTGAAACGCGGCACAGGCATCAATGGTAAAGCTGATGGTTATATCTACAACAACCTACTAGCGAATTACACGCATCAACGTAATACTTGGGGCAACCCGTGGGCGCAGCGTTTCATCGCCTTTATTCGAAACCATAAAATACAGACAAGCAATTAACATTATGATTACTGTAACACCAGCAGCAGCAACTCAAATAAAAATCTCTGCCGATCAAGGTAAAGCGGAAGGTATGTCTTTGCGCATTGCCGCATCACGAAATGATGACAATAGCATTCACTACGGCATGGGGTTTGATGACAGCAAAGCAGACGATATTATCGTCAAGGCTGCTGATATCGAGATTATAGTCTCTGCCACCAGCGCCGAACTGCTGAAAGACACGGTGATTGATTTTGTTGAACTGGAGCCAGAGAAATTTCAGTTTATATTTATGAATCCGAACGACCCGAATTACAAACCGCCTGCTGAGTAAGCGGTTTAGCGTTGAGACATGGCTGAATCGCCTTTATTTGAATGGACTCCATCGTCGCTAACGCTACTCTATCGGGTAACTAGCACACTCAGTGCCGCCCATGAAGAAAAGCAGGTGCTGCAAGATTTTCTGATTTTACTGCAACAACATTTTAATGCAAAAGCCGGTTCCATCCAACTAATCACCGATGAGGGTCTAATGAACCTCGTCGCTTACTTCGGAATTACCGAAGAACAGGCCAACAGCATTCAACATGCACCTATTGATGGCCACCTATTCAGCTTTGAAACCGACGTTATTGATGAAATTCAAATAAGACAGAATAAGTTAGACTCAAAAACACTCCCCCCCAAACAGCTCTGTATCCCTGTACGTTTCAAAATTCAAACGCTGGGCGTGATAAACCTGTTTGTCGAAAACGACATTGAAATAAACGAAGAACTCGCCTATTTACTACTTTCCCTGGGCGCACACCTAGGCGAATACTTTGAACGAAACCTGATAGAAGAAAAACAACGCCGGCAACTGGTTAAAGACGAACGTAATATCATCGCAAACGAATTGCACGACTCGCTGGCGCAAACACTGGCATCGCTTCGATTTCAGGTACGTATTCTCGATCAGGCCATGCAACCAGTCGGTGATTTCATGGCGTTCAAAACCATCGAGTCGGTTGAACACGCACTGGATGAAGCAACCAAAGACCTACGTGAACTCATCGCCCACTGCCGCGTTCCCATTGAACAGCAGGGATTGGTTCCCGCCATCAAACGCGCCGTTGAAAAATTTCGTAAAGAAACCAACATCCACATTCTGTTCCAGTGTGTAGAACACACCTTAGCCTTACCTTCAAATATTGAGCTGAATGCCTACCGTATTGTGCAGGAAGCACTCACCAACGTGAAAAAACACGCCAATGCCCACATCGTGCGTGTCTTACTAACCAATCATGATGGCAATATTCGACTTTTGATTGAAAATGACGGTAAGGGCTTTGACCAGTCCAAAATAAAGAGCAGAGAAGGTGAACATCTTGGTTTAACCATCATGAAGGAAAGAGCCAAACATCTTGGTGGCGATCTCAAAATTGAAAGTGAACTTGACGAAGGCACCCGTGTCGAGCTTTGTTTCAGTTATAAGGACAGCTCCATCGATTCATGATAGATTCACACTTCCCCTATAATTTAGTTGAAAATTTATTTTCACAAAAGTAATCTTATGCGCGTAATAATAATAGATGACCATGCCCTGTTTCGTGATGGCCTCAAAGGGCTACTAGAACAACGCAGTATTGAAGTTGCCGGTGTTGCTGCTGATGGCAATGAAGGTATTGAACTCGCCAAAAAAATTCTGCCCGATGTCATTCTTCTGGATTTACGCATGCCAAATAAAGGCGGGTTAGAAACACTGCCTATATTGCGCAAAGAATTACCCACTATTCCCGTGGTAATGCTAACCACCAGCAATGACGAAAGCGACCTAATCAAGGCGCTTCGCACCGGCGCACAAGGTTATTTACTGAAAGATATGGAGCCCGAAGAACTAGTTGGCGCTCTGCGCGACATTGAAAATGGCAAAAATGTGGTAGCGGCTGACTTAACCGATGCACTGGCGAGAATGGTTCAAGGTGAGACTCCGATGGACGACGATCAAGGTCCATTCTCTGAACTAACACCGCGTGAAACCGAAATCCTTTGTCTATTAGCCGAAGGCCAAAGCAATAAACTCATCGCCAGAAATCTCGGCATATCAGATGGTACAGTCAAATTACACGTTAAAGCAATCTTAAGAAAGCTGAGTATACATTCACGGGTAGAAGCTGCCGTGATGGCTGTTGAACATGGTCTGCGTCAGAAAAACAAAGAAAAAAACTAAAAGCTTTAGTTTCCGCAAATATACACAAATGCTAAAATAAAATAATAAAAATCATTAGATTTTTATTTGCATATATTTGCGGAAGAAACTGTTTTTAAAAAAATAAAACATGAAAACATTCAAACAAATCGTCGCTGAAGCCAGCAAAACCATCAGCGAACTCATGCCCTGGGATGTGGAAGCACGTATCAAGGAAAATGAAGGTTTGATGATTGTCGATATTCGTGAAAAATGTGAGTTTTCACGATTTCATATCAAGCACTCAATGTTGGTGCCGCGTGGTATTATGGAATCGGCCTGTGAAGCAGAATACGAAGATGCCATTCCTGATCTAGTAGAGGGTCGTGACAAAGAGATTATTGTCATCTGCCGTTCTGGGCTACGCAGTGTCTTAGGCACACAAATGCTGCAAACCATGGGGTTTAACAATATCAGTTCTATGAAAACCGGCTTAAGAGGTTGGAATGATTACGAACTACCATTGTATGATCTGGCGCAAAAACAGCTAGACCCCGATGACGTCGATGAAATGCTGTCAGCGGGTTTTTGCTCCACCTTTATGCAGCCAGATAGGCGCACTATAAAAGCATAATTATGTGCTTTCGTAGAATAGTTTCATTTCCATATTTGACCTGGTGAATTCGAATATGTAAAATCTATAATTTCACCCATTATTTTGAGAATATATTATGAGTAAAGGTACAGTAAAGTGGTTCGATGATAGTAAAGGTTTTGGTTTTATTACTCCAGAAGATGGCAGTAAAGATCTTTTCGTTCATCATTCAGAAATTCAAAGTGGAGGAGATTACTCCTCTCTTAAAGACGGCCAAGCGGTAGAATATGAAGTAGGTCAAGGACAGAAAGGGCCTTGCGCAAACAAAGTTGTAGCAATTTAGTCGATTACACAAAACAAGTCGTCTAACCCGACCGTTTTATACGCCGCTCTGCGTCTGTATAAAATGGCCGGTTAACTTAATTATTGGTTAACTTTAAAACCTACTATTATCTATTCACTGCCTTCAGCGTAGTGTTTATGTTCCTTACGCCGCCTGCCCGCTTTCTGTGTAATCACGCCCTGAATGACATCCTGCCCGGGTATCTCTACGGTATCGTATAAGTCGTTTAACGGCTGCAAATAATATTTTTTATCGACGATACGCAGTTGACGAAAGATATATTCATTATCAACTTCCGCCATTACATAACAACCATCACGAATCGTCCCTGCCGGATCTATAATTATCACAGCACCTTCGGCAAACTCTGGCAGCATACTGTCGCCTAAAACGCGCAATGCAAATGGTTCACTGGCAGCACAACCTCCACTGGATTCCAACATTTCAACCGGCCCTTTAACATTAAAAAGTTAATTATACCGCAGTGGCAGGCAAAGACCACGCCAGAATTCACCGCCATATTCCGCTACTAACTGACTATTTTGGGATAACACTCTGCAATTAGGGCTGAAGTTTAGCGCGATTTGCGGTATTCTCGGCACCCAGATAATCATCTCAGTATTTGGCTACTAATCATTGATTAAGCCATGAAGCGAAATCTGCACAATATCCTGCAAATTCGCGCTTCTCATAAAGCCTGAACAAAAATGTCTGAGCAAAAATCGATAATAAAAACTTTTAAAATAAAGCGACCCCAGCAATAACAATCAATATCGGGGATAGCTTTATACAAAACAAACACAATTAAAATATTTAGTATTTCCCCTTTTTAAAAAATTTATAAATATAAGCCGAGGAACAATATGAGCAAAATGAACGCATTCTATGCACAATCAGGTGGTGTCACAGCCGTTATCAATGCATCTGCCTGTGGAGTCATTGAAACTGCACGCAAACATAAAGATAAAATTGGAAAAGTTTATGCTGGCGCAAGCGGCATTATCGGTGCATTAACCGAAGAACTTATCGACACTAGCAAAGAAACCAAAACAACCATTGCTGGTTTGCGTAACACCCCTTCCGGTGCATTTGGCTCATGCCGTTTTAAACTAAAAAGCCTGGAAGACAACAAAGCAGAATATGAGCGTTTGATCGAAGTATTCAAAGCACACAACATCGGTTACTTTTTCTACAACGGTGGTGGTGACTCTGCTGATACCTGTTTGAAAATTTCTCAAATTGGCAAAACGATGGGCTACCCGATCATTGCGGTACATGTTCCTAAAACAGTTGATAACGACCTGCCTATTACTGATAACTGCCCAGGGTTTGGCTCAGTTGCAAAATACATCGCGATTTCAACTTTAGAAGCCAGTTACGACGTAGCTTCTATGTGCAAAACTTCAACCAAAGTATTCGTATTGGAAGTAATGGGTCGTCATGCTGGTTGGATTGCTGCGGCTGGAGCAATGGCTTCAACCGACGATCATGAAATCCCCATCGTTGTATTATTCCCAGAAGTTAAGTTTAACCAGAAAAAATTCCTCAAAAATGTAGACGATAAAGTAAAACAATTCGGTTACTGTACTGTTGTGGTTTCTGAAGGTGTGGCTTGGCCAGATGGTAAGTTCCTTGCCGAAACTGGCTTGAAAGATGCATTCGGTCACAGCCAATTAGGGGGTGCTGCGCCAGTGGTAGCGAACATGATTCAAGAAAAACTAGGCCATAAATACCATTGGGGTGTTGCCGACTATATGCAACGTGCGGCACGTCACATTGCCTCTAAATCTGACGTCGAGCAGGCTTACGCAACCGGAAAAGCGGCTGTTGAATATGCCATCAAAGGTCACAACGCGGTAATGCCTGCCATTAAACGCATCAGCAACAAACCTTATAAGTGGAAGATTGAAATGGCACCGCTGAAAAAGGTCGCCAATGTTGAAAAGATGATGCCTAAAGGCTTTATTTCTAAAGACGGCTTCGGCATTACTAAAAAATGTCGTGAATACCTAGAGCCTTTGATCAGAGGCGAGGACTACCCTGCCTACGGTAAAAATGGTCTGCCAAAATACGTGCAGTTGAAAAAAGTCATGGTCAAGAAAAAGTGCCCGGATTTTAAAATATAAGGTCAATTGCTAATATTTTATTGACTGTTACTTTAAGGAAAAAATACAATGAAACTAATCTTATTAGGCGGCCCGGGTGCTGGCAAAGGCACACAGGCTGGCTACATCACAAAAAAATATAACATTCCGCAAATTTCTACCGGTGACATGTTACGTGCTGCGGTAAAAGCTGGCACTGCGATGGGAATGGAAGCAAAAAAAGTTATGGATGCTGGCGGTCTGGTTACCGATGAAATTATTCTGGGTCTGGTGCAAGATCGCATTACAGAAGATGATTGTAAAAACGGCTTCTTATTTGATGGCTTCCCACGCACACTGGCACAGGCTAATGCATTAAAAGATCAGGGCGTAGAAATTGACGGCGTGGTCGAAATTGACGTCGATGATGCGGAGATCATTAAACGCATGTCTGGTCGTCGTGTGCATCTAGCCTCTGGTCGTACTTACCACCTTGTCTTCAATCCGCCAAAGACGGAAGGCAAAGACGATGAAACCGGCGAAGACCTGATTCAACGAGATGACGATCAGGAAGATACCGTCAAAAAACGGCTTGAGGTCTATCACGATCAAACCGAACCATTGATCGAGTATTACACCAGTTGGTCGAAGTCAGGTGAAGCTAACTCACCAAAATATCATCACATTGCCGGCATTGGCGGTGTTGAAGATATCCGGGATTCAATCTTCGAGGCTTTAGACAGCTAATTTCACATACAATAAAGCTCTGGTAATCAGGGCTTTGTTGTTTTTTGCAATAACGAACCTTTAACGTATTTTATTTTAATTAGGAGACTAAAAAATGTCCACCGAACTACTTATTGCCCTGGCATGTTCCTTTATCGGAATCGGCTACGGTATTATCACAACTTTTAACGTGCTTTCAAAGCCTATGGGTAATGAAGAAATGGTGCGTATCCAAAAAGCCATTCAGGATGGTGCTCAAGCCTTTCTGAAACGCCAGTACACAGCGATTGCAATTATTGGTGTCATTATTTACTTCATTGTTATGTTTGCGCTAAACACCACTACGGCAATGGGTTTTGCTATCGGCGCAATTTTTTCGGGTCTTGCTGGTTTTATCGGCATGAACGTTTCGGTACGCGCCAATTCAAGAACCGCTGAAGCGGCACGTCATGGTATTGCTCCGGCGTTGGATGTTGCTTTTAAAGGCGGCGCAATCACTGGTATGTTAGTGGTTGGCTTGGCGCTGCTCTCCGTTGCTGGCTACTACGCCATTTTGACGGCCATGGGCTTTACCATGCAAGAAAGCTTGCACGCACTCATTGGTTTAGCGCTTGGTGGCTCATTAATTTCTATCTTTGCTCGCTTAGGTGGCGGTATTTTCACCAAAGGTGCTGACGTTGGCGCTGACATCGTAGGTAAAGTTGAAGCAGGTATCCCAGAGGATGATATTCGTAACCCGGCTGTTATTGCTGACAATGTCGGCGACAATGTCGGTGACTGTGCTGGCATGGCGGCTGACCTGTTTGAGACCTATGCAGTAACACTGATTGCAACCATGCTATTAGGCAGCTTGTTGCTGACGGACGCTGGTGAGCTTGCTGTTATGTATCCACTAATGCTGGGCGCTGTGTCCATCATTGCATCCATCATTGGTACGTTCTTTGTGAAAACATCGGATGGCGGAAAAATCATGAATGCGCTCTACAAAGGCACCTTCGTTGCAGCCATTATTTCTGCTATCGGCTTTTATTTTATTACCACCAACATGATGTCAGATATCACGATTGTCGGTGTTGAAGCTTATTCAGTAATGAATCTTTTTTACGCATCGCTTATCGGTCTAGCGTTAACCATGGCAATGATTGTTATCACCGAATATTACACTGCCACTGAGTACGCACCGGTTAGACGTATCGCTGCGGCATCGACGACAGGCGATGGCACCAATGTAATTGCCGGTATTGGCATTTCAATGAAATCAACTGCGGCACCTGTATTGGCTGTCTGTGCTTCTATCTGGGGCGCACATGAGCTTGCCGGTTTATATGGTATTGCCATTGCTGCCACCTCAATGTTATCCATGACTGGTATCATTGTGGCACTGGATGCTTATGGGCCGATTACTGATAATGCTGGTGGCATTGCTGAAATGGCAGACCTGCCTGAAGACGTTCGCAAAACCACTGACCAGCTTGACGCGGTAGGTAATACCACTAAAG
>CAZYYW010000069.1:0-12360 GCA_964651445.1 uncultured Thiotrichaceae bacterium
CACGCGCGCACTGGTTTTTTGTATACCAGCCACGGTATCTTAAAGATTCGAAATAGCCGCTATCGGGACGATATTCGACCGTTAGATGAAAACTGCCAGTGTTATACCTGCCAAAACTACTCGCGTTCTTATCTGCGACATCTCGATAAATGCGGTGAAATCTTGGGTGCGCGCTTAAACACCATCCATAATCTGTTTTATTACCAGCAATTGATGCAAGATATTCGCAGCGCCATCGAAGAAGACCGTTTTGATGCGTTTGCCGACGATTTTTATGCTTCTCAGGCAGAAAGCTAACAACTGATGGTGCTTGTTTTCAGGTTTAGAAACAAAAGCATTTTGCCGCAAATAACGCGAAATACGCGAAAAAGGCAAAGCAATTATTGTTTTAACAGAAACGCAAGAATGGGGACTTAATAGTTCTTAAGGAGCCTCTGAACAAGTCTGGGTCGAGCAGATTGCAGATTAGCTTGTTCTGGTTCAAGGCGTGGAACGCGCGTAATAGCTGGCTATTGCGAAGTTTCACAACGCGGAAGCAGGATAAGCTAACCTGCAAGATGCCGATTCACGACTTATTCAGAGGTTCCTTAAGTAATATTAAAGTTTTTCTTTGCGCCTTTTGCATTAGTTTGCGGCAAAATTTATTCTGTTTTCAAGGTCGCTTTGGTGTCAAAACCTAAGGCATTTATTTTTACATAAATATCGCAAGTTATGGCATAATATCGCGCCATTAAAGGTTGTGAAGCCACACCTTTCCATTTATATATTAAGAGGTTCAACATGAGTTTTTTCATTTCTGATGCAATGGCAGATGCCGGCACAGCTGCACAAGGGGCGAGTCCTCTGGCATCATTAATCTTGCCGATTGGTCTGGTTGTTTTATTCTACTTCTTTCTTATTCGTCCACAGAGTAAACGTCAGAAAGAACATAAACAAATGGTGAATGACTTACAAAAGGGCGAAGAAATACTAACCTCAGGTGGTATTCTAGGCAAAATCACCCATGTAAACGACAGCTTTGTTACACTGGAAATTGCCAAAGACGTGTCTCTGAACATTCAGAAAAGTGCGGTGCAAACCATTATGCCTAAAGGCACGATAAAGGAACAAAGTAGTTAATTTCAATACGGATGAATTTTACACGATATAGATTTTTTGAATTCGCATACCCAAAATTATAAGTGCGTGATTCAAAACCATACAATAACTCACACTAAAAATAAAATCGGGAACACTCAGCCATGCTGAATCAATATCCACTGTGGAAATACATTTTACTTGTTGTCGTACTGCTCTTTTCCAGCATTTACGCCTTACCTAATCTCTACGGCGAAGACCCTGCGGTACAAGTTGGTCACCGCTCGCAATTGCTAACCGAAGAAGACAAGCAACTGGTTGAACAGATCATTCAAGTAAAAAACCTTGACATGATATCGGTGGAATTAACCAACAACGGCAACATACTTGCGCGTTTTAATGATACTGAGACCCAACTGATTGCAGCGGATGCCTTAAAAGAATCGCTGGATAAACAGTATTTGATCGCGCTCAATTTGGCGCCTGCAACGCCTTACTGGTTACGTGCCCTGAACGCTGCACCAATGTATCTTGGTCTCGATCTACGCGGCGGCGTACACTTCCTGATGGAAGTAGACATGGTTGCGGCTATCAAGCGCATAGAAGAAAGCCTGTTGTCTGATATACGCAGCACACTTCGTGAAGAGAAAATTCGCTATCGCGGTGTACGCCGTGATGACCAAGGGCTACATATCACTTTCCGCGACTTGGAACACATGCAAACCGCTGCAGAAGAATTACCACGCGCTTTTCTTGATCTGGAGTTTTCTGAAAATAAAAAGACTTTAACCATCACTGCCAAGCTGACCGATGTTGCAATCAGAACTGAGAAAAAAGCTGCCTTGCAACAAAATATCATCACCCTGCGTAACCGTGTTAATGAACTGGGTGTAGCGGAACCGGTTATTCAACAACAGGGCGATTCACGTATTGTGGTGCAATTGCCTGGTATTCAGGATACCGCAGGGGCTAAAAAGATTTTGGGTGCTACCGCTACACTGGAATTTAGAATGGCATCGGGTACCCGCAGTGACTGGTTAGATGCAGATGAAACCGGACGCACGCCACTGAACGCAATTCTTTATCACGAACGTGATGGCAGCCCGGTGTTGCTTAGCCGTCGCGTCATCGTTACCGGTGATCAGATTATTGATGCGGCATCGACTTTTGATACACAAAAAGGTTCACCCGCCGTTACCATACGCCTAAATAGCAAAGGTGCAAAGAAAATGGGTGAACTCACGCGCGACAACATCGGTAATCCGATGGGCGTGGTTTTCATCGAGAATAAAGTTGAAACCAAAAAAGATGGGGACATTATTACCAAAGTTCGCACCACCACAAAAGAAGTCATTAACGTTGCAACTATTCAGGGGCAATTCAGCGCACGCTTCCAGATTACCGGCTTGGAGTCACAAGAAGCACGTGATCTGGCTCTGTTATTACGCGCAGGTTCACTGCGTGCGCCAATTGAAATCATCGAAGAACGTACCGTCGGCCCAAGCTTGGGTAAAGACAATATCGAAAAAGGCTTTATGTCAGTTTTAATCGGTTTCTGTTTGGTGCTGATATTCATGGCGGCGTATTACAGAGGTTTTGGTTTAATTGCCAATGCAGCGCTGACCTTAAACCTGGTGATAATTATAGCCGTGCTATCACTATTGCAGGCAACGTTAACCTTGCCGGGCATCGCCGGTATCGTGTTAACCGTGGGCATGGCGGTTGACGCCAATGTACTAATCTTTGAGCGTATCAAAGAAGAAATTAAAAACGGGAACTCGCCGCAGGCAAGTATTCACTCCGGTTACGAAAAGGCGTTCAGTACCATTTTAGATGCCAATGTCACCACCTTGATTGCCGCAATCGTGTTGTTCTCACTCGGTACTGGGCCGGTTAAAGGTTTTGCCATCACCTTGAGTATCGGCATTATAACGTCGATGTTTACAGCCATTGTTGGTACACGCGCAGTTGTTAATTTACTTTACGGCAACCGTGAAATTAAAAAACTTTCAATATAAAAACAAAAGCACCAGACACACAGCGGATAAAGACTATGGCTCAAACACAGGCAATGAATAAAGTTAAGGTTAGAATTGATTTTATGAGCAAGAGAAAAATGGCAATGTTTTTCTCATTGGTACTCATCATTATCTCTCTCGGTAGCCTAGCCACTAAGGGACTTAATCTTGGTATTGATTTTACTGGTGGTTACTTAATCGAAGCAGGATATGAGACAGATGTAAACCTTGAGGCCGTCCGAGCTGCATTAGTCAATGCCGACTTTGGTGATTCGCAAGTACAGCATTTTGGTTCAGCAAAAGATATTATTGTGCGCATTGCGCCAAGGGCCGATATAAATAAAGCTGCCATTGGAGACGACGTACTCAGTGTTTTAAAATCGGCCACTGACCAGGAAGTCACCATGCGACGCATAGAATTTGTTGGCCCGCAAGTCGGCGACGAACTGCGCGATGATGGTGGTATCGCTTTATTGGTTGCGCTGGGCGCAATACTGATATACATCAGTCTTCGCTTCCAATTGAAATCTGCCATTGGTGCAATTTTGGCGCTAATTCACGATGTCATTATAACCATTGGTTTCTTTTCTCTGTTTCAGTTTGAATTTGACCTCACCGTTTTAGCATCTATCCTTGCCGTTATTGGTTATTCATTGAATGATACCGTGGTGGTGCTCGACCGTATTCGAGAGACGTTCAGAGGTGTGCGAAGAACATCGCCCGAAGACATACTAAACTTATCCATCAACATGACATTGGCGCGAACCTTGGTTACATCATTAACCACCTTACTGGTATTGTTTACCTTGTTTTTCTTGGGGGGCGAAATAATTCACGGCTTTGCAATGGCATTAATTGTTGGTGTTATTATCGGAACCTATTCATCCATTTACATTGCCAGCAGTACATTAATGATAATGAATATCCAGAAGCAGGATTTCCTAGTGGCTGTGAAAGAAGAAATTGTTGATGATGCGCCGTAAAAGATAGTTGGCAATAAGGGCAGTAACTTTAAAACTAATTCTTACTGGAAACGATTTTCTTTGATTCTTTTCTAAGATTCACCATGGTTTGGAAATCTTTCAAGATGATTTTAGCATCGTGTGGTGGGTTAAAAAATGCCGCTAGTTTGCCTTCAGGATTTATTAATAAGACCGCTGAGCTGTGATCAATACTGTAATTCTCAGATGTATCATTTTCATCAAACATTTTCATATAAACCACGCTTAACTGCAGCGTTAATGCTTTTATTAAATCTTCATCTCCGGTAACACCGACAAATTCCTTGTCAAAATACTGCACGTAATCAGCCATCATCTCTATTTTGTCGCGTTCAGGATCGAGAGAGATGAAAAATACCTGCGGAAACATGTGGTTGATTTCACCGGCATCTTCCTTTGCTTGTGCAAGAACACCCATCGTAATGGGGCAGATATCAGGGCAGTGCGTAAAACCAAAAAATAACAGACTCCACTGACCCGTTAAGTCACTCAATACAAAAGTTTCACCATCATCTTTTAGTAAAGCAGGAATGGCGATTTTACGTGCAGGCGAAATTACCGCACCTTGAATTGGTGAGTATCTTTTTCTTGCTTCCGCCAGTGCTTGTTCTTGTGCTAGCTCGGCATTCTGTTCGTTTCTGTCTTGTTGCACCGTAGACAGCCAGTAACCTGCAGAAAGTGAAATTACAGCAACTGTTGCAATAAGAGCTTTTGTTTTTAATGACATGGTATTTTTTAGTTTGAAGTTGTAAGTTAAATTTTTTATTTCAGATATTTTGTTTTACTAGAGACCTTTGCACGATACAGGCAATGGTATATTTAATAACAAAGGCCTATTTAAAATAGCCGTCAGTAACAATGGAAGCGGTAACTATCACATAGAAACTGGTTGATCTCAACTGCAAAATAGTGATCAATAACCATCGCGATAAATAACAACATCAAATAATTAATCGAATAAACAAAAGTTGAGATTGCCGCATTTTTTTGGTCACTAAACATCAACATGAAAACTTTATAGAAGAAATAAAACCCAAGGAGTACTGCAGAAAGCAGATAAAATTCGCCGCGCATATATGCCAGATAAGGCAGCAGCGTCACCATAAACATGAGTATGGTGTAACCGAGTATCGAATATTTAGTAAACTCTATGCCATGTGTTACCGGTAGCATCGGTAGGTTTACCTTGGCGTAATCATCGCGCCGATGAATGGCCAGTGCCCAGAAGTGCGGCGGTGTCCAAGTATAGATAATCAAAACCAACAATATGCCATGCGGGTCTATACTGCCGGTTACTGAAGTCCAACCCAGCAGTGGAGGGGTTGCGCCAGCCAAACCACCAATGACAATGTTCTGTGATGTGGCTTTTTTTAGATACATGGTATAAACAACGGCATAACCGATCATGCTGGCAAATGTAAGAACCGCCGTCAGTACATTTATCCAAGCAGTAAGAATAAAGACCGAGGAAACCGCTAGCAATAAGGCAAAAATAAAGGCATTTTTTTGGCTAACGCGTCCCTGTGGTAGCGGCCGGTTTTCTGTTCTCGCCATGCGAGCATCGCTTTCTCTTTCTACAATTTGATTGACGGCAGCGCCAGCCGCAGCACCAAAGCCAATGCCCAGTGTAGACATGATGAGAATAAACAAAGAGATCTCGCCAGGTGGGCTTGCCAAAACGACGCCGACAACGGATGTGAGTAATAATAAAGCCACTACTTTGGGCTTGCACAGGTCAAAGTAGTCACGCCAGCTAGTGTTGGCTATCACCTTGTTTTTGCCAGCCACGTTTTTAGAAGATGAATTATCCAATTTGTGAAGCCTTCAGTAATTTTTTCAGGTCAAATAGGAAGTCCTTATTGGGTTGATCTTGGGTAAAACGCATCATCACATTGCCTCTTGGATCCATAATGTAAACTTCATTATTGCTAATGCCGACATCGTCACGAATATTTTTCTTCAGTGCTCGAACAATGAAGTCTTTGTTACCATGTACGTGAACAACCTCTTCATGATTGTCTTCAATAAGTTGTAAAAACGGCTCATCTGCTGGCTTCAGATGAACAAACATTCGGATAACACGGTGTTGACGTTTAGCTAAGGAAGCATGTATTTGCCGGGTATCATGCAGCCGTTTTGAGCATTTTTCGTCACAATCATTACCGACAAAAGATATCAAACGCCACTTATAGGTCAATTCATCCACTGCAATAAATTCGCCCTTATCATTTTTTAATTCAAAGTCGCCAATATGAACAATGGGGTCAAGGATTTCACCACGATTGGTAAATGATTTTACATCGACCAGAAAAAATAAAATGTAAGCGAGTACGACTGGAAAAATAAAGGAGAAAACTACAAACCAGACAGCATACGGGTTTCTCTTTTTTCCTTCGCTAGAATTGTTGACGAGTAGTGTATCTTTATCGCTCATTGAGTAACCACATAGCTTGTTGGCATCCTGTTTGTAATTTATTTTGCATTATTTTTGGTGTTAACCACAATATAGATAACCAATAATGCTAGCGACATAGCAAACCATTGAAAGGCATAACCGCTATTTTTTGCAGCATTTAAGTTTAATACGGGTAGATCATATTCAAAACTGGCGGCATTCTCCGAATCAAGAATTAGAATCATATCGTATAACTCATAACCCAGTATCTGGCTAATTTCATCTAAGTCGACATACTGAAGTACAACTGGCCAACGAGATGTTTCATGCACATTTTCTGCTAACACCAAAGCACGAGACGGCGGTTTATCCAGCAAGCCGGAGATTTCTATTTTACCATCTGGCGATGCAATAAGAGGTAAAATATCACGTGTTTTCCCCATAGGGACAAAGCCTCTATTAACTAATATGGCTTTGAAATTGTCAATGATTACCGGCGTAAAAACCTGATACCCGACACGGCGATTAAAGGTTTTATTGTCTAATAAAAAATTGTGCTGGGCATCAAACTCGGCACTGAAGTTTGTTGGTAGGAACCGCCTATCTTCAAACAGCTTAGGCAATGCATCTAAAGCAAAGGGTGACAATGATTTACGCTCAACAATTTTTTGCTGTAAAGTCTCTTTATAGTGTGCACGATCTAACTGCCAGAAACCAAGCGACATCATGACATATAGAAAAGCGATGGTGACCAGTGTGCTGATTATTCCTGGGTTAAAATGGTAAGTCGATATACGTAATGACAGTAGACGTTGCTGTCTAACGGCTTTAATAAGATTCATAAAAATCTGATTGTATAATCAGCTAGAAAGTATTCAGGTCAAGAATAGTAACAGGAAAAAACTATGATATTCAAAATTATTATCCTCGGATTACTGCTTGTCGTTCTGATAAGCCTGGGCTCTGCACTTGTGGCTATGACGAAAGGCGACACATCTGACAAGATGGTAAAAGCGTTAAGCTGGCGTATTGGATTGTCAGTGTTTATTTTTATTCTGCTGTTAATAGGACAGGCCACGGGGTTGATAACACCCCATGGCCTGTCTGGATACTAATTAATAGCGATAAAATTCTTAACTTAGAGACACTTCCGCGCCTGTTTCGTGCAAAGGTCTCTAATAGCCACTTCTGATTAGTTATTCGCTGTTTTTACAGCCAATAGACAAATATAAACAGTCCTAACCAGACAACATCAACAAAGTGCCAATACCAAGCAGCCGCTTCGAATGCAAAGTGCTTTTCTGGAGTGAAGTGACCTTTTATGGCACGTATCAACATAATGAATAACATGATGGTGCCCATGGTTACATGTAAGCCATGGAATCCTGTTAACAGGAAGAAGGTGCTGCCATAAATCCCAGAATCCATTGTTAAGCCTAATTCGCTATAGGCAATAACATATTCCCACGCCTGTAGCACAAGGAAAATACAACCTAATACAACGGTAAGAGCTAGCCATCTTATTAAGGATTTGTTATTACTGGCACGTAATGCGTGATGTGCAAAGGTCAACGTCACTGATGAAACCAGTAGTATTGCGGTGTTTATTGCGGGCAATCCAGAAGCGGTAAAAACTTCCTTAGGCGGAACAAATTTGACGTTATCCGGATTGCTGATTAGCGGCCAAACTGCTTGAAAGGTAGGCCACAATAACTCATGTGTCATGGCATTGTTACTTGAGCCACCTAACCACTGAACCGAAATAGTACGTGCATAGAAGAGGGCACCGAAGAAAGCGGCAAAGAACATGACTTCAGAGAAAATAAACCATAACATGCCAATGCGGAACGATTTGTCTACTTGTGCATTGTAACAGTCAGACATCGACTCTTTAATAACTGCGCCAAACCATCCGAAGAACAGATAAGCAATCATTAAAAAACCAACCGGTAAAATCAGGTTTATGGCACCCGCATGAAGCGAGGTGACAGCGCCTATAACCGTCGTTGTCAGTGCAATTGTGCCGACAACCGGCCATTTACTTGGTTCTGGGATGAAATATACATCATGATTTGTACTTGATGACATAGTTTTTATTTCCTGTTTCTTTAGTGTTATGTCAGAGGTTAGTTAAAGCATTGAAGAAGTTAATTCAACAAGGCTGTTACGTCCTCTGATCCTGGTTTTATAAAAAATGTATACGACAGTGATATTTCATTAACATCCTTATCAATGGCCGGGTCGACAATAAACACCACCGGCATTGTCTTTTCTTCTCCGGCTTTTAATACCTGCTCAGTAAAACAAAAGCATTCCGTTTTTTGAAAATAAGCGGCGGCTTGTCCCGGTGAAACACTCGGTGTGGCGGTACCGGTAATGTCTCTATTTGTTGTGTTCCTTGCGACATACTCAACACGCATGGCCTGACCAGGGTGTACCATGACAGAGTGGATTAAAGGTTCAAATTCCCACGGCATTTTATGGTTTGTATTTGCCAGAAATTCAACTTTTATTTTTCTGCTGGTATCAATCTGTAGCGGTTCAGTGATTACATACTGCTCACCGGTTTTACCGTTCAAACCGGTGATATCGCAGAACACATCGTACAAAGGCACCAAAGCAAAGCCAAAGCCAAACATGCCAACAACGGCAAATAATAAGTTTTTTACGACTTTTTTATTACTTTTTTTGTTATCCATATCACGAACCATCAAACGTTGTTTTACAGTGAAGGGCTGAGCATACTTTGATGCAAGTAGCCCAGCCCACCAAACTTTAACGTATTACTTAACCGTTGGCGGTGTGGTAAAGCTATGGAACGGTGCAGGTGAGGGTAATGTCCACTCCAAACCTTCTGCGCCTTCCCAAACTTGTGCCGTCGCTTTTTTCGTACTCTTGCCGCGAATTGTCTTGATTACGTTATACAGTAATATCAACTGTGCGAAGCCAAAAACAAATGCACCCACTGAAGCTATAGCATTAAATTCGGCAAACTGCATATTGTAGTCAGGAATACGGCGAGGCATACCCGCAAGGCCAACAAAGTGCATAGGGAAGAACAGCACGTTTACAGAAACCGTTGATACCCAGAAATGCCATTTACCGAGCGATTCATCATACATATTGCCGCTCCATTTCGGTATCCAGAAATATATTGCAGCGAAGATTGCATACAAAGCACCGGTTACTAAGACATAGTGGAAATGCGCGACCACAAAGTAAGTATCATGATACTGGAAATCCGCAGGCACAATACTCAGCATCAAACCAGTAAAGCCACCAATGGTAAACATAAAGATGAATGCAATAGCAAACAACATGGGGGTTTCAAAGGTCATTGAACCTTGCCACATGGTGGTTACCCAGTTAAACACTTTCACTCCCGTTGGCACCGCAATTAACATGGTTGCGTACATGAAAAATAATTCAGTTGCCACTGGCATACCGGTGGTGAACATGTGGTGAGCCCAAACGATGAACGACAAAAACGCAATGGAGGAGGTTGCGTAAACCATTGATGTGTAGCCAAAAAGTTTTTTGCGCGAGAATGTTGGAATAATCTGAGAGATGATGCCAAAGGCTGGCAATATCATAATATACACTTCAGGGTGTCCAAAGAACCAGAAAATATGCTGGAATAATACCGGATCACCACCACCAGCAGCATCAAAAAAGCTGGTGCCGAAGTTACGGTCAGTCAACATCATGGTGACCAAACCGGCAAGAATCGGCATAACCGCAATCAGCAAATAAGCGGTAATAAACCATGTCCAGATAAAGATCGGCATCTTCATGTAAGTCATGCCAGGTGCACGCATGTTAATGATAGTGGCAATAATATTAATCGCCCCCATGATTGACGAAATACCCATCAGATGAACCGAGAAGATGAACCAGTCCGTACTTGCCGGACCGTAGGTTGTCGACAGTGGTGCGTAGAATGTCCAACCGAAGTTTGGCGCTGAACCCATGCCCATGATGCTCATAATCAAACTGGCTATCAAAATACCGAAAGCAGCCGGTAGCAACCAGAAACTCCAGTTATTCATGCGTGGGAGTGCCATATCTGGTGCGCCAATCATAAGTGGCACCATCCAGTTAGCCAGACCAACAAAGGCTGGCATAATCACGCCAAACACCATAATGAGGCCGTGCAGGGTGGTTAACTGGTTAAAAAATTCAGGCTCTACAAACTGAAGACCCGGTTGGAACAGCTCAGCACGGATAACCAGTGCTAGTCCGCCACCAATAAATAACATCGTAAAACTGAACCACAGGTACATAGTACCAATGTCTTTGTGATTGGTACTAAATAACCAACGACCGATGCCGGTGGGTTTGTGGTCATGATCATCATGATGTTCTTCTTCGATAACAGCGCTCATAAATGCCTCATTTATCTCTTATTATTCAATTAGTTGAATTTAATTATTAATGTATTTTTAAAGCGGCTAGCGAGCCGCTTTAATGTCAGCCGGTTGCACGACGTCGCCGGTATCGTTACCCCAGGCATTTCGCTCATAGGTAACCAATGCGGCAAGGTCAGCATCGTTTAACTGTGGGCCGTATGCTTGCATGGCAGTACCTGATACACCATTAACAACAACATCTATATGCCCAGCTACATCGCCGGTAATAATCGGTGTGCCAATAAGACCTGGGAAGACGTTAGGAATACCTTGACCTTCAGCCTGATGACAGGCCATACAATTTTTAGCATAAACTAATTTACCATGATTCATCAGCTCATCTTTGGTCCAAGTCTTGTTACCACTGGCTTCAGCAGCAGCAGCCGATTCACGTTTACCGGCCTTCCAAAGTTCATAATCAGCCTGTGAAACTACGTCAACAACAATCGGCATGAAGCCATGATTAGTGCCACATAATTCAGCACACTGACCACGGTAGGTACCGATTTTATCAGTTTTGAACCAGCTCTCATTAATAAAGCCAGGAATAGCGTCTTTTTTCACAGCGAAATCGGGAATCCACCAAGCGTGAATAACGTCAGCAGAGGTAAATAAGAGACGTATTTTTTTGTCTACCGGTACAACAACGTGATTATCAACTTCGAGAAGATAATTGGGGTTTTTAGTTGCTTTGTTTTTAATTTCTTCAATCGGCGTAGAAAGACTGCTGAAGAAACTTATATCTTCACCGAGGTAGTCATATTTCCACTTCCATTGATAGCCGGTTACTTTAATGGAGATATCGGAGTTGGACACGTCTTCCATGTCGAGCAGAACCTTGGTCGCAGGGACAGCCATAAAACCCAGAATAATGAAAGGTACAACCGTCCAGACAATCTCGACGGTCAAGTTATCATCGAATTTAGCCGCTTTATAGCCGCGAGATTTACGATGCACAATAATTGAATAAATCATTGCACCAAAAACGACAATACCAATACCGACACAAATCCACATAACCAAGGCGTGAAGTTCATATACTTCGGCACTAATTCTAGTGACTCCTGGACGCATGTCCAGTTGATACTCAGCCCACGTTTGCATGCTTATTAGCATCAAACCGAAAAAGCTGGCAACACGAATTGCTGCACTCATGTTTTCTCCTGACAAATTTTATAATAGTTATTAGAAATCATTATTAACACTTAAAAGCCATTGAATAAACCAACATGCATTTATTGATATAGGTCATGTATTAATGCCGCGTATCCTACGTTTTATCACTGTTTTATACAAGGGCAGACGACTAACAATTGTGTTATTTGACGCACTTATTTTATCTATCGGCAAATATCAATACCTATATAATCAGAGTCTTATATTCGTTAATTGTATACAATGCCTCTTTGTGACAAAAAGACATATACCTTCTATTTAACATAATATACATTATGCGTACT
>CAZYYW010000070.1:0-12288 GCA_964651445.1 uncultured Thiotrichaceae bacterium
ACATGATTAAGATCAGTTGGGTTGATAACATGGGCAAGAGTGACGCAACCGAAGCTAAGATGAAATAAAGAACGTGACTAAAACATTCTTTATTAAATCAGATATAACAATAAAAGGTGAAACATGAAAAAAATTGCTACCGCATTATCTGCTGTATTGCTCGTAGCCGCGACTCCGTTTGCGGCAATGGCAACGCCAGCCGATGATTTAAAAGCATTTCGTGCGTATTTCGTAGAGAAATTTCCTGACGTTCCCCCGCATGATTTTATTAATGGCGTTTACGCTATTGATGCAGCATCACGCGAACAGTGGGTGGAATTTGAGGAATTTCCATCCTATGAAATCGCAGTCGATGATGGCGAAGGAAAATTCCACGAAAAGTTTGCTAACGGCAAAAGCTATGCAAGTTGCTTCCCTAACTACAAGAAAGGCATCAAACAAAATTACCCCTACTTTGATTCTGACAGCGGTAAAATCGTAACCTTGGAAGGCACTATCAACAAGTGCCGTACTGACAATGGTGAGAAAGCGTTGGGTTGGAAAAAGGGTGAAATCACTGAAATTAGTGCTTACCTTGCCTATCTCTCTCGTGGTCACAAGGTGAGTGTAAAAGTACCTAACGATGCTAGAGCGATAGCCGCTTACAATCGTGGTAAAAAGCATTTCTGGTCAAAACGTGGACAGCTAAACATGGCTTGTGCTGACTGCCATTACTATTTTTCTGGCAGTAAAATCCGGGCTGATATCCTAAGCCCAGGTTATGGTCAGGCATCTGGCTTTCCTGTTTACCGTAACAAATGGGCAGGCATGGGTACTATCCAGCGTCGCTACAGCGGCTGTAACAAGCAAGTACGTGCCAAGCCATTTGCTGCTCAAAGTGATGAGTACAATGCGCTAGAGTACTACCATACTTTCATGAGCAACGGTCTGGAAATGAATGGCCCTAGCCAACGTAAGTAGTCAATAGCAATAGCTAGCCCAAGTTAAGTCTCAGGTTAGACCTTAGGTAAAACACCTTAGGTAAAACCTGAGATTTTCTTAAAAACAAAAAAGCCCCGAACTTAGTTCGGGGCTTTTTTTTGCTGTCGAAGGAAATAACAACCTGCGACACTAAAGATGGTGGGCCGTGAGCGACTTGAACGCTCGACCATCGGATTAAAAGTCCGGTGCTCTACCAACTGAGCTAACGGCCCGTATAAACTTCCTGAAACCAACGTAACAGGAAGGCGCGAATATTACATGGAGTTGCGCCGAAAAACAATATTTTCCCGCTAAAAATCAGCTAATAGTTGCGACTAATAGTAGCGCGTTGGATCGTGCAGGCCTTCTGCTTCGAATCCTTGACGTCGTAATTGGCAGGAGTCGCACTTGCCACAGGCCTCACCTCGTTCATTTGCCTGGTAGCAAGACACCGTAAGTGCATAATCTAGATCCAATTCACCACCAAGGCGGATGATTTCAGCTTTACTTTTATCGATTAACGGCGTGTGTATAGTCAATTGCTTGCCTTCAACGCCAGCTTTCGTCGCTAGATTCGCCATTGTTTCATAAGCACGAATAAATTCTGGCCGACAATCCGGGTATCCCGAATAATCCACCGCATTCACGCCAATGAAAATGGCCTGTGCCGACTTTACTTCGGCAACGGCTAGCGCATAGGATAAAAACAGGGTATTTCTGGCAGGCACATAGGTCACAGGGATAATGTCGCTCTCAGCGTCGCCAGAAGCGTCAGGTGACACCTCCGGCACTGCGATAGAATCATCTGTCAGCGCTGATCCAGCCATCACGCCTTGGTCGATATGAATAAGCTGAAAACTAAGCGCATAGCGTGTCGCCAGTTCTCGCGCCGCACTAATTTCGGACTGGCTGCGCTGCGCGTAATCAAAACAGATTGCATGGCAATCAAACGTTTGGCTTGCGATAGCCAGCACCGTAGCGGAATCAAGCCCGCCCGATAAAAGCACAATCGCGACGGGCTTGTTATTGATTTCAGACATGGCGGTGAAGTCTAATCATGATGCACCCTAGTATATTGAATGGATTGCACTGTCAGCGCAGAAACAAGTAAAGCATCAAACACCGGGTTTGTCTCCCCACAAAAATTTATGCAACTGGAACTGAAAGCGCACATTGAGTTGATCTTTTAATATCCAGTTTGCCAGTGTAGTTTCCGGCAACTGTTGATGGCAGGGTGAAAATAATATTTCACATTTTTCTTCGAGCTTATGCTGCGTCAGTATCTGTTTGCTCCAAAGATAGTCATTTTCGTCACAGATGACAAACTTTACCTGGTCGTGGGTATTGAGCATGGCAAAATTTTCAAACTTGTTTTTGTCACTCTCCTTTGAAGCCGGTGTCTTCACATCCACTATCTTGATGACTCTCTGGTCAACGTCGGTAAGCAATATGGCACCACTGGTTTCCAGTGATACGTCATAATCCAGATCACACAGTTGTTTCAGTAACTCGATGCAGCCTTTCTGCGCCAGTGGTTCACCGCCGGTTACTGTAATGTGCGAGGTTTTGTATTGTTTGACAGTATCGAGAATGGCGTTTATCTGCATCCATTCACCACCGGAAAAGGCATAAGCCGTATCACAATAATCACAGCGCAAGGGACAACCGGTAAGGCGAACAAACACTGTAGGCAAGCCCACATTACGCGCTTCGCCTTGTAGCGAATAAAAAATTTCAGTGATTTTAAGGCGCGTAGAAGGCACCACTTGCTTTGGTGCTTGCTTTGGTGCTTGCTTTGGTACTTGTTTTGGCATTAGCGTTAGGAAATGTTACGCCTAATGCCCTTCGCGCTTCATGCGCTGCATGCGTTCTTTTGCCTTTTTCGCTACTGTGGTATCAGGGTGCATTGCGACTACCTGTTGCAGCGCATTACGCGCGGCTGACCAGTTCTTTAGTTCAAAATAAACATAACCAATCTTTAACCGCGCACCGGGATTTTTAGAGCTGTTGGGATACTGTGATATCAACTGCTGGAACTCGGCTAACGCCCTTTTATAATCGCGCGAAACATAGTTTGCCTCAGCCAGCCAGTATTGTGCGTTATCCGCAAATTTACTGTTTGGAAAATGCCCCTTAAAACTTTCGAAGGATATAATCGATTGTGCATACTGACCTTCTTTGAGCAGAGAAAAAGCGGCTGAATAAGCCACCTGTCCGTCGACATCACCGGCAACTGCTGCGGTCACACTTGTAGCCGATGACGGCACCGCAGATTGTACTGGTGGCGGTACCGGCGCAACCGTTCGGCTACTCTGGCGGCCACCCGCTTCTACGTTGTTAATACGTCGATCCATATCAAGGTATAGATTCCGCTGCCGTTGCTGCATGCTTTCCAGCTCAAACTCCTGTTGCTCAAGTTTCCCACGTAACGCTGCAATTTCTTCTCGTAACGAGCGTATTGTTTGCGACTGTTCACGCAAAACCTCAGAACTCACCAAACGCTCAAGGCGCATGATACGTTGCTGGTCGCTTAGCGCAGCAAGGCTAGTGTCAGCGGCAAAGGCATTAACCGCTGCCAACACGCCGCATAATAACAGGCCAACTTTCAAGCCAAGAGCAACGTTTACACGAACGTTGCCTGCTGCCAGACTACCGGCTGTCACTTCATCAGGCACCCTATCACCCAGTTTCATCTCATTGTTCATTCGCTCTATTTCCCAAGAATCACGATAGCGCAGTATTGTATCGCAAAGTATGCTTCATTAATAAACAATCTCAACACGGCGATTCAGACTCATGGCTTCTTCATCATGACCAAAGGCTTTTGGCTTTTCTTCGCCATAACTGATAATCGAAATCTGATCATTACTGGCACCTTCATACAACATCAACTGTTTAACTGATTGCGCACGTCTTTCTGCCAGCGCAATGTTATATTCACGTGTGCCACGTTCATCCGCGTGACCTTCCAGACGAACACTAGCATCACCATTAAACGACAAGTATCTGCCATGATGTTTTACCAGTGAGACGAAATCATCGGCGACTTCGTTGCTGTCAAAGGCGAAATAAACAACTTTTTCTGAGAGCACATTGTTAACGTCGTTGATGGCATCTCTCTCATACGAAACAAGTTTTCCACCTTCCAGCGTTTCACCACCAATACCCATACCGCCATCAATGCCACCAGCCGTTGCGCCGGCTGCATTGCTATCTGTGGTCGTTTTATCGTCGCTCACAGCAGTGTCTTCATCCGGTTTTATTCTGTCGCCACAGGCGGCAAGCGAAAGCACCAGTATGGTCAGTAATAATAATTTTTTCATCTCGACATCCTCATTGTTTTTTCAGTTTTCTCTCGATTTTTTCGCATTTGTACAATCTTGGAATCTTTGGCTTAATATCGCAACAACGCCCAAGCAGGTTCTCTCACTTCACCATCACTAAATGCCAAGCGCTGTTTCTGACGACCATCCGTCGAAACCGCTGCCAGTACTGCCCGGCGCTTTTCCTGTGAGGCAAATAAAATCATGCTGCTATTGGGCGCAAACACCGGCGATTCATCCAAAGGACCGTCAGTTAAAATACGGGAGGATCTAGTCGCCAGATCTAACACTGCAATTCGGTAAACATTGCCTTCACCGTGGACATAGGCGACCGATTTACCGTCTACGGAGATACTGGCACTGGCATTGTAACCGCCTTCGAAAGTCAGCCGTTCAGCTTTCGCTTGAGACCGTACCGACTGACGATACAATTGTGGTTTACCACTGCGGCTAGACGTAAAAATAATCGACTTACCATCTGGCATCCATACGGCTTCGGTGTCAATCGACCAGTGGTTCGTTAGTCGCTGCAAGGCATTATTCGCCAGCGTTAAAATATAGATTTCCGGGTTACCATCTTTGGACAAAGTCATCGCCAGTTTTTTACCGTCAGGCGACCAGGCAGGCGAACCATTAAGGCCTTTAAATCGTGCACGGCTTTTTCTAATACCAGTGCGGATGTTATGGGTAAATATTTCTGCTTGACCACCCTCAAATGAAACATAGGCCAGTTGTGAACCATCAGGTGACCAGTCGGGTGACATAATCGGTTGGTCGGATGTCAACAGCGTTTGCGGGTTATAACCATCAGTATCAGAGACCTGTAAGCGCGCACTAAAACTGCTCTTGTCTTGCTTTAGAGTCACATATGCAATGCGCGTACTAAAAGCACCGGGCAGCCCGGTAATATGGGTAAACACATAATCACTAATTTGATGCGCCACATCCCGCAGCGTTTTGTCGGTGGCAGCAAAACTGTAGCCCAATACCTGTTTGGCTTTTAGAATATCAATTAAGCGAAATTGTACCTGGTATGTGCCATCACTTTGTTTATTAACACTGCCAATAACAATGTGATCCATACCGGCTATACGCCAAGTTTTGTAATGCACATCAGCCAGTTTATGCGGACGAGCAATTAGATCTTTTTCAGCCACTGGGGAAAATTTCCCACTGCGCGCAAGATCAGACATTACAATCGCCGAAACATCTCTGTTTTTTACCTTAGGCCCGCCATTCCATTGGAAGGGAATAACCGCAATCGGCAAAGCGCCTTCAAAGCCTTCTGTAATGTCGATTTTCAACACTGCTTGCGCGAATGAGCTAAAACCCAGCCCGTAGGATAGGCAAAACAGTAAAATTATTATTTTTTTAATCATACCAATTATTTCTCTTCAAACTTATAATGAACACGTACAATAAATATTAATCATGTCGCTATGTTAACGCGGCTTAAATGTAAAATGTATTTTACGCACAAACAACTCTGGATCCGGCGGTAAAGGCAAGGGGGAAGCTTTGCGCACTGCACGTTCAACTGAACGCTGAAAAGCGACATTGCTGGTACATGATTTCAAAACAACGTCAATCACATCACCCGTCATAGCCTGCGTCACAATTATTTCACAACTCTGCTCATTGCTGGTGCTGGCAGGGCGTAACCAATTATTCTCAACTTTCTGCGCGATAAGCATAACGTATTGCTGACGCAGTGCCTGTAACTTGGTCACCCGTGCAGCCTGTTTTCTGACGGCTTCTTCACGCCTTTCTTCTGCCAGCAAGGCTCGTTCAAACTCAGCCTTCTCTTCTGCTCGACGCTGGCGTTTTTTTTCTGCTTCCAGCCGTTGCTTCTCTTTCAATTCTGCGGCTTTTTTGTCGGCGACCACCTTGGCAGCAGCCACTTTGGCTTTTTCTTGTTTTATCTTAAGTTCCCGTTGTTGCTTTTCCTTACGCTCAACTTCTTTCTTTTTTGCCAGTGCCAGTGATTTCTTCTCAGCCGCTTTTTTCTTCTCGATTACCTGTTGATTTTTTTCAGCGACCTTTTTCTCCGCTGCTTTTTTTTCTTTTACCTTCTTGTCTTTTGCCTTCTTTTCAGCCGCTTTTTTATCCGCTATCTTTTTCTGCTCTGCCAGCTTTTTCTGCTTCTTTCGATCATCATGCTGACGGCCATCAATCACCACTGCGTCAATAATATTATGCTGCTTTGCCAACGGTACTAACGGTGGCTGATTACCACTTAAATTTAGCCCCAACATTAATGCTAATGCAAGATGCAAAAAAATCACCAGCGATAGAATCCACGGGTGTTTTTTTATGTCAGCAAATAAACCGGACGCATTCATTTTTCTTTACTTAAAACCTGGCATTGATTAGCATTTAAATCGGCTAACAAACCCATCAAGGATGGTCCGTCATTAAACCAACTTTTTCAACACCGGCGGTTTGCAATAAAACCATGGCCGTGGTTACCGCGCCATAATTGACATCTTTATCTCCACGTACCAGTACTGGGGTTTGGGGTTTTTGTTGTAATACCAATGAAACACGTTGTACCACTAACTCGTCACTGAGCGGTGACTTTAGATTGTCGCCCACGTTTAAAAAGTAATCGCCCGCCTTGTTAACCGTTAATATAAGCGGTTCTAACTGCTCTGGCGGCAAAGAGTTAGCGCTTAATTTTGGCAGCGTCACCTTTACACCCTGCTGTACGATGGGTGCAGTAATCATAAAGATAATTAGTAGCACCAACATAACATCGATGTAAGGCACGACATTTATGTCAGCCATTGCGCGGCGTTTTTTACTCATAATTCAACTTCCTGTCAGGCTTCAACGCTATCGCGGCTCTGGTCACGGCCTCGGTCGCGGCTCTGGTCACGGCTTTGCTCGCTGCTCTGAGCATTGCTTTGACCGCCGCTTTGGTCGCGACTTTGCTCGTGACTTTGGCGCTGCAAGATAGTGGCAAATTCTTCTGCGAAATTTTCATAACTACTGGATAAGCGATCCACCTGTTCGACATAACGGTTGTAAGCAATTACCGCAGGTATGGCGGCAAACAGACCCATCGCTGTTGCTATCAACGCTTCGGCAATACCGGGCGCAACCATGGCAAGGCTGGCATGTTCTACTGAACCGAGCGCAATAAATGAGCGCATAATGCCCCACACGGTTCCGAATAATCCAATATAGGGACTAATCGAACCGATGGTTGCCAATACTGACAAATGGGAGTCGAGGAAATCCTCTTCTCGCGCCACCGCTACTTTCATACTGCGTTGCACACTTGCCAGCATCATTTCCGTATTGGCACTGCTTTTATTTTTATGGGTACGGATATATTCGGCAAAACCCATTTCAAAAATTCGCGAAATGCCGCGACGGGTTTCAGCTTTGCGTTTTACCTGCTGATACAGGTCTGACAGATTGATACCCGACCAGAACTGATCCTCAAAACGTATCGCTTCTGCTTTTGCCAGTTTCAGCGTTTTATATTTCATGCTAATAATAACCCACGACAACACTGAGGCACTCAGCAATATCAACATGACGATCTGTACCAATATACTTGCTTCCGCGACCAACGAAAACAGTGACATTTCAGCTTCCACAAAAAAACTCCTGATTGATAATTTTAATAATTGACACGGGGATACTCTGCGGACTGAACTTATCTGCATTCAAGCAGGCTATCTTAATGTCAGCATCCGATAACAAAATTGCTTTTGCATCTACATTAGGATCAGCATTATAATCGGCATGAGAAGAGGCTTGCAGAAAAACAGATTGTTTAAAATGTATGCTGGCTTTTCCCAGTGCAGTAATCGATGTAACCACGTTTAACTCGTCATTAAATCTGGCTGGTTTTTTATATTGAATATTGGCACTGTGTACCGCAAATATAATCCCCAGCTCTTGTTGTATTTTGTCCTGTTCGAAGCCAATGCTGCGTAAAAGCTCTGTACGCGCACGCTCCATAAATTTTAGATAATTAGCGTAATAAACCACGCCGCCCGAATCGGTATCTTCGTAGTAGACACGTACTGGCCAAGAAAATTCCTTTTGCTGTACTTTCATTTTCTGTTTTATTATTATTGTACTTACAGGTATTTTGTTTTAAAAAATGGCTCTATGCCATAATTGTGTGGGTATACCGTTATTTTTTATAGACACAGAGACCACAGAGGTCACAGAGGTCACAGAGTTATCGTTTATAACTTTCAATAGATCACCAATCTTGATGCTATTGAGGTTTATCTGCAACCCTTCTAGTCGTCGTACGTAACTTTAAATACGCTCTGTGAACTCTGTGGTCTCGGTAACTGCTCCATGCGTTACCCTACCTTCTGCTTCCATGCAGTCGTCTGAGTCTATTATCTTGTCCACTCAAGACCCTAAAAAATTTTACTTAAACAACTCTGGCTCTTGCACAAGTTCAGAGCCTGTCTTGCCCATTACATTATCGGGTGCATGTAAACCAAAATGCCGGTATACATTAGCCGTTGCAATTCGCCCTCGGGGCGTACGCATTAAATAACCCTGCTGAATCAAGTAAGGCTCAATGACGTCTTCAATAGTCTCGCGCTCTTCACCGATAGCCGCTGCTAGGTTTTCCACACCAACCGGGCCACCATTAAATTTTTCGATAATGGCAAGCAGTAAACGTCGATCCATTATATCAAAACCCAAAGGGTCAACTTTTAATAGTTCCAGCGCTTTATTTGCCACCTCTTCATTGACACTGCCATCGCCCTTAACCTGGGCGTAATCACGCACTCGACGTAACAGGCGATTAACAATACGAGGTGTGCCCCGCGCGCGGCGCGCGATTTCGCTTGCACCGGCATCATCAATCGGCACATTTAATATGTCTGATGAGCGTTTCACGATATAACACAAGTCATCAAAACCATAAAAATCAAGGCGTAACACGATGCCAAAGCGATCACGTAAGGGGGATGTTAATGAGCCAGCACGGGTGGTCGCACCCACCAGTGTAAACGGCGGCAGATCCAATTTGATGGAACGTGCCGCTGGGCCTTCGCCGATCATTATGTCCAACTGATGATCTTCCATCGCCGGGTATAAAACTTCTTCAACCACTGGGCTTAAACGATGAATCTCATCGATAAAAAGCACATCGTGCGCTTCAAGGTTGGTCAACAGTGCCGCTAGATCCCCTTGTTTTTCCAGTACTGGACCAGAGGTGGAGTGCAAAGTGGCACCCATTTCATTGGCAACAATGTGCGCCAGCGTGGTCTTGCCTAAACCGGGCGGGCCAAAAAACAAGATATGATCCAATGCTTCATTACGCGCTTTCGCTGCCGGAATAAAAATTTCCAGCTGCTCGGTGACTGCCGGCTGACCACGGTAGTCTTTTAGATATTGTGGCCGAATGGCGCGGTCGATAGCAACTTCGCCATCCACGCTTTCTGCGGATAATACCGGGTTATCGCTCACTTAAGCACCTCCTTGCAGTGCTGCGCGAATAATTTCTTCTGTCGATTTGTCTTCCACGTCCAGATCACGCACCATCTGGCTGGCTTGCTGCGCTTTGTAACCCAGAGAAATCAATGCGCTGACCGCGTCATTCACTGGGCTAACCTGCCTTTCAATTTTGCCGGCACTACTCCCCGAACCACCTGACAGTGAAATGGCATCCTCTTTTTGCAGCCGATCTTTCAATTCGATAACCAGACGTTCAGCGGTTTTTTTGCCTACACCTGGCAGCTTGATTAACGACTTGCTGTCTTCTTCTACGATGCAGCGGGTAAAATCTTCAGCGCTCATGCCGGAGAGAATCGTCAATGCCAGTTTAGGGCCAACACCACTGATTTTGATCAAACTACGAAACATGAAACGTTCGCTCAAAGAATAAAAACCATAGAGTAACTGTGCATCTTCTCGCACCACTAAATGTGTGTGCAACACGATATTTTCACCGCATTCAGGTAAGTGGTAAAACGTCGACATCGACGCCTCTAACTCATAACCTACACCCTGCACATCGAGCAGTAGTGTTGGTGGCTGTTTTTCCAGCAGTGTGCCCTGCAAACGTCCTATCATGATGCCACAACCTTCTCGCTCTTTATGCGCACTAAATTTTTCTCTATCTTATTCATCGAAATCTTGTTCATCAAATTACTCACTAGCGCCATCGGCCGCCACGAACTTTGGTGGCAATACCAAGAATTTTCATCTGCATATGGTTGGCATGGCAAACAGCAATTGCCAAGCCATCCGCCTCGTCGCTTTGCGGCTGAAAATCAAGTTTTAATAATATTTTCATCATTTGTTGAATTTGTTTTTTATCGGCCGCCCCATTACCAACCACGGCTTTTTTTATTGCCCGCGGTGAATACTCGCCTACATCTAGTTTTGCATGGGTCCCCGCACAGATCGCCGCACCCCGTGCTTGCCCAAGTTTGAACGCAGAATCCACATTTTTATTCATAAAAATCTGCTCAATACCCATGGTCTTTGGCTGCCATTTTTCAATAATCAGACTAATTTCTTCGAAGATCATGCCCAAGCGTTCTGGCAGTTCATCACCGGTGATTTTCACAAATCCGCTGGCCACATATTTGTGGCGTAAACCATCGCTGTCAATTACCCCGTAACCAGTGCAGCGCGAGCCGGGGTCGATGCCAATAATGCGCGTTTTTTCTTTCACTTGCAGCAAGAGCTCACTAAACGACTAGCAGCTGTGAGATAGCGGCTGTCGGAGATTTAATCTCATGGTACGAGTACATAAAATTGATATAACAGATTTACTGTTGCCTGCCATCCGTTCTCTCTTTTTTTGATATTTTTATTGTACCAGTACGCTAGTTAAAACTATGCACTTTCAGTGCAAGGCTTTAGCTACTACTCACCTTTTTTATTGACACAGAGCGCACAGAGAACACAGAGGTAAGATAAGCCTGTCTGTGTGCATTGTACAGGAAGGCGATACACAGGCAGATAAGTAGCATGTTTTTCTCTGTGGTCTCTGTGTCGAAAAAACCAGACAAAATGACTTTTAGTCATTATTAAAACAACCTATGCACTTTCAGTGCATAGTGGTTGAGTTTTATTTACTAAGTCTATCATTGCACGAAGATGGCGGCTAAGAGTTTATGCCGGTTCAGCTTCAAACAATGGTGTCATTGTGTCCTGATCGAACGCCCCTGTTTGCAAAAACACGACCACCTGCGCGGCAACCGAACCCGACATCAAAATACTCAGATGACTCTCACGCACGATCAACGCATCGGTAGCACCTTTTAATTCAGTTTCTTCGACGGAAACGGTGCCATCATGTGGTAGGTCGGGGCCACCGGTGACCAATCCTAGGCCAATAGGTATGTTACCTGCAATAATGCCGATATCCTGCCAGCCTTTCCATCCGGGTACATCGCCAGACAAACCATTGACGTGGCTTTGCCCCAGCACCCAGCGTGTCATTGGGTGCGCATTAATACGTTTACCCACGGCACTGCCATTTACCGGTGATGCCAGTAAAACGATGCGACCTTTTATAGCAAAAGAAAACTGGTCAAACAAATGCAAAGTGATGATGCCACCAAAGCTGTGTGCCACGATATGCACCATGGGAGCATCGATTTTTTTGATGAATTTTTCCAACTTAAGCGCAATTTCTGACGGCGGCTTGCCCCAGACATGGTAATTGAACATATGGCACTTATAACCAGCATTGTTCAAACGATTGCGCAAGCGCAGCAGATCGACACCCGCGACGCTCCACAAACCATGAACTAAAACGACTGCTTCACGCATTACCAAAAACCGGGCTGGCGGTGTTAAGGGGAAACGTCCAGCATGCGAGCGAGCGCCAGTTTTGCCTGCGTGGCGACATCGCTGGGCACGCTAACCTGATTGACCACATTGCCATCAACCAGATTTTCCAACACCCATGCCATGTGTGGTGGATCGATTCGAAACATGGTGGAACACATGGACACACTAGGCGACATGAAATGCACATTTTTTCCTTGATGCTTAAACT
>CAZYYW010000071.1:0-12125 GCA_964651445.1 uncultured Thiotrichaceae bacterium
ACTAAATGAAACAGACCACTGATACACACTTTGATTTGATCATTATCGGCGGCGGTCTCGCCGGTGCCAGTCTGGCTTGCGCCTTGCAAAGTGCCGAGTTAAAAACCAAGCTAAAAATTGCAGTGGTCGAAGCCTTTGCGGTGAATAATGATGCGCAGCCTAGTTATGACGACCGCACGGTTGCGCTTTCCTATGGCAGTCGCTGTATTTTTGAGGCGATGGGATTATGGTCGGTGCTATCACCGTTGGCGGAAGCGATCAATACCATTCACATCTCTGACCGTGGACACTTCGGTGTTAGTCGGTTGACCAAACAGCAAGAAGGCGTCGAAGCTCTGGGTTATGTGCTGGAAAATCGCAATATCGGCCAACAGTTACATGCTGTCATCGAGCAGTCGGAAGACACCCAGTTGTTTTGTCCCGCAGAACTGGTTGCATTGCAGCAAGGAACTGAGCATGGCGAAGTTTCAATCGAAATCCTTCAGGCTGGAAAAAAACAAATTTTAACCGCCGCATTGCTGGTCGCGGCAGACGGTAATCATTCAAAAGTAATGCAGTTGCTTAATATCGGCAGCAGTCGCAAAGATTATCAACAGTCGGCATTAATCACCAATATTACTGTCGGTAAAAAACACAACAACACTGCCTATGAGCGCTTTACTGACACCGGCCCATTGGCATTGCTGCCGATGACGCAAAATCGCTGTTCTCTGGTTTGGACCTTAAAGCCGAAACAGGCAGAGCATTTGTACGCGCTGACTGAAGACGATTTTATGGTAGAGCTGCAACAGCGTTTTGGATATCGTTTAGGGCAGATTAAAAAAATTGGCAAGCGACAGATTTATCCATTATTTTTGCAGTCAGCAACACAAATGAGACAAGGACGGGTAGCTATTATCGGCAATGCAGCGCACAGCGTACATCCAGTTGCCGGTCAAGGATTTAATCTGGCATTAAGAGATGTGGCATTGCTGGCAGAGCTTATTGTCGATAATCAGCGCAAGGCTGAAGACATTGGCTGCTCGCTTTTGTTGCAACAGTATGCCACGCAGCGCCAATCGGATGTAAACAGGGTTTACTGGTTTACCGATGTTTTGGTAAAAACCTTTTCTAACGCCATTGTGCCCTTAGCGCATATGCGCGCCTTGAGTTTACTGCTGGTGGATTTACTGCCTGATGTTAAACATCAACTGGCGTTGCATAGCATGGGTTTGTCGGCAGGGCGTGATAGTCGCCTGTCTCGTTTGAGCCGGGGTTTGCGCCTATGACTTCTCGAAAGAGTGATGATGACTTTGATGTCGTCATCGTTGGCGGCGGTATTGTTGGTTTAAGTTTAGCTTGTGAGTTAGCCGGTACAGATTTTTCGGTGGCAGTGGTCGAGCGTCAATCAATAAAACCGATTTCCGAGCAACCGGACTGCCGCGTATCGGCAATCAATCGCTTCGCTTTGCAACAGTTTAAACAAGCTGGCGTATGGCGCTCAATATTACCGCCGCGTGCCTGCGCGTTTGAATCGATGTTTGTCTGGGATGCCAGCGGTGTCGGGCAAATTCAGTTCGATAGTGCTGAGTTGGGCGTGACTGAGTTGGGCGCTATTATCGAAAATAACGTACTGCAACAATTGTTACTGGAAACCGTTTTGGCTGCTGATAACATACATCATCTATGCCCAGAAGACATTACCGAAATAGATTATTCTGCCGCTGAAAGTGGGCAAGGCCGCAGTACGCTTTATCTGCGTTCCGGCAAACAACTGCGTGCTACTTTGTTGGTTGGTGCGGATGGGGCGAATTCAAAAGTTAGGCAGATTGCGTCGATTGAACGCCAGCAGCATAGTTATCAGCAGCAGGGTTTGGTGTGTAATGTGAGTACCAGTGAGCCCCACCAGAATACAGCATGGCAATGTTTTATGCCGACCGGGCCATTGGCATTTCTGCCGCTATACAATGGTGAATGTTCCATTGTATGGTCGCTGGACGAAGCTGCCGCGAAAGAGAAAATGGCGTTAGACGATAAAAGTTTCTGTGCATCTTTGGCACAAGCCAGCGAGTATAAATTGGGCGAAATTAATAGTGTTAGCCAGCGGTTTTTGTTCCCGCTGGGGCATGGTCATGCGTCAGATTATGTGAAACCGGGCTTGGCATTAATCGGTGATGCCGCGCACAGTATTCATCCCTTAGCCGGTCAAGGAGCGAATCTGGGTATTGCAGATACCGCCGCGCTGGCTGAAGTGATCTGCGCCGCAAAAAAAGCGGGTAGACAGTGGGCAGCGTTGCATACGCTGTCGAAATATCAGCGCCAGCGTAAAGGTGCCAATCAACTAATGGAAGTTTCGATGACGGGTTTTAAAGAACTGTTTGGCAATGAAAATGTTGTGCTTTCAGAAATCCGCAATGCCGGACTGTCACTGGTTGACCATCTACCTGCTGTGAAATACCGCCTTATCCGGCAGGCGCTGGGGGTTTGATTGTTCTGCCTGAGAAAAGTTAAATTATTTAGCGAACCAAATGAAAAGGATACGTCTTACTAAAGACATACTGTAAACGGTGTCTATGCCGCATTGAGTGGACAAGATATATAGACACAGAGACCACAGAGTTCACAGAGCGTGTTTAAAGTTAACACAACTACTACAGGCAGATAAACCTCAATAGCATCAAGATTGGTGAATCTGTTAGACGTTATAAACGATAACTCTGTGACCTCTGTGGTCTCAGTGTCTATAAAAAATAACGGTACCCCCACTCGTTTATACGGTTCAGTAGTAACACTGTTTTTTATCGGGACTCTGAAGGCATAAACCATGTAAAATCCGCGTCTTGTCATTTTTTGATAGCAAAACTTTGACCATAATACTTTGACTATAAATACTATGAGCAATAAAACCGTTCTTTTTGATAAGCATGTTGAGTACCAGGGGAAAATCGTTGATTTTGCCGGCTGGCAAATGCCCGTGAACTATGGCTCGCAAATTGATGAGCACCACCAAGTGCGCACAGACGCCGGCATGTTTGATGTTTCACACATGGTTATTGTTGATTTAACCATAGACGAAAACAAAGATAGCGATAATACGGCGGGTGACATTAAGGGTTTTCTGCAGTACCTGCTGGCCAATGATGTCGCCAAACTGGGTGAAAGCGGCAAGGCATTGTATAGCTGCATGCTTAACGAAAACGGCGGCGTTATCGATGATTTAATTGTGTATTACATGGCAGACAATTGGTACCGTGTGGTGGTAAATGCAGGGACGGCTGAAAAAGATTTGGCATGGTTTAAGCAACATGCAACAGCATTTAATGTTGCGGTGAATGCGCGGAATGATTTAGCAATGATTGCGGTGCAAGGCCCGCAAGCGCGTGAAAAAGCGCTTGCTGTGCTGCCGCTTGATGTGGTGGAGGCAGCGGCACCGTTGCAACGCTTTTTTGGCGCCGACAGTGGCGACTGGTTTGTTGGTCGTACCGGCTATACCGGCGAAGATGGTTTCGAAATCATGTTACCGCTAGCAGAAGCCCCCGCGCTTTGGGATAAGCTGGCACAGGCGGGCGTAAAACCCTGTGGTTTGGGTGCGCGTGATACTTTAAGGCTTGAGGCTGGCATGAATTTATATGGCAATGACATGACCGAAGACACCTCGCCGCTGATTTCGGGCCTGACGTGGACGGTTGCTTTGCAACCAGAAAATAGAGATTTTATTGGTCGAGCCGTGCTTGAACAAGAAAAAGCCGACGGCGTGAAACAAAAAATGGTTGGGCTGGTGCTGCAAGATCGCGGCGTTTTACGCGGCCATCAAACTGTTTTTGTTGATCACGATGGGCAGCGACTTAGTGGTGAAATAACCAGCGGCACCTTTTCCCCCAGCCTGCAAAAATCCATTGCGCTGGCACGTGTGCCGGTAGAGATTGGTGATAGCTGTGAGGTGGAAATTCGTGGTAAGTTGCTGCAAGCATCGGTGGTAAAACCGGTTTTTGTACGTGATGGTAAAGCGGTATAGTGGCTTGTATCGTGACCTCGGTTCCGTTGTTGCTGGAAGTGAGGGTATAATCGCAGTCCAAGAAAACACAGCTTGCAGCGAATTGCACCGTTCTTGGCAACGTTAATGTAAAGAGAGATATCGGAGATAAGTAATGAGTGAAGTCCCTTCAGAATTAAAATACACAAAATCACATGAGTGGTTACGCATGGAAGATGATGGTTTGATTACCGTTGGCATTAGCGACCATGCGCAGGCATTGCTGGGTGATTTGGTATTTGTTGAATTACCCGAAACAGGTTCGGACTTTGTTTCAGGTGATGAATGCTGCGTGGTTGAATCAGTAAAAGCGGCCTCCGATGTTTACATGCCAGTTAGTGGTGAAATTGTTGAGATAAACGAAGCACTGGCTGATGAACCTGAAATTATCAACAACTCGCCTTATGACAACGGTTGGTTGTTTAAAGTAAAAGCCTCCGCCAACGAATTTGATGACTTGATGGATGCAGATGCCTATCAGGCGGAAATTGACGAATAAACTAACAATAGTTGTTTGTCATTGGTCGTTGGTTATTGATCAAAGGACGCAAGACAAACGAGCATTAAATCACAGCTAACGACCAAAGACCGCTTTTAAACATGCCTTTCATTCCCCACACAGAAAAAGAAATTACGTCCATGCTGGACACCATTGGTGTTTCCAGCGTTGATGATTTATTTGATGAAATTCCGGCGCATTTGCGTGCTGTTGAATTGTCGGCAATACCCGAAGGCATGAACGAGATGGAAATCTCACGTTTGATGCATCAACGTGCTAGTGAGAGTAGCGCGGCCATTTGCTTTTTGGGCGCGGGGGCGTATCACCATCATATCCCAGCGGCGGTTTGGGAAATTACTACCCGTGGTGAATTTTACAGTGCCTACACGCCCTATCAGGCAGAAGCATCACAAGGCACACTGCAGCTGACTTACGAATTCCAGAGCATGATGACAGCGCTGACAGCAATGGAGGTGTCGAATGCATCGATGTATGACGGCGCTTCCTCATTGGCAGAAGCTATCTTGATGTCGGTGCGGGCAAACCGTAAATCAAAATCGCGAAAAATATTAATGCCAACCACGGTTAACCCGGTGTATCGAAAAACCGCGTTGACGATTGTGCAAGGTCAGCAGATTGAATTAGTGGAGGTGCCTTATGATTCGAATACAGGCACTGTCAGTTTGCAACAAATTAAGCAGCAGGTAAGTGAAGAAGGCGGTGATATTACGGCGCTAGTATTGCAGCAGCCAAACTTTTTCGGTTGTCTGGAAGATGTGGATGCGATCACTGACTGGGCGCATGAAAATAATATTATGCTCATCGCTGTAATTAATCCGCTAGCGGCAGCGGTGTTGAAACCGCCGGGCAACTGGGGTGACGACAACAATACGATTAATGGCTGCATGGGCGCCGATATCGCTTGTGGAGATGGTCAACCGCTAGGCGCGCCAATGTCTGCGGGCGGCCCTTATTATGGCTTGCTCTGTTGCAAGAAGGCGTTAGTTCGACAGATGCCGGGGCGTATCGTTGGTCGCACTGTTGATTTAGATGACAAGGAAGGTTTTGTTTTAACCTTGCAGGCGCGTGAACAGCATATTCGCCGCTCCAAGGCGACATCAAATATCTGTACCAATCAAGGACTGGTGGTCACCGCCTCTACTATTTATATGGCGATACAGGGCGCACAAGGGCTGGAAAATACTGCCGCTGCCTGTTTTGAAAACAACAATAATCTGGTCGCGAAGCTTACCGGCTTAGAGGGTGTGAACAAAATATTTACCGGTATGCATTTTCATGAAACCGTATTGCAATTGGCTAAACCGGCGGCTGAAGTGTTAGCCGCGTTAATGGACAGGAACATTCTGGGCGGCTACGACCTGTCTCTGGATTACCCTGAATTAGGTAATGCAATTTTGGTTTGCACCACTGAAATGCGCAACCATGAAGATATTGATGCTTATGTTCGAGCTATGCAGGACGTGTTGAGCAGTACGCTCTCAGCTGAAAAAGTCGGTACAGCAACATTGGCGGAGAGTGCATAATGTTAATTTTTGAACATTCTTCCAGCGGTCGTAAGGGCGCACCGCAGTCGCCAACAAGCAAAGCATCGATAAGCACTATCCCAGAAAATTTACTGCGCCAAAAAAGTGCAGCATTGCCCGAAGTTTCCGAGTTGCAAGCAGTGCGACATTACACACGTTTGTCGCAGAAAAATTTTTCCATCGACACTGAATTTTATCCGCTGGGTTCTTGTACCATGAAGTACAACCCACGTGCCTGTAATACCTTAGCGATGCTGCCGGGCTTTTTAAATGTCCACCCGTTAACGCCGGATGCGAAAAATCAGGGTTTCCTTGCATGCATGCATGAACTGCAATCAATGCTGTGCGAAGTAACCGGCATGGCAGCCTTTTCACTGGCACCAATGGCGGGCGCACAAGGTGAGTTTGCCGGCGTGGCGATGATTGATGCTTATCACAAATCGCGCGGTGATGACGCACGTAAAGAAATTCTGGTGCCAGATGCGGCACATGGTACTAACCCAGCAACAGCCGTAATGTGTGGTTTTACAGTGCGTGAAATTACCACACTGGATAATGGCGATGTGGATATTGAGGCACTCAAGCAAGCAGTAGGACCACAAACTGCCGGTTTAATGTTGACCAATCCATCGACTCTTGGCGTGTTTGAACGAAATATCGAAGCCATTGCCAAGGTGATTCACGATGCCGGTGGTTTGTTGTATTACGATGGTGCCAATTTAAATGCCATCTTAGGAAAAATTCGCCCTGGTGATATGGGGTTTGACGTTATTCACTCTAATTTGCATAAAACATTTTCTACCCCACATGGTGGTGGTGGCCCCGGTTCGGGTGCAGTTGGTGTTGCCGAGCGCTTGATACCCTTCTTACCACTGCCGGTGGTGACTAAAGAAGAAAACAACTACCGATATTTAACAGCAAAGGACTGCCCACAAAGTATTGGTCGACTGTCGGCATTCATGGGCAACCCGGGTGTGTTAATACGGGCTTATATCTACATGCGTTTTCTTGGTCGTGAAGGTATGGTGCGGGTGGCCGAGTTTGCTACCTTGAATGCAAATTACATGATGGCCGAAGCAAAACGTCGTGGTTTTACATTGGCTATCGACAATCGCCGTGCCAGCCATGAATTTATTATTACCTTAAAAAATGAAGCCCGTGATTTTCATGTTTCGGCGATGGACTTTGCTAAACGACTTTTGGATTTAGGTTATCACGCGCCAACCACCTACTTTCCATTGCTGGTGCCAGAGTGTTTATTAATAGAACCCACAGAGTCTGAATCCAAAGAAGCACTGGATGGTTTTATGGATGCACTGGAACAGATTAAACATGAAGCAGAAAACAATCCTGAAATCTTACACGCAGCACCGCAGACTCTGCCGGTGAAGCGTTTGGATGAAGTGCGAGCAGCCAAGCAACTGGACCTGGCTTATAAAAAGCAATGTTAAGTTGCTAGTCTGTAGTTAAAAACGATTTTTATATAATTACTGCCAACTGCCTTTAAGCCTTTTCAACTCTGTTCCTGCCATTCTCCTTCGCTGTGTACAAAGCGATATCAACACGTTCAAACAGACTTTCTTCATCATCTGTTTCGGTAATAAATTCAGTGACGCCGAAACTGCTGGTAACCTGACCGACATTTTCAAAAACATGTTTCTCTATATCGTTACGCAGCCGTTCGGCATGAATCAAGGCGCCGCTGAGGTTGGTTTCCGGCGCTAAGATGATAAATTCCTCGCCACCATAACGGGCGAAAATATCAGCCTTGCGGTTTGCTTTACTAACAATATCGGTTATTTTTTCCAGCACTTCATCACCGCATTGATGACCGTGGTTGTCATTTACGGCTTTAAAATGGTCAAGGTCAAAAAAAATAATAGAAAAAGTTCCGCCGTAACGTTTTATCTTGTCTATTTCTATATCAAGAAAATGCGCGAAATGCAGGCGGTTATAAATATTGGTTAGTGAGTCAGTGTAGGCAAGTGTACTCAGTTTTCGGCTTAAGAGTTTAATGTGGGCGAGCAAGTAGCCAAATATAACACCGGTTAAAGCTGGAATAATGAAAGAGGCAGCGGTGATGTTTATTTTCAGGGCGTATGTCATATGGACAATATTTAAAAATGCGACAAACAAACAGCTCAAGCTGATGTACAGCATGTAGGTCAGTAGCGGATTATCGGCGGTAGTTTTAATGTCCATAAATATTGTCGGTAGCAATTAATGAAGGAACTCTAAATGCTTACCCCGTATCCTATCGCTAAATGGAAAAGTTTTCATCTTATTCAGAGGTGGTCTAGACTTTTATCAGCCGCCGGTAAGGTCTTTATCCGAACAGCATGCTGAAGGCAAGTGCAAAAAGTATAAAGGCGAAACTAAGTCTGAGCGTGTTTTCAGAAATACGGTGCGCAAGTTTTGCCCCCAATGGCGCAAATACAAAGCTACTGCCGGCGATAAACAATAGTGCATCATACTGCAAGTAACCAATGTTATGAGTACCGTTAGTGTTTAGCCCATAACTGGCATAAACGTAGGACAGGGTGCCGATAAGTGCTATCGGGAAACCGCAGGCTGCTGAAGTGGCAACAGCCTTTCGCATTGTTATATTAAACCAGTGTAAAAAAGGCACGGTCAGGGTGCCGCCGCCAATCCCCAGTAGTGTGGAGAGAAAGCCAATAAAACTGCCGCCGATGACGGCGGTGGTTTTTTTGATGGTAGTGTTGTGGTGTATTGCCTGCTTTTTCAGTAGCAGGCTAATCGCCACGGTGATTTCAAAAAAGATAAAAAATACTTTCAGGCGATCACCATCGATAGAAGAAGCAAACCAAGCGCCGAACCATGCACCAGCAACCATACCGGGACTGAGTAGCAGCACTATCGGCCATAAGACCGCCTGTTTTTTGTGGTGTGCGTAGGTTGACGATATTGAGGTGATAACAATACTGGCGAGGGAGGTTGTCAGCGCCATTTGCATCAAGTATTGGCTGTCGTGTGGCTGTGTAGAAAAAATAAAAAACAGCACAGGTACGATTATCAAACCACCACCAATGCCGAATAAACCTGCAGCAAAACCGGCGCTGGCACCGGTCAAAATGTAGGCAGTAACTTCTAATAGGCTGAGGTCAAGCAAAATGCTGAATCAGAGATTGTGTGGCGTTCATGCTTGCTGATGCAGTTTTTCAATTAGATCACAGTCGAGAAAAGTCGTGTTATCGATTTCACCCGCTATAACGGAGAAAGGCAGATCTGCTTCACCCATATGGTTAAGGACAATTACGGCGTGTGAGAAATCATGATCTACCGTGTAATCATTTATCGTGATGATGGTTTTTAAATTGGCAGCAACAGAGGATTTAATGCCATTTTCAGAGTCTTCAAAGGCAATGCATTCTTCAGCGGACAGTTTGAGTTTGCTGATTGCGTACTGGAAAATGTCAGGTGCTGGTTTTTTTTCGGGCACAATGTCACCGGCAGCAATAACCTCGAACCAATCGATAGAATCTTTGCCTAAGGTATGCGTTAGCAGGGCTGTAACATTGGCGGGAGTCGTTGTCGTGGCGATGGCAAGGCGGTAGCCGCGTTGTCTTGCTTGTAAAATTAAACGTTCCACGCCGGGGCGTAATGGTATCGCGCCGGTAGCGAGTAATTGGGTGTAGTGGCGTGTTTTTGCTGCATGCAGGGCGGGTATCTGTTGCACCATGCCTTCGGGTATGTCATGTTTGTTGAGAAATGAATCAATGTAAAATTTTATACGCTCTTTACCGCCAGTGACTGCTAGTAATTTGCCGTAGGTTTCAACGTCCCAGTGCCAGCGAATGCCAAGCTCATCAAATGCCTGATTAAAAGCCACCCGGTGACCATCACGTTCGGTATTAGAAAGTGTGCCATCGACATCGAAAATAAAGGCTTTAAGTTTTGTATGTGTGGTTGTCATGGTTGTCTGCGGGGTCTTTAATAGACGGAAAATTATTCCGTCTGATTTTACAGGATGCGTCGGTTAAAGACACGTTGCAAATACCTCCGTCTACGCTTATCTACAGCATAACTACAGTAGTATCGGGAACTTTTTCTGGCGTATGAAAATGCCGGTAGAAATTTTCTTTGCGCGTGAAAAAATACCGTAGAATGTGTTTGCTTATGAAATCGTCAAGCTTAACTGAAAATCTGAGTAGTAACCATGTGTCTGGATACACATGGAAAAGCATATTTGCCATTGTTAAGCAGCATAAGAAACCGTTAGTGCTAGCCAATATTATTGCCATCTTCACGGCTTTGGTTAGTGTGCCGGTACCCCTGTTAATGCCGTTGCTGGTTGATGAGGTTTTGTTGGAAAAGCCAGGGAGAGTGATTGCCATGCTGGGCTCGGTCTTTCCCTCCGAGTGGTTAACGCCGGTCAGTATTATCCTTATTGTGATGGCGCTTTCAATATTGTTGCGTCTGATTGCCTTATTTTTATCGGTTTGGCAGACGCGCGAATTTACTCGCGTCGCCAAAGGTGTGACCTACCGCATTCGTTTGGGATTGTTGCAGCATCTACAAAAAGTATCGATGGCTGAATATGAATCGGTGGGTTCCGGCTCCATCACTTCTCATTTAGTGACGGATGTGGGGGCGGTCGATGACTTTTTGGGTGCGGCATTAAGTAAATTTATTGTCTCAGTGCTGACGGTTATCGGTATTGCCATTGTGTTGTTATGGATGCACTGGCAGTTGGCTTTATTTATCCTGTTAATGAATCCCGTGGTTATCTATTTCACTATGGTGATGGGTAAGAGGGTGAAAAAATTAAAGCGCAATGAAAATGTTTCCTTTGAATTGTTTCAACAGGCGTTAAGTGAAACACTGGACGGTATTCAACAAATACGTGCCAGCAATCGGGAAGGGCATTATCTACAACGTGTGACCGCACGTGCAGAACAACTGAAAAAAAATATGATTGCCTTTGGCTGGAAAAGCGATGCTGCCAATCGTTTATCATTCTTTATTTTTCTTATGGGCTTTGAAATTTTTCGTGGCCTGAGTATGGTAGTGGTTTTATTTAGCGGTCTGAGCATTGGTGAAATGTTTGCCGTGTATGCCTACCTGTGGTTTATGATGGGGCCGATACAGGATATTCTCGGTATCCAATACAGTTATTACAGTGCTAATGCTGCTCTGGAACGGATAAACAAGTTGCTGGAAATGCAGCGCGAACCAGACTATCCACATAATCAAAACCCTTTCAAAGACAAACATACGGTCGGTTTACGTGTTGAAAATTTACGGTTTTCTTACGGTGAAGATCTATCAGTGTTGGATGGCGTTAGTCTGAATATTGCCGAAGGTGAGAAGGTCGCACTGGTTGGTGCCAGTGGTGGTGGTAAATCGACATTAGTGCAGATAATTTTAGGCTTGTATGCGGCGGATTCAGGTGAGCTTTATTTTAACGGCGTCAATTTAAAAGAGATAGGATTGGATGTGGTAAGAGAGAATGTGGCCACTGTTTTACAGCAGCCAGCGATGTTTAATGACACGGTCAAACAGAATTTGTGCTTGGGTCAAGAGCTGAGCGATGAGCAAGTCTGGCAGGCATTGGAAATTGCCCAAATGCGAGAAACCGTTGAGAAAATGCCCGAGCAGTTACAGAGTATTGTCGGGCGTAGCGGTATTCGTCTGTCAGGCGGTCAGCGCCAGCGACTGGCGATTGCGCGCATGATATTGGCCGATCCAAAAGTGGTTATTCTGGACGAAGCAACGTCCTCACTGGACACGGAAACAGAGGCTAAATTACATGATGCGATGCATGCTTTTTTACAAAACCGCACAACGCTAATCATTGCCCACCGTTTAAGTGCTGTTCGCCAAGCCGATAGGGTCTTGGTGTTTGACGCGGGTAAAATTATCGATGAAGGACAGCATCAGGAACTGATTACACGGGATGGTTTATACCGTGATTTGTACGGGGCAAAAAGTTAGCATACTGCTAGACTACGCTAAAACAGAATCTGTGCAACATTGAGTGGACAAGATAATAGACACAGAGACCACAGAGTTCACAGAGCGTGTTTAAAAGTTAACACGACAACTACAG
>CAZYYW010000072.1:0-4526 GCA_964651445.1 uncultured Thiotrichaceae bacterium
ATTTTAATTGTGTAGCAGCTAAAGCCTTGCACTGAAAGTGCATAGTTTTAACTAGTGTACTGGAACAATAAAAGCTATAAAAATTTATATTTGCCTTTATTGGCGTGTATTTGCGGAAAATAATAATTTTTAAGATTCCTTTAAAGCCGCACTTTTCCATAATAAAAAGACCGCGGGTATAACAACCAAGGTCAATACCGTTGCACTCACCATGCCTCCCACCATAGGCGCGGCTATTCGTCGCATTACTTCGGAACCGGTGCCACTGCTAAGCATTATAGGTAGTAGCCCAATGATAATGGTTAGCACGGTCATCATAATCGGGCGTACCCGTAATAATGCGCCCTCTATAACGGCTAAGCGTATATCGGCTACGGTCATTGCCAAGCCCTTTTGTTGTGCTTTTTGGCGTTGTGTTTCATATGCCTGATTGAGGTAAACCAACATGATGACACCAATTTCTACTGCTACGCCAGCTAAGGCGATAAAACCCACGCCAACCGCTACCGACATATTGTAGTCAAGAAAATACAACAGCCAGAAACCACCGACCAGTGCCATTGGCAAGGTTGCCATGATAATAAACACTTCTGTTAAATTGCGAAAACTCATGTACAACAACAACACAATAATTGCCAAAGTAATGGGGATGACGGTTGTTAAACGTTCGACTGCTCGCACCATAAATTGGTACTGCCCTGCCCAGGTGATTGAATATCCCGCTGGCAATTTAACCTTATCGGCAACCGCTTGTTGCGCATCCAACACGTAGGAGCCAAGATCACGACCCTCAGTATCAATATAAATCCAACCGTTCAAACGCGCATTTTCGGTTTTAATCATTCCCGGTCCATCGTCAATACGAACCTCCGCTACTTCTGCCAGCGGAACATGCGCACCTGATGGTGTCATGATGAGCAGATTGCGTAATTTTTCCAGAGAGTTTCGCACATCATATGGATAACGCAGATTAATCGGATAACGTGCCAGACCTTCCACACTCATCGCAACGCGCATCCCGCCGACAGCGGTTTTAATGACCTCCTGAACATCAGCAATGTTGAGTGCATAACGGGCGGCTGCCTGACGATTGATGTCGATGGTTATATAACGCCCGCCGACAACACGTTCGGCATACACCGAAATGGTACCCGGCACTTCATTGAGTACTTTCTCAATGTCTTTCCCAATGTCTTCAATCACCTTTAAATCTGGCCCCGCAACTTTTATACCTACTGGTGTTTTAATACCGGTTGCCAACATGTCGATACGATTTTTAATCGGCATTACCCAAGCATTGCTCAAGCCGGGAAACTGAACCAGTTGATTGAGCTCGGTTTTAAGTTTATCCATGGTCATACCATCACGCCACTGGTCACGCGGTTTTAGTAAGATGGTGGTTTCAATCATGGTTAATGGCGCAGGGTCAGTGGCTGTTTCCGCACGGCCAACCTTACCAAAAACCGTTTTAACTTCTGGTACAGTTTTAATCAGCTTGTTTGTTTGCTGTAATAATTGTTGTGCCTTTCCAACCGAGACCGCTGGGAAAGTACTCGGCATATAGAGTAGATCGCCCTCATCGAGATCAGGCATAAATTCTGTACCTAATTGTGACATCGGCCAAACACCCGCGCCAACAATTAATACGGTAACCAATAACACTGCTTTTGGCGCACGCAGAACCATATTGATAAAGGGACGATAGCCCGCAACCAGAATACGGTTAACCGGATTTTTATGTGCCGGCGTAATACGACCACGAATAAAGTAACCCATTAAAACCGGTACCAACGTTATCGAAAGTAAAGCTGCCCCTGCCATGGCAAAAGTTTTGGTATATGCCAAAGGTTCAAACATGCGACCTTCCTGCGCTTCCAGAATAAACACCGGCAGAAAACTTAAGGTAATAATCAGCAATGAAAAAAACAATGGCGCACCAACCTCTTTGGTGGCTTTGGCTATGAGTTGCCAGCGTTGTTGATTGGTTAATGCAGGGCCCTCAGTGGCGGCTCGACGTTCTAGATGTTTATGTACATTTTCGATCATAACAATGGCGGCATCCACCATCGCGCCGATGGCAATGGCAATACCACCGAGTGACATTATGTTGGCATTAATGCCGAGGCGATCCATCACGATAAAGGCAATTAAAATTCCGACTGGTAATGAAAGCAAAATGACCAGTGCCGAGCGAAGGTGAAACAAAAATAAGGCACACACCAATGCAACAATGAGAAATTCCTGTATTAGCTTTTCATTTAAGTTATTAACTGCACGTTTAATCAGTGCCGAACGGTCATAGGTTTCGATTATTTCGACGCCATCTGGCAGACTCCTTTCCAGTTCTGCCAGTTTTTTCTTAACCAGGTCTATTGTGGTTAATGCATTTTCACCAAAACGCATGATGACCACACCACCAACAACCTCGCCTTCACCATCGAGTTCAGCAATGCCGCGGCGTAGTTGCGGGCCAATTCGAATCTGTGCCACGTGTTTGAGCAGTATCGGTGTCCCCTGCTTATTTAAACCCAATGGAATATTTTCAAGGTCTTCAAGCTGGCTGATGTAGCCTGTGGCTCGAATCATGTATTCAGCCTCTGCCATTTCGATAACCGAGCCACCACTCTCCTGGTTACCCCGTTGTATGGCTTGCTTGATGGTGGACAGAGATAAGTTGTAGGCACGTAAACTATTAGGATCAACGATTACCTGATACTGTTTCACCATGCCGCCAATAGTGGCGACTTCAGAGACACCCGGCACTGTTTGCAACTCAACTTTTAAAAACCAGTCCTGCAAACTACGCAGTTGAGATAAGTCTTGGCTTCCACTTCGATCAAGCAAGGCATACTGATAAATCCAGCCAACACCGGTTGCATCCGGACCTAATTCAGGACGAGCATCGACCGGTAATTTGCTTGCCACTTGATTTAAATATTCCAGCACCCGTGAACGCGCCCAATACAAATCTGTACCGTCTTCAAAAATAACGTAGACATATGAATCGCCAAAAAAAGAAAAACCACGAACACTTACCGCTTTAGGCACTGACAGCATGGCTGTCGATAGAGGATAGGTCACCTGGTCTTCAACGATTTGGGGTGCCTGACCAGGATAACTGGTTTTAATAATTACCTGAACATCTGATAAATCGGGTAGTGCATCCAGTGGTATTTGCTTTATCGAATAAATACCCACACCGACAGTAATGAGCGTCAGCATCAACACCATGAAGCGATTATCGATTGACCAATCAATGATTTTTGAAATCATGATTACATCTCCCCACTAACCGCGTTTGAGGTAGAATTCGTCCCATCTTGTTCAGATAATTCAGATTCATCTTCATCCTCCTCGTCAGTCATGCGAGTAATACTGCCGCGCATGCTGGCTTCAGAATCAATCAAAAATTGCCCTGAGGTTACGATGTTATCACCGGCATCAATACCCGCAATAATTTCGACATAATCGCCACTTTCAATACCGACCGTTACATTACGTGCTTCAAATTTTCCTTCACCAAGGGCAATAATCACACGTTGTTCTCGACCGGTTCGTATCAGACCTTCTAACGGTATAACAATAATATTTTCTTTAGCGCCACCGAATATTTTTACATTGGCAGCCATATTGAGTTTTAATTTCTCATTCGGGTTGTCGAACTGTAACCGTACTTTCAAGGTACGTGTTTGGGGGTCTAGGCTGGGGTAGATATACTCAATTTTACCCTGCCATAATTCTCCGGGAAAAGATGAAAATCTAACATCAGCGGTTTGCCCGACTGCGACCCACTGGCTCTGTCGTTCAAATATTTCAGCCAGTAACCAAACACTGGATAAATCCGCCATTGCCATAACTTCCATTGATGGCGTAACAAACATGCCTTCACGAACCATAAGGTGTGTCACCACCCCATCATGATGCGCAAAGATTGAAATACGTTGCTGCACTTTTTTGGTTTTTTGCAATTGCTGAACATAGTCAGCAGAAACGCCCAGTGCTTCAAGACGCATTTTCGATGCCCGTATTAAACTCTGATTGCCTGTCGATATCGCAGTCACCAGTTCTTCTTGTGCATTAACCAGTTTGGGTGAATACAGCTTAAACAGATAATCTCCCTTCTTAAAACGGTCGCCTACCGATTTAACCGCAATATCTTCTATCCAGCCTTCCGTGCGCAGATGAACATGACTAACTTTTGACTCGTCATAATTAACATAAGCAACCGTATCGATACCGCGCCATAGTCGTGTCCGTTCTGCTTTCTGCGTTCTTACGCCCAGGTTTTGTACCACGATGGGTGAAATACTGACCGTACCGGCATCCTCTGCAGCGCCTGCATAAAACGGTACCAAATCCATTCCCATCGGTGATTTCCCGGGTTTATCACGGCGATAATTAGCATCCATTGGTGCTACCCAATAAAGAATTTCTTTTTCATCCTCGGCAACGACTAGTTCTGCCACAGCCCGTTGCACACCAGCAAAAAACAAAGTGCTGGAAAATAGGCTAACCAACAACACAAT
>CAZYYW010000072.1:4626-12040 GCA_964651445.1 uncultured Thiotrichaceae bacterium
ATTTTCACTCTCATTCTCTGCATTGGCATCACCCGTAACATAAAGTAATTTGGATAGTGCTACCGCACGATCAACACGCACTCTTAAATCCTCAAGGCGAACATCAAGCTCGGTAATTTGTGCGCGCATCAACGTATTAAATTCAGTCACACCACTTTGATAAGCTTTTAGTGAGGCTTTTGAATTATTTTTTGCAGCCGTGAGCAAACTATTTTTATATAATAATTCACGCTCCCCTAAACGCTGCCACAGATAATAGTTTTTTTCGTAGAATCTTTTTAGTTTTCTTAATTGGTCATCTTTTACATAACGTGCGGCTAATATTTTTTTCTCGTTGGCAGATACTGTTTTGTCCTGACGTTTGCCGGTAAATAACGGAATATCCAGACTGACAATAGCCGTGGCGAAATCGACTCGTTCAGAACCATCGGGGTTGTTTCCTGAACGAAAACCATAGTCAAACAACAAACTCCAACCGGGTTTATATTCCTGACGCGCCATTTCCTTTAATTGTTTTCTGGCGTTAATATTTTCATTTTCAGCACGAATTAACGGATGTACAGGAATCACTTGATTAAGGTCTATCGATTTTGGCAAAGCAGGCAATTCTGGGAAATCTGAACTGATGTCATACCATGCGACATCTCCCAACCAGTGCGCCAGAGAAGCTCGATAACCTTCTTCTCTCGCTTGTATTTTTGTCGAGCGATCATCCAGCCGCGTCAGTTCCAAACCCGCGAGTATTACATCTTGCTGATTGACACGACCTGCTGCGTAATTTGATTCGGTTATTTTGACGAGTTTGGAAAACAGCGCCCGGCTTTCTCTTATTATTTTATAAGCCATCATTTCGTAATACAAATTCAAATATGTCTCACGTACATCACGAATAATACGCAGTTGTGCATCATCCGCCATCGACATAGCTGCTTGGGATAAATGTTGCGATTGTTGCTGTTTTATCGACAACACATTGCCGCGTGGAAAATTTTGTACGATGCCGATTTTTATCTGCGTCATCTGTTCCTGTTCAAAATCAAAACTATCGACAGGCACATTCACAGCACCCAAGCGCAATTTAGGATTGGGTAGAGTATCGTCGGCAATAGAAACATCGATAAAAGCGCGTGATGTCGCTTTAAAACTTTCGATAGTGGGGTCTGCTTGAATAGCAAGCTGCTCAGCCTGCTGCAATGTCAGTGCAAAGGCATTCGCACTGAGTAAGCTTACACAAGCAAGCAAACTGAAGGCTAAAAAAACTCTCTTAATAAGGCAATTAACAATAAAATGGCAGGAATTATATGGTTGACACATCGCCAAACTCCGTAAAAAAATGAACATTCATTACCTTGTTTAAGACAAGGTAATGTCTCTATTTATTTACGAAAGGTTGAGCGGTGGTCTAGAGGGAGGCGCGAGCGCCCTAGCCAAAACATCTGAAGAATAAAGTACAGTATCCGCTGCACTAACAAACACCGGAACATAACTTGAAGCCTGCATAAAAATTGACGCGCTGACACTCATTTCACAATTGCTGGCACAACTATTACCCTCACAGCAGCAGCAATTATGCGATAGCGGTGCTTGTTCAGTTTTACCCGTGTGGCTAGAAGCCTGTTCCATATGATGCATATGGTGTATAGAATCAGTCGCCATTTCTGCGGACATGTTCGCCATGTCGCAGTGTGAACCCTGTTCTGCAAGAACACTGCGCAGCGGTGCGATGATTAATAAAATAACCAGTAGATAGCGCAACAGATTGTAGCGTTTTAGATTCACAGCTTAATAATAGCGTTTTTTTCGAATGAAGCAATCAATTTTATAACGATTCATACGGAGCCTCTGAACAAGTCTGTGGCTGCTTACTAGTCGAAAGGATGATTCAGCACGATGGTTTCATCTCGTTCTGGGCCCGTGGAGACAATGTCCACTGGCACTCCAACCATTTCTTCCAGACGTTTTAGATAGTTTTTGGCATTTTCCGGTAAATCATCGAGGTTTTTTGCGCCAACTGTTGATTCGCTCCAGCCGGGCATGGCTTCGTAAACTGGCTGACACTGTTCGATGGCATCAGCACCCATTGGTGGCATGTGCAGATTTTCGCCTTGGTAATTATAACTGGCACACATCCTGATCGTTTCCAGACCATCCAGAACGTCTAGTTTAGTAATGCATAATCCGGTTAGACTGTTGATTTGCGCGGCGCGGCGTAATGCCACTGCATCAAACCAACCGCAACGGCGATCACGCCCAGTGGTCGCTCCCACTTCGCGACCAACCGTTGCCAAATGTTGGCCGATGTTCGGATCATTTTTGTCGTCATCAAACAATTCGGTTGGAAATGGACCTGCACCGACACGGGTTGTGTAGGCTTTGGTGATACCCAATATATAGTCCAAATCTTTAGGGCCAATGCCACTGCCAGTGCAAGCACCGCCAGCAGTGGTATTGGAAGAAGTGACAAAAGGATAAGTGCCCTGATCGATATCTAACAGTGTACCCTGCGCGCCTTCAAACATAATATTCTTGCCTTGCTTATTTAATGCCGCTATCGTGCCTGGGATATCAACAATTAATGACAGCAGTTTTTCACGATAAGAAAGCACACCATCGAGCACGGTTTGATAATCAACTTCATCCTGTTTGAAATAATTTTTCAGGGTGAAATTATGGTATTCCATGACACCGGCAAGTTTTTCTTTGAATTTTTCTATATTTTTAAGGTCCGCCAGCCGGATACCGCGACGTGACACTTTATCTTCATAACACGGGCCGATACCACGCCCGGTGGTACCAATGGCAGCTTTACCGCGGGCAATTTCGCGCGCCTGATCCAACGCGATGTGGTACGGCAGGATTAACGGACAGGCTTCTGAAATACCAATGCGTTCACTGGCAGGAATGCCTCTTGCTTCCAGTTCGCCCAATTCTTTAAACAAGGCATCGGGAGACAACACCACGCCGTTACCAATCAAACACCTTACATTGTCACGTAAAATACCAGATGGAATTAAATGTAGAACTGTTTTTTCATCACCGATAACCAGTGTATGACCGGCATTATGCCCACCCTGAAAACGAACAACGGCGGCGGCACGATCTGTTAATAAATCAACAATTTTACCTTTTCCCTCATCACCCCATTGGCTTCCGAGTACGACTACGTTTTTTGACATGGTTAAACCTTATACTTATAAATAATAAATTCTTTGTGCTTGTTCCAGGGTATTTCTGTACAAGCAAAAGAAAAGAAAAATCATCCGCAAATAAACGCAACTCAACCACTATGCACTGAAAGTGCATAGTGGTTGAGTTAACAGCGACTGAAAGTCGCTTGGGTTACCTTTGGTTTTCTATTGAACATTGTTCGTAACATTGCTCTACTTTTAATTCTAACCTTTTTTAGTTTTTGACACAGAGACCACGGAGTACACAGAGGCATTCAATTTATTTGCTCCGTGGTCTCTGTGTCTAAAGCTTTTATGTATAGCAGCTAAGCCCTGCACTTAAAATGCATAGTCTCAACTAGCGTACTGAGACAATAAAAAAACACCTAGTTATTTTTCTTTGCATTTATTTGCGACAAACCTTTATCTTTTCTAGCGAACCACTAGCCAACAGCTAACTCAAATACTCTTACTACAACCCATCGCCTTTGCATCTGTTTCTTGCCCTGGGAGCTGTTCTATAACAATTTTACCTTCTGCACGTAATGCTGCAACCTTGCTCAGATCAGTACCCATCGGTGCGAATATTTTTTCAGGGCAATCGAACTGTTTGCCAGACAACTGACTTAACACTTTTAAATCGGTACTAAAACCGGTGGCAGCACGTGCGCGGCCGAAGATTTTCCCAATGTCGTCATAACGGCCGCCGCGCGCAATCGCCTGCCCTAACTGTGGCACGAAGGCGGCAAACACCACACCGGTTTTATAGTGATAGCCGTGCAGTTCGGATAGATCGAAATGCACTTTCGTTTCTGATAACAAGGCACCATATCGCGACTGCATTAACTCAGCGGTTTGCTCAAGATAATCAATCGCTTGTTTTACTGAATCATCTGCGTCTGCCAGTACCGCCCTTGCCTTCTCAAATACTGACTTGTCACCGTTCAGTGCAGGCAGGCCTGACAACATTTTTTTCATTGTGTCGTCGATGTTCAGCGAATCTAACAAGGCATTTATTTCAGTGACGGCTTTGCGTTGCAACATATCAAACAACAAACTTTCGTCCTCTTTTGACAGACCCGCCTGTTTGGCTAAAGCACGATAAATGTCAACATTACCAAGATCGAGGTGGATGTCGTCAATCTCCATAGCGGCAAATGTTTGCAACATTAAACCAATTATTTCGACTTCAGATTCAATGCCCGCGTGACCATATAACTCGGCACCGACTTGCAACGGACTACGACTGCCGCCAATAGATTCTGGGCGAGTGCGTAATACAGTACCGATATAACATAAGCGTGTTGGTGCATCACGTTGTAACTGATGGGCATCGATACGCGCCACTTGCGGCGTCATATCGGCGCGCAAACCCAGCGTTCGACCCGACATCTGGTCAACTAATTTAAAGGTTTGCAGGTCAAGATCATGACCGGTGCCGGTGAGCAATGATTCAATAAAATCGATGGTTGGTGGGATTACCAGCTCATATCCCCAACTGGCATATAAATCCAGCAACATACGACGCATTGATTCAAATCTTGCTGCTTGTTGCGGCAAAACTTCTTCAATACCTTCCGGTAATATCCAGTGTTGTTTTGTAGTCATTATTTGTTGTAGTCGATCACTGTAGCAGGTACAAAATCAGCACCCCAGCCAACATGCTAAAAAAGCCAAGGCTCCTTAACACATTATCCGGCAGTTGTGCTGCCTGTGACATCGCATCTCGCCAGCCTTTTGGACTTAAAAAAGGCAGCATGCCTTCAATTATCAGCACTAATGCGAGTGCTGGAATGATGCTATCCCACATATTCTGGCAACTTATTTATGGTTGTTGCCGATCAGTACAAGCAACACATCACAACTTAGCATTGCAGCGTGTCATTAGTTTCTGATCTTGCCTGTTGGATCCTTAAAGTAACGGAAATAATCTGAATCAGGTTGCAGTAAAATAATATCGTCTGCACTGGAGAAGTTGCTGGCATAAGCGGTTAAGCTGCGAGAGAATTTATAAAATTCAGGATCACGATTAAAGGCTTCGGCAAATATATTTGTTGCCTTAGCATCACCTTCACCACGTGTTATTTCAGAGTCTCGTTTCGCTTCAGCAATGATAATACTGCTTTGACGATCGGCGTCAGCACGAACACGTTCTGCTGCCTCATTACCACGTGAGCGAAAATCACGTGCTTCACGTTCACGTTCTGCCCGCATACGTTGGAAAACGGATTGGCTGACACGTTCAGGGTAGTCAACTTTTTTGACACGAACATCAATTACTTCAATACCCAGAGATTTCGCATGTATAGAAGCTGCCTGCGTCACCACGCCCATCACCTGTTCACGGTCACCAGAAATCACTTCATGAATGGTGCGTTTACCAAATTCATTACGCAAAGCATTATTGATATTTTCGTATAATAAACGCCCAGCGGTCAATTCATCGCCTCGCGTGGTTTTATAATACTGAACGATATCGATGATGCGCCATTTCACATATGAATCAACGATCAAATCTTTCTTTTCCTGAGTAAGGAAACGCTCTGGTCGTTGGTCAATGGTTAAAATTCGCGAATCAAATTTTTTCACGCTGTTGATAAACGGTATTTTAAAGTGCAAGCCTGGCTCAAAATTAGATTTAACAATTTCACCAAACTGAAACTGCAGCACTTTCTGGCGTTCATCAACGGTAAAAGCGGCAGACCACAACAGTAAAAGCGCAAGCGGTACAAGAATTTTTAAACTATTCATTAACATTATCGTATTCCTCTTGAGCGCAGGCTATCTGATCTGGCTTGCTGTCTGCTTTGTTCTTCACCGCGTCGCTGAATATCTCTTAAGATATCATCGGCTGTTCTTTTTTGTTGCGAACCTTCATCCATACCCGACTGCCGTCCCATTAATTGATCCAGTGGTAACAACATCAGGTTATTACCATCATCGATATCAATCATTATTTTAGTACTGTTATTCAGTACCGATTCTTTCATGTCGATATATAAACGCTGGCGAGTAATTTCTGGCGATTTTTTATATTCAGCCAGTAACTGTTTGAAACGTTCGCCTTCACCTTCTGCCTGAGCAACGACCGAACTTTTATAAGCTTCTGCCTCTTCAAGCACACGTGCCGCAGCACCACGAGCTTTTGGAATAACTTCGTTCCGATACGCTTCTGCTTCATTCTTGAAGCGAACCTCATCTTCTCGTGCGCGTGTTACATCATCAAATGCATCCTTAACTTCTTCAGGGGGTTTTGCCTCCTGAATATTGACATCAAAAATCTTTATGCCTGCCTGATAATGATCGACGATGCCCTGAATAATGTCTTCTACTTGAATCGCTATTTCAGCACGACCATCAGTAATAACGTGATCCATTTTACTGCGGCCAATACTCTGGCGTAAGGAACTTTCCGTTATTTGCAGCAATGAAAGATCAGCACTTCGCACATTGAACAAAAAAGCTTCTGCATCGACTATCTGGTATTGCACAGTACCTATAATATCTACGATGTTTTCGTCTTCAGTCAACATGGTTGAATTAATCGGAAGCGTATGAATTTGGGTAACATCAACTTTTTCGACATGTTCTATCGGCATTGGGAAATGCCAGTGCAAACCTGTTTGCACTGTGTCTACGTGCGCGCCAAAACGCATTACAATTCCGCGCTCGGCTTCTTCTATCTTATAAAAGCCGGTCGCCATCCAGAAGGTGAAAAGTATGGCAGCCACCAGACCGATTGCTGCCATACTGAAACCCTGTCCGCCGCTGCCACTTTTACCGCCACCTTTGCCGCCTTTTCCACCAAACAGACTACCAAATTTATCCTGTAGGTTTTTAAAGACTTCATCAAGATCAGGAGGTCCTTGTTCTTTGCCACGATTTCCCTTGTTGTTACTCCAGGGATCTTTATCTCCATTTCCACCTGGCTCATTCCAAGCCATATCGTACTTACTTTTGTCTTGCTTTGGCATATTAAGTTTCCAAAATTTATTTTGTTAGGTTTTAGTGCGCGCCTAAATTGGTAGATTATACGCTTGTATTATAAATTTACGCGCAGCCGCAAACGCGACATTCTACCTGAATATTTTGCCAAGGAAAGCTTTTCCATGCAAAGCTTGTGAAGAACGCTGAAAAAATTGTCATTTCTTACCCGCAAAGCGCTATTAGCGACTCTAGAGACAATAATACAGCACAACTTATGACACATCTAAACTGGCGGCAAGTTTGTAGGACAATACCTAAGG
>CAZYYW010000073.1:0-11834 GCA_964651445.1 uncultured Thiotrichaceae bacterium
CAAAAAGTAACTAGCCTTTTACTGGCGCTCTGGCGATACATAAAACACCAACACGGTATACGCCATTTTTTTTAAGCAGGCTTGCCAGTTCATTGACGGTTGCGCCTGTGGTCATTACATCATCGATAATCAATATGTGTTGGTGGTTTATTTTTTCTATTACACTAAATGCACCGCGTATATTTTTCTGTCGTTGTTTTGCATTTAAGCCTGTCTGTGCGACTGTACTACGGTGTCGTTTTATAACGCTGTATTCGATCGGTAGATTCATTGCTTTTGCTAGTACGCGAGAGATTTCAATGGACTGGTTGAATCCACGTTGCCGTATTCTTGATGAATGCAGGGGAACAGGGAGTATGCAATCTGGCTTTTCGTCTAACTTGTCTGCCAAATCTAGTAACAATTCTCCGATGCTTCTGGCAAAGCTTATTTTTGCGGAGAACTTCAACTGATGGACCAGCCTGATAATTTCCTCCTCGTAGCGAAACAGGCTGTGTGCGTAATCATATTTTGGTGATTTCTGAATACAACGACCGCACAATATCTCTTTCGCTCTAACATCTGCTAGCGGCAATGCGCAACGCACGCAGCATTCTTGATTATGCGGCAGTTTTTTATAGCAACCCGCGCAAATTTCCACTCTGTTCTCGCTACTGTTCTCTACCGTGTTCGAGCAGAGAATGCAGCGCGAAGGAAATAAATGTGATAGCAATTTTTGAGCATATTCCATTTTAATGCCTCATCCGTGTAAAATAGCCTAAAGGGCATCCCTAAAGACAACTTCGTTCAAGCCCTAATTATAACTAGAAGCCTACATTATGTCAGAAATATACGCCTCAAAAACTCGCCACGATTGGTCTAAACAGGCGCTTAGCGCGCTGTTTGACCTGCCCTTTAACGACCTGCTGTTTCAGGCGCAAAGCACGCATCGGCTAAATTTTGACCCTAATCAAGTACAAGTTAGCACCTTGCTCAGTATCAAAACCGGTGCTTGCCCTGAAGACTGCGGCTATTGTTCGCAGAGTTCTAAAAACAATGCAGAAGTTGAGCGTGAGCGTTTATTACCGCTGGATGAAGTGATTGATAAGGCGCAGCAGGCAAAAGACAATGGTGCCAGCCGCTTCTGCATGGGCGCTGCCTGGCGTAATCCTACCGATAAAAATCTGGAAAAAGTTATCGACATGATTACTGCGGTGAAAGCCATTGGCATGGAAACATGCGTGACTTTGGGCATGCTGACAGATAAACAAAGCCAGCGGCTGAAAACGGCGGGGCTGGATTATTACAACCATAATCTGGACACCTCACCCGAATATTACGGCGACATTATTACCAGTCGCACCTATCAGGATCGCCTCGATACCTTGTCTCATGTTCGCGCAGCTGACATTAATGTATGCAGCGGTGGCATTCTCGGTATGGGCGAAAAGCGCAGCGACCGCGTATCGTTATTGCGACAATTAGCTAACCTGCCGCAACACCCGGAAAGTGTCCCGATTAATATGCTGGTGCAAGTTAAAGGCACGCCTTTGTATGGCGTTGACTCGTTGGAACCACTCGAGTTTGTGCGCACTATCGCCGTTGCCCGTATTATCATGCCGTTTTCTGTGGTGCGCCTGTCTGCTGGACGCAATGAAATGTCAGACGAAACGCAGGCACTGTGTTTTCTTGCCGGTGCCAATTCGATATTTTATGGTGACAAGTTATTAACCACAGACAACCCCGATGAAAGCCATGACCAACAACTGTTTAAAAAACTGGGGCTCAACACAAAAGATGCGCTCGAAAACAACCGCAAACAATCGGCCTGCGCCTGAAACAGCCTGCAAAGTACAAACTAGAAGATAACAAAACGAGCGGCCAATTGAAAAACCTCCGCCAGCAACTTGCACAACGAAAACAGCAACACCGTTATCGCAAGCGCCGCATTACAAAGGGCCCGCAACAGGTTGAAATGCTGATTGATAATAAAAACGTTATCAGTTTTTGCAGCAATGATTATTTAGGACTGGCGAATCACCCTCAACTCAAACAAGCAAGCATCAACGCCATTAATGATTTCGGTGTTGGTAGCGGCTCGGCTCATCTGGTCAACGGCCACTCCATTGTGCATCACCAGCTCGAAGAAGAATTGGCTGAATTTACTGGCTACCCACGCGCCCTGCTATTTTCAACCGGCTACATGGCAAACCTCGGCTTGTGCCAGGCATTGCTGGAAAAAAACGATTATGTTTTTGAAGATCGTTTAAATCATGCGTCATTAATTGATGGCGGCCGACTGAGTGGCGCACGGCTGCAACGCTATCTGCACAATGATATCGATAACCTCAAGCAAAAAATGCAGAAAGCACCGCAAGCCGCAGAGAAGTTAGTATTAACTGACGGAGTTTTCAGCATGGACGGCGACATTGCTGACCTTCCTGCGCTATCGGCACTTTGTAAAAACAATAAAAGCTGGTTGATGGTGGATGATGCACATGGCTTTGGCACCTTAGGCGAAACCGGAAAAGGCAGCCTGCAACACTACGGCTTAAAACCAGACGATGTACCCATTTACATGGCAACACTGGGCAAAGCCGTTGGCACCGCCGGGGCGTTTATTGCTGGCAGTGAAGAATTAATCGAAACCCTTATCCAGCAAGCGCGGACTTATATTTACACCACGGCTATGCCAGCCGCCATTGCAGAGGCTACCCGTTGCAGCCTGCACATTATAAAAAATGAATCGTGCCACCTGTACAACCTGAATAACAATATAAAATATTTTAAAGACTGCGCCAAGCAAGTAGAATTGCTACTGGAGAACAGTGAAACCGCAATACAGCCGATTATTATTGGTGACGACTACGCAACACTGAAAATCAGTCAGACTTTATTTGAACAAGGATTTTTGGTGACCGCAATCCGACCACCAACCGTTGCCGAAGGGACTTCTCGCTTGCGTATAACACTTTCTGCAAAACATACCAAAGAACATATCGACCAGTTAATTGAAACGCTTACGCCATTGTTAGAAAAACACCTTTTCACTCAACCCACATAAAACATTTGACCCGGCACTCACTTACCATTGATATATCGCTCATCATCAAAAGTGCTAACCCAGTCCGGTTTGAAGACAACAAAAACGGTGATTAACATACCGGTAACAAACATTTCGGGGAACATGAATAACGGTGTGAGCAATAAAGACTCCGCTATGAGTTTCGAATCGGGATAAGCAGATACCAGACTTAACAAAGCAATCGATGTTAAGCGGCTTGCCGCAACGGCCAGACCCGCACCGAAAAAGGCGACCACAAAAATATAGATAAAAAAATTATCGACCAGGAATTTTTGCGATAACTTCAATATGGCATAACTGGTAAACACCGGCACTGCAATGCTCAAACTGGCATTCACTCCCAACGCTATAAACTCACTGGGTTGCTGCATAACAGAGACAACCATAATCACAAACAGCCCCATGATTGCCAGCGGCCAACCAAACATTAATGTGAACAGGGTTGCGCCTAAGTGGTGGAAACCCAAACCCGGTGATATGCCTGCCTTCATCCCCCAAACAAGCAACAGTATTACCATGGCACCAAAATAAACATGTTGCCCGGACTTGTTGTTCAGTAGCTGCCTAAACTCTACTTTTTTAGCGGCGAATAACAAAATGCAAAAGAAAAGAATATTCGCCAGCCACAGTACAGTGCCCGGCATTAACTGCGCCGGAATGTGTAAGCCAATTAACCATTGTGTATCAATTGTCATTCACCCAACCAAGGTCAGATTATTGAAGTTGAATTTTACAACAAAAAAGCCGGCGAAAACGCCGGCTTTTTTTCGAGCAAACAAATGGGCTTACTTAGAAGCAGCCGCTTCGCGCTCTTTTACTTCTTTAATAACATCTTCTGATACGTTTCTAGGCGCTGCCACATAATGCAAAAACTCCATAGAGAACTGACCACGACCAGAGGTCATGGTACGCAAGGTACCGATGTAACCAAACATTTCACTCAATGGACATTCGGCTTTAATACGAACACCGTTGGCATTGGCTTCTTGTGATTTAATCATGCCTCGGCGACGATTGAGGTCACCAATAACATCACCAACGTGATCTTCTGGTGTGTACACATCAACCTTCATAATCGGTTCCATCAACTGTGGACCCGCTTTTGGCATGGTTTGACGATAGGCTGCTTTCGCCGCCAATTCAAATGCTACTGCAGATGAATCCACCGCGTGAAACTGTCCGTCCATCAATGTCACTTTGAAATCCAAGCATGGGAAACCAGCCAATACACCGCGAACCGCCATTTTGGCAAAACCTTTTTCAATGGCTGGCCAGAATTCACGTGGCACATTACCACCGGTTACTTTTGACTCAAACTCAAAACCACTACCTGGTTCGCCTGGTTCGATAGTGTAATCGATTTTACCAAACTGACCAGAACCACCTGACTGTTTCTTATGGGTGTAAGAATCTTCTGTCTTCTTGGTAATGGTTTCACGGTATGCTACCTGTGGTTTACCAATAGTGGCATCAATACCGTGGGTACGTTTAAGAATATCAACCTTAATATCCAGGTGTAATTCACCCATGCCTTTAAGGATTGTTTCGCCAGAATCTTCGTCGGTTTCGACGCGGAATGATGGATCTTCTTTTATCATTTTACCCAGTGCAATGCCCAATTTTTCTGAGGCACCTTTGTCATTGGGTGAAATGGAAATTGAGATAACGGGATCTGGGAATACCATTGGTTCTAGTGTGGCAGGCTGTTTCGGGTCACACAGGGTATGACCGGTCTGTACATTTTTCATACCGACAACGGCGATAATATCACCTGCTTGCGCACCATCTAACTCAATGCGTTCATCGGCATGCATTTCTACCATGCGGCCAATACGTTCAGATTTTCCGGTAAAGGTATTTAACACGGTCATGCCTTTATCCATACGGCCTGAGTAAATACGAACGAAGGTCAGCGCACCAAAGCGGTCATCCATAATTTTGAATGCCAGCGCACGTAATGGCTTGTCGGGATCAACAATCGCATATTCACCGGTTTCATTGCCTTCCATGTCAACTTCTGGTTGCGGTTTAACTTCTGTTGGGCTCGGCAGGTAATCAACCGCCGCGTCTAGTATTATCTGTACGCCTTTGTCTTTAAAGGCAGAACCACAGTAAGTAGGGAAGAAGTCCATGGTCAACGTGCCCTTGCGGATACAACGTTTGATGTCTTCCATTGGTGGCTCTTCGCCATCAAGGTAAACTTCCATCACGTCGTCATCCTGTTCGACAGCCGTTTCGATCAGTTTCTCGCGCCACTCTTCAACCTGGTCGACCATATCAGCCGGTGGTTCTTCAATACGATACGCAGTGGTATCCTCCTCGTCATCCCATATCCAGGCTTTGCGGGTGAGCAGATCGACACAACCTTTGAACTCACCTTCAATACCAATCGGTAAAACCATTACCAGAGGCACTGCACCTAATACGTCTTCTACCTGCTTAACCACGCGGTAGTAATCAGCACCAATACGATCAAGTTTATTAACGAAAATTATACGCGAAACTTCCGACTCGTTGGCATAACGCCAGTTGGTTTCAGATTGTGGCTCTACACCACCTGAACCACAGAACACGCCAATGCCGCCATCCAGCACTTTCAGCGAACGATAAACTTCAATAGTAAAATCAACGTGTCCTGGTGTGTCGATAATGTTTAAGCGGTGACCATTCCACTCACAACTAGTCGCTGCAGACTGAATGGTGATGCCCCGTTCCTGCTCCTGCTCCATGAAATCGGTGGTGGCTTCACCGTCATGTACTTCACCGACTTTATGAATCTTGCCGGTCAATTTCAGGATACGTTCAGTGGTCGTCGTTTTACCAGCGTCCACGTGGGCAAAAATGCCGATATTTCTGTATTTACTTAAGTCTACGTCTGCCATGGTCTACTACCTTGAATGCACATAGTTGTATGCGCGTGAGTGTTTAAAAAAATTACAGCCCTACCCCAATTCCTGTCGCAGTCCCTGTTACAAGCACCAACTCTCTTGTAACCTGCTTTTTGATGAGACTATTTAGGGTAATTTAGCCGGCGAATTATACAGCAAATATCGCTTAAAATGTGGCTACAAACGGGCAAAAAATGAAATTTATGCCCGAATATTGATCAAAGATCATCGCGGACGGGTTAAATTATCCGCCTTCCGTCATCAAATCTGGCTTTGTCAGCCTATCTGCATTCAAAACCTCTATGCTTAAGGCACATTTATCTGGCAATTGCACTGTGCAGATAAATAACGCATGATATCGCTGATTGAAAAATGAAAACGAACTTTAACAACCCGCATCAAAACTTACCAGCAACAAACATAGAAAATCTTCATGAAAAATTTATTTTTGAGCTTTAGCTTGTTGCTGGTAAGTTTTGCAGCAGGCGCACAAGTCATTGAATCAATAGAGTTTCGGCATTACGAAATCTCACCGCGCACACCTGCTGAGATAAAACCGGAACTGATGCGGCATTCACCGATCCGCACTCGTTATGGCTCATACAATGGTCGCACAGACTGGCATATCGACTGGAAATCTCGCTCAACTCACACCCATAACGGCTGCCAGTTAACGGCTACGCAAACCAGAGTACATGTGGTTTATACACTTCCGGCTTTGAGCAAGCGCGTCCACGACCCCCAAACCATTGATGTGTTTAACACGTTTAATGATGCCCTAACGCAGCACGAATTAAATCATGGCAAGCATGGCTTAGCTGCGGCAAGGGAGATGGATCGCCTGTTTAATGAGATTCCGCCGCAAAGAAATTGCCGCATACTGGCCCGAATTGTAGATGACATCGGCAATGCCACAGTACGAAAATACGCGCAATTAGACAGGGACTACGACCGCCGCACCAGAAATGGTGAAACCGAAGGCGCTGTTATCCATTAATACCAGCGCTGTGTACGTAGCCGATAAACCGGCAATACTTATTTCTTTTTGCCGCGACCTGAACTTTTGCGATCACTTTCTCTCAATAATTTTTTACGGATGCGAATATTTTCCGGTGTCACTTCTACCAGTTCATCATCATCGATAAATTCCAGCGCCTGCTCTAGCGTGTATTTGATGTGCGGCGACAAAGTCAGCGCATCATCGGTACCCGATGCACGTACGTTAGTAAGCGGCTTGGGTTTAATGGGGTTAACCACCAAATCATTATCACGCGAGTGAATACCAACAATCTGACCTTCATAAACTTCGTCGTTATTACCGACCAGTAACTTACCGCGTTCCTGCAAGGGGCATAATGAATAAGCCACTGCTTTGCCACGTGCATTGGAAATAAGCACACCATTAGCACGCTGACCAATATCGTCTTTGACTGCTGGACCATAATGATCAAATACGCTGTACAGCAAACCAGTACCACGAGTCATCGACAAATATTCGGTTCGGAAACCAATCAAACCACGTGCTGGAATAATAAAGTCAAGGCGAACACGACCTTTGCCGTCCTGCACCATGTCTTTCAAGTCCGCTTTGCGCTTACCCAGTGCTTCCATGACTGCGCCTTGATGCTCGATTTCTATATCGGCGGTTAGCTCTTCGTAAGGCTCCAGTAATTTTCCATCTTCTTCGTGGACAATAACTTCTGGGCGACCCACGGCAAGTTCAAAATTTTCCCGACGCATGGTTTCAATTAAAACAGAAAGGTGCAATTCACCACGACCGGATACTTTATATTTATCGCCTTCCTCCTGATCTACACGCAAGGCAACATTGTGTTTTAGCTCCTGTTGCAAGCGATCCCAGATATTCCGGCTGGTCACGTACTTGCCTTCTTGACCGGAAAAAGGTGATGAATTTGCTTGAAACGTCATGCTGATGGTGGGTTCATCCACGGTCATCGGCGACAAGGCTTCTACCGTATTGGGATCACAGATGGTGTCGGAGATAGACAACGGATCAATACCGGTAATGGCAACAATATCGCCCGCAAATGCTTCGTCGGTTTCAACACGTTCCAAACCATGAAAACCCAGCACTTGACCAATACGACCGCTGCGCTCTTTACCGTCGTCACCGATGACTTTAATGGCCATATTGGTTTTTACCGAACCACGGGCGATACGGCCAATACCGATAATACCAACGTAACTATTGTAATCCAAGGTTGAAATCTGTAACTGGAAAGCACCGTCTCGGTCGACATCTGGCGCGGGCACGTGTTTGATAACAGCTTCGAACAGAGGTGTCATGTCACCACTGCTAATATCGGCATCATCGCCTGCATAACCATTAATAGCCGAGGCATAAATCACCGGGAAATCCAGCTGTTCGTCGGTGGCACCGAGCTTATCAAACAGATCAAAAGTAAGATCCAGTGCACGGTGAGGATTGGCACCATCGCGGTCAATTTTGTTAATCACAACAATCGGCTTAAAACCCATGGCAAAAGCCTTCTGGGTAACAAAACGTGTCTGTGGCATAGGGCCATCCACAGCATCGACCAGAAGTAACACTGAATCCACCATTGACAGCACTCGCTCAACCTCGCCACCAAAATCGGCATGTCCAGGGGTGTCTACGATATTAATGTGGTAGTCATTCCACTCGATTGCGGTATTTTTAGAGGTGATGGTAATGCCGCGCTCTTTTTCCTGATCGTTGGAATCCATGATGCGCTCGCCTGGCGCTTTGCGCTCATCCAGAGTGCCGGATTGCTCCAGTAATTTGTCAACCAGCGTGGTTTTGCCATGGTCAACATGGGCGATGATAGCGATGTTGCGGATTTTTGCGCTCACAATAATTCTCTTACTCGATGTGTGTTTGGGGAAAAGGGGCGCATTATAGGCGTTTATTGACAAATAAACTGTATTAATTAAGGGCTATACGATTTTTCGCAAAAAGCGAAGGTGGCCGCAACCGGTTTACAAACCTATCCAATGACTCACCGCTTGCCGCGCCTCATCATTGGCAGGCCGCGCAATTAGGCCAGTTCGGCTGATCGCTACCTGATATTTTGCGCCGTCCGTCATCGGTAGAAATACGGCACTGCCATAGACTGCATCGATCCAGTGTAACCAATGCTGATGGTCACTGGCAAATTGCCACAGATCAAAATGATCACTTTCAATATACAGCGGTTCTTTTACCAACGAATAGACACTGCGCGGAGATTCGCGCTCTGCCGTTATATCAAGATAACGACCGGCAATTCGGTGCAGACGGTAATGCGTATCTAAACCCAGTAATGTTGCCACACCTTGCCATGACAGCACCTGCGCATCTAACTGCCACTCGTCGCCATTCAGTTCCACCGTTCGCTGCAAATGCGAGTCCAATGCGCTGATATGCGCTCGGAAATGCTGCGGCGCTATTTTTTCAAAACTAATTTCGGCAATGGCTTGCTCATATACCAGACGCTGGTAGGTATACAAATTGGAGGCTAGTAGAAATGCCGATGATGCTAACAGCAAAAAAAACAAACCAGATAGCTCTAGGCTCACCGCTTTTAGAAAGCGCCGCTGCCATAATCGTTTAACCCCAGTAACAACAAATACCAGGCCAACGATGGCGATTAACGCGCTAATAAAAGTAAGGGTGGGCATGGCTGGTCAATTTCAGAGGAACGTTAGGCTAAAAAGTTGTGCGCAGACATATCACCGAAACAGCGTATTAAAGCTAATGCTTGATGCGCGCACGTGCTTCGGCAGCTTTTTCTGCATAACCGGCAGCCTCACAAATACGCACGAGTTCTTCCAGCGCACGGACATTGTCACTATCGACTTCCAGTGCCTGTTCACAGTGATAGATCGCTTTATCGGGATCATCTTGTTTTTGTGCCACCCGCGCCAGACCCAGCACTGCGTATAAATCATGGTCAACCTTTAGACTGGCATGGTAGTGCTGAACCGCTTCATCCAAACGGTTCAACGATACCAACGCATCACCGACGCGCGTCCATAAAGACTGGTTATCCGGATCTTGTTGTAGAATTTTTTCCCACCAGTACACCGCTTTTTCCATGTTTAACTGGCCGCGGAAGCAATCGCCCATGCCAAACAGAGCGAAATTATTTCTTGATTCCAGCTCAAGCGCATTTTCGTAGTGGTCCATAGCGCGATCAAATTCTTTACGGCGACGATAGATATTGCCGATCATGGTCATCAGCACTACATTGTGCGAGGTATTTTTTGCCAGCAACTTCTCAAAGCAATTCAGCGCTTTTTCATCATTATGCTGGGCATAATAAACATTACCCAAACCTAGCAGGGCAAACGGGTCATAGGGCTTGATCGCCAGCGACTGCTCATAAAATTCAACCGCGCTTTCACTGTCATTTAACTTATGATAGGCGTCCGCGATGCGCACCATGACATGGCTGTCTTTCGCATTAATTTCAAGATAGCGCAACCAATACGGAATAGCCGCCAGCGGTTGTTTCATGCCACGACGCGCATCACCAGCACCGCGCAAGGCAAAAATATTGCTGGCATCGGATTTTAGTACCGCATCGTATTGCGCACCCGACTCTTCAAAGCGGTTGAGTTTACGGTAGACATCACCCAACCCGGAGAGCACATAGGGATTTTCCTCGTCCATCTCTTTCGCTTCTAAATAGGCTTGTTCAGCGTCTTCCAGCTTGCCCGCACGAAACAGCCTGCTTCCTTTCTTGGATAATTCGATAACCGCTTTTTTAGATATTCCTGACATATTTTTGTATTTATATTTTTCGGCAATTTAAAGAGCAAATCTTACAACGATAGTTCATTAATATATAGGACAATTTGCAAGGATTTAAGACACTTCCAATTTACAAAACACTGTTCTCGCGTACAATGAACGCCAATGATACCTATTAATGCAAAACGTGCCTATCTCGTTGACAGCAGCATCTACATTTTTCGTGGCTGGCATGTCTATGATGAGAGTATTATCGACAGCGAAGGCAATCCCTGTAATGCGGTCTATGGCTTTACTGAATTTCTACGCGAACTACTGGAATTAGAACAACCGGAGTACATCGCCTGCGCCTTTGACGCCAAACAGACCGACTCCTACCGGCGCGAGATTTTCCCGGAATATAAAGCCAATCGCCCGCCCGCGCCGGTTGAGCTAAAAAGCCAATTCAAACATTGCCGCGACTTTTGCCGCGCCGCAGGTATTGCTGACTTTTCCAGCAACCGTTTTGAAGGTGACGACATCATCGGCACACTGGCAACGCAACTGCGGGAGGAAGGTTTCAAGATAACCATTCTCACCGCCGATAAAGATTTAGCACAACTGCTAAGACCGGGGGATATCTGGTGGGACTATGCACGTAATAAAATCCTGCATTATAAAGATGTCGAAAAAAACTTTGGCGTAAGACCCGAATTAATCGCTGACCTGTTGGCACTGGCAGGTGACAAAGTAGACAATATTCCCGGCATCCCCGGCATCGGCTACAAGATGGCATCCAATCTGCTGAAAAAATATCCTAGCGTCGAACATATCATGGACAATGTCGATAAAATATCCGAGATGAAATTTCGTGGCTCAAAACGTATCCAGATGTTGGTCGAACAACACCAGCATATTCTGCCGATGACAAAAAAATTAACCACCATCGTCACCGACGCCGACTTTAAAGGCCCAAAAAAAGACCTGCGCTGGCGCGGCATAAATGAAGATGCAATGATTACCATGTTCAACCGCCTCGACGCAGCAAGCAGTCGCCGCCAGCGTTGGTATGATTTACGACCGGTTTGACAGTTTTGAATAAAGGTCAGCTAATGGGCAGAAGCGGACAGTCATAAAGATAAAGGATTGTCCGCGAACAACGCAAAAT
>CAZYYW010000074.1:0-11287 GCA_964651445.1 uncultured Thiotrichaceae bacterium
GCCACCACCATGGTAATCATCAAGGGGATAGAGACCCAGCGCACACCAAAACCAAGCAGTAGCAAAATAGCGCCGCCAGCTTCAGTGAGTGAAGCGGCCCACGCCAACAGTTCGGGGAAGGGCAACCCAAGCCCCCAGTCTGGATTACCAAACCAGGCAGCGGTGCTTTCGATATCGCTTAATTTTTGTGTACCCGCCATCCAGAAAATAGGTGCCAGATACAAGCGTAGTGCCAGCGGCCCGAGAAAGTCAACAGCACGTGTTTTGTTAAGAAGGGATTGAGCCTTGCCGGCCAGTACGCATAGTTTTTCCATAGTAAAGTCCCTAGTTATGGTTTTAGGTTATGGGTTTGGATTATGATCTTAATGGCATTGGTTGGATGCAATGTTTTCGGTTTACTGTACTCACTAATGGACAGGCGGTATTTGCGATAAGTTCAATCGCAGATAGGTTTTACAGGTTTAATGATAAAAGCCGCTATAAAAACTATTTTGGTGGTGGGGCGCAGGCGGGAACAAGCGAGGTCGTTGTTTCGCTTGTTCCCGCTGTTTTGTTCAGGCTGTTCTGAGGCGTGTTTGACGTGGGTTTAAACAGCTTTCGGTCTCTTTTGCGCCTGTAGTTGTTCTTCCAATTGCTGCGCACAAATATCAGGATAAATATCGGCCAGCATCACCGAGGTACCATTGCCCTGAACAATACGCGCATGTCGGCGGCTTAATTCGCGTGGCGAGCGTACCCCACAGGAGTGAGCGATAAGCCCAACTTCATAGCCCATATTTTTTATGTAGTTGGCGACGCGCGTCGATTTTTGTTCAGCAACCAGTCCTCCTTGCAGTTTTTTGTCGTGGGTGGTTATGCCCGTTGGGCAAGTGTTTTGGTGACATTGCAAGGCCTGGATACAGCCCAGTGAAAACATAAAGCCGCGGGCAGAAGTAATAAAATCTGCACCCACGCATAACGCCCAAGCAACCTCCGCTGGGTTTATTAATTTCCCTGAGGCGATCACTTTTATTCGCTCACGCAGACCGGCTTCGCATATCGAATCGATGACTAAGGGCAGGCTCTCATGTATTGGCATGCCGACATAATCGAGCAAACTCATCGGTGCTGCGCCAGTACCGCCATCGGCGCTATCAACCGTAATAAAATCGGGAGCAAATTCTGCGCCGCGTTTATTGACGGCGATAAGAAATTCACGTAGCCATGTTTTGTCGCCAAATACGGCTTTAAATCCCACCGGTTTTCCAGTGACCTGTCGTATGTGGTTTATCATGTCGATCAGGTCTTCATTGTTTTCAAGATCAGGGTGACGATTCGGGCTGATGGAATCTGTGTGCAGTGGGATGCCACGAATTTGAGCAATAACTTCGTCCACTTTGGCGGCGGGTAACATTCCGCCTTTTCCCGGTTTAGCGCCTTGTGACATTTTAATTTCAAACATGCGCACGGTTTCATGCGCCGCCACTTCACGCAGTTTTTCATCGGATAAATTGCCGTCCTTGTCACGCACGCCGTATTTGGCAGTGCCAATCTGAAACACAATATCGGCACCGCCTTCAAGATGATAAGGCGAAAGACCACCTTCACCAGTGTTCATCCAGGCGTTGGCTTTTTTTGCACCATACGATAACGCTTGCACTGCCGGCTTTGAAATAGCGCCAAAACTCATGCCGGAAATATTAAAAAACGACTGTGTGGCAAAAGGTGTTTTTGCAGAATTTTTGCCAATAACAACCGGAATGCATTTAACCGCATCCTTACCCAGCGTGGGGAACGCGGTATTGACAAACAGTAAGCTGCCGCTGGCTTTTAAATCTCGGGTAGAGCCAAAAGCGACCGTGTTGTCGATGTCTTTAGCGGCGCGATAAACCCATGAACGCTGTGCGCGATTAAAGGGCATTTCCTCGCGGTCCATGGTGAAAAAATACTGACGAAAAAATGTGCCGATGTGTTCAAAGTAATAACGAAAGTGGCCGATAACCGGATAGTTACGCCGGATTGCCTGTTTGGTTTGGGTGACATCGGCAATGTAAACGCCGATAAGAAAGAGAATTAAAAAACCAACCACAAAGACAAATATGGTCGCCATCCAGCCTAATACTGCAAGTCCAAAAGATTCACCGGTAAACATAGTGCTTCTCCTTTTTTATGAATTTTAAGGTGCGCCGAGAATTAAATTGCCGCAGCCAGTCAGTGGCTAAAGTAGAAATTCAGCGGTGCATTTTGTATATACTTATCAATCATTTGACTATAAGAAACATCTAATAATAAACGCTTTATAGTAACAATAGTATAAATACTTCGATTTGCTTATCGGCAGCTTGGGCGTTTTATTTAATGCTAGGAACCTGTCGGATTTAATTTTTTGAAGCGAAAATTTCTGATGGCGAATTAAATCAGTTTATCGTGTGAGGAGAATAGTTGCGCTATTTGACGAACAGGATAAGCTGAGTTAATCGTCACTCAGGGATTTGCAGCCAAATACGTTAAACCCGACAGACTCCTAGGGTTGTTTGGCTGTATGGGATTAACTTGCAGGCAATAAAAAAGTCCCGAAAAATCGGGACTTTTTTATTTTATGCTGGCATTTACGCTGGTATTTATTTTGGGCCTTTTGGCTCAAATGGACAGTTCGACGGGCTGCTAACTAGGCTATTAATTAGGCCATTTGCAGGCTGTTTAACCGTCCACGTAAATTTATGATGGCTTATTTTTTGCCGCCACATTTGCCTTCACCACACTTGGCTTCTTTGGCTTTGCCGCCACATTTGCCTTCACCACATTTTGCATCTTTGGCTTTGCCGCCGCATTTGCCTTCGCCACATTTAGCTTCTTTGGCTTTGCCACCGCATTTGCCTTCACCGCATTTAGCTTCTTTGGCTTTAGCGCCACATTTACCTTCACCACATTTGCCTTCAGCAACTTGCATGTAACCGCTTTGCAGGTTTTGCATGCCGAAAGGGTTGGTCTCTGCATTTACTGCAGGTGCGACAGACATAGCCGCTGCAAAGGTTGTACCTAGAGCGATTGACAGGGATTTCTTCATAGTATTTTTCATTAAAATTCTCTCCAATAGTTAATGTGGGAACCTGTAAAAGGTGCCTGAGTCTACAATGTTCTCGCTTTCAAAGACAGGGTGGGGGTTTATTAGTTCATAAAAGTTTACAAAAGATGTTACCGTTTTATTAAATTTTTGAGACAATTTAAGTAAGCGGACTCGTCAGGTGCCGTTTGATTGCGTTGCGCCAGCCAAAGCGCTTCACCCAAACATTCCATCATGGCATGTTCGGCATCGTGAGGGCCGCCATGACGCAGACATAATTTCTGATAGCAGTCATTTATTCCCGGTGGCCGATCAGTGCTGGTTTGCTCATGCAGGGCAATATGCATACTCATGTGTAAAAACGGGTTACTTTCGCCTGTGTCCGCTGAAAAATCCTTGTCCACACTGTCATCATCTTCCAATAACAGGTGGTATTCAGGGTGTTTTTCGACAATGTTAGCGACCACTTCCTGCATTGGGTCCATTGGCAGTTTGTTCTTTTTTAGTTGCCAGCAGTTGAGATAGACCTGGCGCAACTCATTTCTGTTATTGCTGAACATAAAGTTTTCTTTGTGTTTTATGTGAGCTTTGTATGATACCGCAATGATGGCCTGTTTTCCCTTAAGCTAATTCTTTATGGCGGTATATATTCGTTTTGGGTTGCCCCGTTTGGTTAAACATTATTTATATGTCAAAATATGCCACGGCATCCGCTTCTATGGATAGAAGCGGATGGTATTGAGCTAATTTTGTGCTTTCAGGTTCGAAAGCAATCATTTAAAAACGATAACCACAGGGTAAAATCATGAAAAAGGTACTATTCGCACTAAGTCTTCCTCTACTTTTAAGTGCTTGTGATAGCGGTGAGCAAGCCATTATTGATCCGATAGATTTCAGCGCTTACACCAGCATGTCGGCTTTATACGATGGCAAGATCAAAACATTGGTTGATACAAAATGTTCTAGCTGTCATGTTGTCGGTAAAAAGGCTTCTGACACAGACTTGTTATTTGAAAAAGAAAATGATGCGGCTAACTTGGCAACTTTAGAAGGCTTTATTGTTAGTGAAGGCGGTGACCGTTTGATTAGCAAAGCGACTGGTCGTAGACACGGGGGTGGTACACAAATTTCCTCTGGCGGTGCTGAAGCACAAGCACTGGCTGAACTGACGTCACGCACTTTGGCTAAATCTGAATAGAGATTTCCTAAAGGCATTGAGTGAGCGCACATGGATGTGTTTGCAGTGTGTCTCAGAGTGCTGCTTATTATTCGTCTCGAACTGTCACACTACTCGGTTTTATCTTTAAACTCACACAAATCTTCTATTAAACACGAACCGCATCTTGGCTTTCGTGCTACGCAGGTATAACGTCCCAGTAATATCAACCAGTGATGTGCATCAATTAAAAAGTTTTCGGGTATAAACTTTAATAGTTTTTTTTCTACTTGCAGTACATTTTTTCCGGGTGCAATTTTTGTGCGGTTGGACACGCGAAAGATGTGTGTGTCTACGGCCATTGTCGGGTGACCAAAAGCGGTATTGCGCACGACATTGGCTGTTTTTCTGCCGACGCCGGGCAGGGCTTCGAGTTTTACTTGGTCGTCTGGCACCGTGCTGTTATGTTCATCGATTAAAATTTTACAGGTTTTAATGATGTTTTTTGCTTTGGTGTTAAACAGGCCGATGGTTTTAATGAATTCTTTTAAACCGGGTTCGCCAAGTTTATAAATGGCTTCAGGCGTATTGGCTCTGGCATATAATTTTTTGGTGGCTATATTGACGCCTTTGTCGGTTGCCTGTGCTGATAAAATGACGGCTATTAACAGTTCGAAAGTGGAACTGTAGTTGAGTTCGGTGGTTGGCTTTGGGTTGTCTTTTTGTAGTCGTGAGAATATTTCGAAGCGTTTTTCTTTGTTCATGGATTTTATGAAAGTTGTTGGCTATTGAACGGCCGGCTAACGAGTAACCGCTTCAGCATTTTGAATGCTAGAAGTCGATGGCGCACGCTGACGTTTATCTATGATATTTTTCAGTGCGACCAGAAATCCAAGTGCAATAAAAGCACCTGGCGGCAGTATAGCAAGCAGGAAACCGGGATAGTCTTCACTAAAGGTCAGCGTCATGGAATGGCCTATTTCACCAAACATGAGGTGGGCGTTAGCAAATAAAGTGCCATAGCCAATGATTTCTCGCACCGCACCCAAAATGATTAGAACCAAAGCGAAACCCATTCCCATCATGAAGCCATCAAGGGCAGAATCACGTAGATTATTTTTAGAGGCAAAGGATTCCGCGCGGGCAATGATGGAGCAATTGGTGACTATAAGCGGAATGAAAATGCCGAGTACAATATATAATTCGTGAAACCAAGCGTTCATGCTTAGTTCGATGGTGGTGACGATGGTGGCAATGATAAGCACAAATATCGGGATGCGGATTTCAGATTTTAGCCAGGGTCGGATCAATGAGACGATACTGTTCGAGACCACAAGTGTAATCAAAGTAGCGATACCCAGGCCCAGACCATTGATGACGGTTCCGGTAACTGCCAGTAACGGGCACAAGCCTAGCATTTGAACCAGCGCAACGTTATTGCTCCACAAGCCTTTATTCGTTATATCGGCGGCTGGATTGTTGTTTTCACTGGTCATGGTTTTTGTTTTGCGTCTTGGTTCATCATATCCTGAGGTTTTTCATCGTCAGGCGTTGTTGAGCTAAACAACATTACCTGATTGCTTTCAAAGTATAGCAAAGCATTACGCACGGCTTTCACTACAGCACGCGGGGTAATGGTAGCGCCTGTGAACTGATCGAATACACCGCCATCGCGTTTCACTTTCCAACCTCTGCCATTAGGGTTGGTCAGTGATTTGCCATTAAAGTCTAGTATCCAGTTTGAACGGGAAATTTCAACTACATCGCCCAAGCCGGGTGTTTCACGGTGTTTGACTACTCGGACACCGGACAAACTGCCGTCTGTTTTTACACCGACGAGTAAATGGATTGCGCCATTATAGCCACCGGGTGCAATGCTGGTAAATACCACGGCAACGTTCTGACTGTTTTTTCGAGCACGGAAGGCAAGTGTGGTTTCTTTAGTGTTGAGCAGGTTGTGTGGTTGTAGCGTTATGGTGTCAAGCAGCAAGTCGTTGTCATAAGATTCTGCTGGGATAATATGGTTTAATTTTCGTAGCAAAGTGCGTTTTTCATTGTAGCGAATGTCGTCCGCTGTTTGGATAAAAGTGACACCAACCAGTGCCGCGCCACTGGCGGCAAACACTGTCAGCAAAGCAGCAGTGAGGATGATGTTTTTAATTTGTTGACCGTTAAAGCGCATAAACTTATCTGTCTGGATCGCCATACACTTTGGGCTGTGTGTAATAATCAATCAGCGGCGCGGCCATGTTCATTAAAACCACGGCAAACGCTATGCCGTCTGGGTAGCCGCCCCAACTGCGAATAATATAAACCAGTGCGCCAATACCGGCACCATAAATCCAGCGACCTTTGGGTGTAGTGCTGGCGGTGACTGGGTCGGTCGCAATAAAAAAAGCGCATAACATGGTGCCACCGCTAAAGAGGTGGAACAGTGATGAACTGTTGGTAGAGTAATCCATAACGGCAAAGGTATTTGAAATTAATACCAAGCTGATTAAAAAAGCGGCAGGAATTCGCCAGTCGATAACGCCTTTTTTAATGAGCCAGAGACCACCGGCAAGAAAGAGAATGTTTATCCACTGCCAGCCAGTGCCACTAAGCCCTGAAAACAGTGAGCTAAATTCAGTATTGTTTCGGGTTGCTGCAATATCGTGGAATTGGTTAAGTTGGGTTTTAATCAGGTCAATAGGGGTTGCCATTGAAATGCTGTCTATGGTTTCGCTTAGCGGCAAAATACCCAGAAATACCCAGTTAAAAGTAGTGCTGAAATCTGGCGGGCCGTCTGCCACACCGGTTGGCGATGGCCACAAAGTCATCTCCAATGGGAACGATATCATGACCACGATATAACCCACCATAGCAGGGTTAAAGGGGTTGAAACCGAGACCTCCATATAGGTGCTTGGCGACCGCAATGGCGGAAATGGACGCGATCACTGTTATCCACCACGGTGCCAGCGAGGGCAGTGCCAGCGCCAGTAAACAGGCTGTAACCAGGGCGCTACCATCAAACATGGTGTCGACAATTTCACGTTGGCGAAGTTTAAGAATAATGGCTTCTGTTGCCAGACAAACGATGATGGCAATCAGTAAATTAAATATCACACCCCAACCAAAAAAATAGACGGATGCCAGTGTTCCAGGAACCAGTGCGTACAGCACTTTTTGCATCATGCCCTGAACGGTGATGTTTTGTTTTATATGAGGTGATGGTGTGCGTTTAAATAACATTCGCTATGTGTTCTCATTATTTTTATTGCGCGCTAATTTTTTTGCTTGTGCACGGGCAATGGCTTCGGCAATGACTGCCTGCTGATTTGCCTTATCGTTACTTTCACCGCTGCTGGCTGCCGCGTCTGCTTTTTGTTTTAATAACTCGCGTTTTTTCCGCAATTTTTCTTCGCGTTCACGTTTTATTTTTTCCAAGCGCAGCTGATGTGCTTCATGTCGCTCGCGTGAAATATCCGATTCTTTGCGTTCCCGTTGTTGCTGACAGATGGTGGTTTTGGCGTAGCGGTAATATTGCACTAGCGGAATGTCACTAGGGCAAACATAAGCGCAGCAGCCGCATTCGATGCAGTCAAATAAATGATGCTCATGCAGTCGCTCTACATTCTGGCTGCTGGCATACCAGTATAACTGTTGTGGCAGCAAACGTACCGGGCAGGCATCAACACATTTGCCGCAGCGAATACAGGGCATGTGTTGCTGAGGACGCGGTTTCTTTTCGCGAACGGTAACCAATAAACAGTTGCTGGCTTTAATTATTGGCAGTTCATCACTGTTGAGTGAGAAGCCCATCATCGGCCCACCCATAATGAGTTGATCACTGTTTTCGGTATACCCGCCACAATGTTTGATACAGGCCCGCATAGGTGCGCCGATTAGCACCTCAATATTTTGTGGTTGCTTTATGCCGTGACCGGTCACAGTGATGATGCGTGAGATCAGAGGTTCGGCGTTAAAAACTGCACGGTGAATGGCGTAGGCGGTGGCGACGTTATGGCACAATACGCCTAGCTCAGCTGGGTAGCGGCCTTTGGGGACTTCTTGCCCGGTTATAATTTGTATCAGTTGCTTTTCGCCGCCGCTGGGATACAGCGTGGGAATGACCTTGATGGTGAAAAAACCGGTGCCATCTTCATCGACCGCCGTTTGCAGGGCAGCAATGGCCTCTTTTTTGTTGTCTTCGACGGCAATGACGCACTGTCTGGCCTTGATGATGTGGGCAATAATATCAGCACCGGAAAGCACTTCTTGGGCGCGCTCACGCATCAGCATATCGTCGCAGGTGATATAGGGTTCGCATTCCACGCCGTTTAAAATGAGGGTTCTGACATTCATCTCCGTTTGTTTGACAGAGGCAGGGTAGGCGGCACCGCCTAAACCGACAATGCCAGCATCACGCACCAGTTTGCGCATCTTGCTTGAATTCGTCAGGTGGTAATCATCAGCGAGTGGATTGCGCGTTACCCATTCATCCTTAAAATCATTTTCGATGAAAACACAGCGATCGTTTAAGCCGGAAATATGTGGCACAGGATGTTGTTTGATGTCGATTACCATGCCTGATACAGGGGAATGCACGGCGGCACTAATCAGGTCACCGGGTTTGGCGAGCATTTGCCCCTTTAATACACGATCACCTGGTTTTACTAGGGGCTGACTAATGGTGCCGATATGTTGCTGCAAGGGTACGATGTATTGCTTGTTTGGCGCTAGCTTTGACACTGCTGTACTGGTGGATAAATATTTAAAATCAGTGAGCGCCAAACCACCGTTAAATTGGGTGAGTTCGTCTTCTATGGTGAGGGCGTCGGACTGAGTCATGGGCGGCTATGTTTATATACTCTGCGGTGCAACATGTTTAACGGCAGGTAGCTCAGCCGTCCAATTGCGCACAGTCGGTTCTATTTCAATAATATGAATGCAGTCTACCGGGCATGGCGGTATGCATAAATCGCAACCGGTGCATTCGGATTTTATAACGCTGTGCATTTGCTTGGCAGCGCCCAGAATTGCATCCACTGGGCAAGCTTGTATGCATAAAGTACAGCCGATACAAACTTGTTCATCAATGGTTACCACGGTGGGTAACTTTTTAATCTCGCCGTGTTCTGCATTGAGTGGTTTGATTTCTACATCGAGTAAGTCAGCGAGTGCGATAATGGTTGCTTCACCACCTGGCGGACACTGGTTAATATCGGCTTCGCCTTTCGCTATTGCTTCGGCGTAGGGTCGGCAACCGGGGTAGGTGCATTGTCCGCATTGTGTTTGTGGCAGCAGCGCGTCAACCTGATTCACCACCGGGTCGCCGTCTACTTTAAATCGTATTGCAGACCACGCCAGTATCAAACCAAAGATACTGGCAATAATGGCAAGCGTGATGATGACGGTTAGCATACTGGTTTATGTTTTGGTAAAGATGTCAAAGCGGCTAACACCACTTACACTTTTATGAGGCCGGCAAAACCCATAAAGGCAAGCGACATAATGCCTGCTGTAATCAGCGCAATGGAGCTACCTTGAAAAGCTTCGGGCACATCGGCAACGTTGATGCGTTCGCGTAGAGCAGAGAACAAAATTAATACCAGTGAAAAACCAACGGCAGCTCCGAAGCCGTAAAACAGGGATTGCAAAAACCCGTGTTGTTCTTGAATATTGAGCAGTGCGACACCTAAAACGGCGCAATTGGTGGTGATCAATGGCAGGAATATGCCGAGCACGTTATACAACAAGGGACTGGTTTTGTGTACGATCATTTCGGTGAACTGCACCACCACCGCAATCACCAGAATAAACACAATGGTGCGCATGTACTCAAGATTTAGCGGTGCCAGAATATATTCGTTCACCAGATAACTGCTGACCGAAGCAAGTGTCAGCACGAAGGTTGTCGCCAGCGCCATGCCAATGGCGGTTTCCAGTTTTCGAGAGACGCCCATAAAGGGGCATAAACCAAGAAATTTAACCAGTACGAAGTTATTAACCAGTATTGTACTTAGCAGGATTAGCGCAAATTCCGTCATGCGCGCATTCTAGCAGATTGCTTGCAGCAGGGCTTGCCTTAGGGCTTGTAGCAGGGGTCAGAGACAGGCTTGTTTTTGACCCTTGTTTGCAGATTAGTGTTTAGGAATAACCCGCTCATCCATCGCTGGCATGTGGTAAGTCTATGGCTATTATGCTGTCTGAATCAGTGGTTACTTGGTTACGTCCATGTTCTTTGGAGGCATAAACAGCATTGTCTGCGGCTTTATAGAGTTTGTCGAAATCATCGTCGTGCTTTTCCAGCAAAGAGGCAATGCCCACGCTGGCGGTGATTTTTAACCCTGCGGGTTCAGACAGCTCTATCATGGAACGGATATTTTCAGCCTTAAGTAGAGCATCAAAAATATTGCAATGCGGCAACAAAATCAAAAATTCTTCGCCGCCTATGCGGGCAACGATATCACCTTGGCGGCAGGTTGCCATCAGTAGTTTACCTATTTCAGCCAGTACGTCATCACCGGTAGTGTGACCAAATTCATCGTTAACATTTTTGAAATGGTCGAGGTCGAGTATCATCACGCTGAGCGGGTAGTCGTAGCGCAGAGCATCTTTGATGTATTTGGGAGCGTAATCAGACAGGCTGTGCCGGTTGTGACAGGTCGTCAGTTGGTCGGTCATGGCAATGTCGAACAGTGCGCGTTGTTGCTGGCGAACTTTGTCAGCCAATTGTTTATTTATAATTAAATTATTGACTCGCGCGGCCAATTCTTCTTCAATGGGTGGCTTGGTGACGTAATCATTTATGCCCGCATGTAACAGGCTGATGCGTAGCTGGGTGTCATCATTTCCGGTCATCGCCAGAATGGGGACTTTTGCCGAGTGCGAGCTTGACGCACGAATCATGCGCACCAGTGATAGACCGTCCATCGTACCTTCTAACATAACATCGGTTATCACCAGGTCATATTCATTGTCGGTAAAGGCATGAAAAGCTTCTTCAGCAGAGGGGAAATGTGTAATTTCTAGGTTGAGCTTTTTAAGGTATTGGGTGACAATGTGCGTGACAGAAGCACTGTCTTCTACATACAGTACGCGCCC
>CAZYYW010000075.1:0-11261 GCA_964651445.1 uncultured Thiotrichaceae bacterium
TCTTTTGCGTTCTTCGCGGACGATGATTTTAGCCTTTAATGTCTGCTACTGCCCAGTAGCGGACATCAGGGTACAATTTTTTGTAAGTCTAAAAAACTCCTTTAACAATTCCCTGCGATGCAAAAACCACCTTCAATGCGTTCCCCGATATCGCCAGGTGTTTCGCCGGTGCCGCCACTGATGTTAACCGCAGCACTGTTGGTTACGCTGCCGATACCGGCACTACCACTAAGATTGAGGTTACCACCATTGCCACCTGTAGAACCTGTCAGTGCTACATCAGCATTACCCCCTGCCAGATTGATTTCGCCACTGTTATCGATGGTTTTAGCAAACATTTCTAAAATACCTGAAGAGTGACCACCTTGGAATTCACCGTTACCGCCTTTTGAGGTAAGTGTGCCGCTGTTTATAATTGAACCATTTACTACTTGCATTTCAATCATACTCGATCGGTTACCGCGGCCTGTGTTGCCACCATCGGTGCCACGGTCATCCCCCCCGCTGGTGTCTATATTTCCAGTATTGGTAATGCCTGTGTATGCCCGAAAAAAAACACCTCGAGAGTCGCATCCAATGAGTGAAGATGTTTCCAGGTTTTCACCCGAACGTGCGGTAATAGAACCACTATTATCGATACCAGTGCCTTCAGGGCTACCTTGATTAACTGGTTCGGTTCCAGTATCGAACGTTATACGACCATGACAACCACCGTTAAAACTGCCAACAGCAGTGGCGGCGACACTGCCGCCACTGCTGTTAATGCTGGTTTCATTAATGATATTGCCGCTGGGTATGATTCCATCAGGCCCATGACTATCGGCAATATTAAACAGTTGTATGCTGTCACCGTTACCGCCAGATTGACCAATGCCACCACTGCTATCAATCACGGCATAACCCAACAGTGAAAGCTTTTGCCTTTCATCAAAGAAGTCACAACAGTCACCACGACTGTTGATTAAGATGGCACCAGCATTGCCACCCGAGGCATCACCGAGCTCAGGGGCATTGCCACCCGAACTAACGATATTGCCAGAAAGTTGTAGATCACCCGAATTGACAGGAAATCCCGGCAGGTCATGGCCAATACCAAAGATATTAATATTAATGTCACCACCACGACCAGCACTAGCGGGGCTAATCGACTGCTGTGTGTCACCACCGCGTGTGATGATGTCTCCACTACTCAGTAACTTACCACCACGGGTGCTAATGAAGACAAAGCCACCGCGTTCACCACTTGCTTGCGTTGCAGAACCACCACGGGTTTCAATGTTACCCGAGTTAAGAATGTCACCTGCCCCACCAACTTCCATGGTTACTTGCGTACCATGACCCGCTTCGGTTATACCATCGCCGCCGCGTGTTAGCAGATTGCCTGAGTTGCGTAGACCAAATCGCGCGTTGAAATTAATTCTACTGCCATCTCCACCAGCACTTATTATACTGTTACCCCCTGAAGCATTGAGGTTGCCGGTATTTTCGATACTAAATTGATCGACGTGAAGTCTTATCGAACCAGCACTGCCGGCTTCACCATTACTGCTGTTCGCCCCAGATGCATTAATGCCACCATGATTGATGATTGAAAAACGCGCATTGATAGTGACGTCGCCACCATTTTGACCTTCGATTCGCCCCGAGGTATCAATCTCGCTGTTGGCAAAATAAGAACTGATGCTTAATTCTAAGCCACCGCGGTTTGTAGGGCTTTCGTCTACGGTTGATATTGTGCCCTGATTAAATAGGTCATTGAATAAAGATAATGATGATCGGTTGGGTTCATTCAGATCAAGGGTCAGTATGATGCCCTGCTCGATATGCAAACCGGTCACCCTTTCTTCAGACTCGAATGCAATATTGTCGCCATCTGAGCGGAACACACGAGTGTCGGAGTTTTGAAAATATAATGTGCCGGCAGCAGGTTCTGTCGTCAGTACAGAAATTGTCGTGTTAGCTGAAATGATTGCAAGGTTTGAGCCTAGATTTGGCGTTGGCATGAACGGCGTAAAACTGGCATCGACAACACCATCTTTGCGCACTTCAACAGCGCCAGAGCCGACAAATTTGCGGAATTCAATCGAATTTCCGTTACCCCCGCTGCCGGCGTCGCCACCACTGCCCCCAGAAGCAGAAATGACAACATCGGGGGGTGGCGCAGGTGGAGGCGTGGTGTCTTCTGCAGCACCTGAATTACCGCTGCTGCAAGCTTGTAATAGCATTGCTGATGATAACAACAATGTTCCAATAGAAAATGAATGAGTATTCATGTTTCCCTCGCCCGTATGGTTGGTTAGACATAACTGTACAAGAAAGTATATGCCCCCCTTAAAACCATAGTCAATAAAAAAACACAAATTGCATCTAAGATTAATCATTTCTAATATTAGAATTAATTAATATTTAATGCGATTATCATTTCAATACACTACGCGATAGATCTTCTATGGCTGTTTGCTTATTATTTGCGATACCGGATAACCATCCATACTGCCAGCAACGCCATAGCCTGCTACCGTGGTTCCGGTCATGCAGGCCGCGCCCATCATTCCACCCGGGGCGCAATCTGCATATGCCAGTTTATCTATTTGATTCTGATTCAAGGGTGCTGTTGGATCGTCAGTATTAACAAAAATCATGGCATAAGCATTGCCTGGATTCAGTGCTACATTCTCAGGAACGGAATTAAAAGGACTCCAGTCATAATGCAGTGCCGCACCTGTTCCTGGAGACCATCCATCGCCACCACCCCAATCGGGATTAGCATTTAAAGTATTGCGGTTGTTATGTAAAAAAGTGGTCACCAGCAAACCACCCAATATTGGATCGTACACCGATGACAATTGATGGTTAAGAGGCAACCAGACCATGTTGTCATCTGGATAAGCAATAGAATCGCCGGTCATGGATTCACTCAATATACCGTGCAGATTGCTCACTGTGCGGGTAGTGGCATTATAGGTAAAGGAGCCAATAAATATTGAATTTCTTGGGTAGGTTTGCGGCTCGTAAAAGGTTTCGATGACATCGTAATTGGTTATAACATCGGCCAAAGCTGATGGCAGACTATCGCCAACTGCATTGCTGGCAATTACCGAAAAGGCATAACCCGCACAACTCGACGGGCAACTGATACTAACCGGTGATTCAGATCCTGTACCGGTAATGCCGGGTGGATTTGAGTGAACAGTATAGCCGGTGATAATGCTACCACCGCTGTCCGTTGCGCCAAAGCTTACGGTGACGGTTGAAATATTTTCTGCCGTTACCGTTACCTCAGTCGGTGCGCCCGGTTCGGTAATAACAACAGGCACGAAAATGCTGATGCTCTGCGTCACCTGCGCTGCTGCATTGTAGTTGCTATCACCTATCTGATTGGCCGCGATTATACAGTCGCCTGAGGTAAATGCGGTAACCAAACCACTTTCACTCATGACGGAACAGACAACTGCTGTGGTGCTGCTGTAGCTGACGATTAGACCGGAGCTGGCAGTCGCGGAAACTGTTGCGGTGCTAAAGATGCTTAATGGTGGTACGTCACCGAAGCTGATGGTCTGGTCAGGGTCGAAAATCACCGGGATATTTTGTGACACCTGCGCGGCAGGCGCGTATGTGGTGTTGCCGGACTGATTGGCGGCAATAACACAATCACCTGGCGTTATGGCGGTGACCATGCCATTGCTATTTGCAGAACAGATTTCTGGCGTTGTACTGCTGTAGCGTACCGCAAGGCCAGAGCTGGCGGTTGCGCTTGTTGCCGCTGTTTGCTCTAGGTTTAATGTGGGTACGGTGTTAAAGCTTATGCTCTGCGGCCGTGCTTCAATCGCCGAGCCATCAAACTGATCAAAATCTGCACAAGCAACCAGCAACAAAGACAGCAAAATGCTCAGGACAGGAATAGAGATCAACACCCTACTCTTGTTGGAGTTATGGTGAAAGTGATAGATTTTATGCATGATACCTCCTGTTAAAAGTGTACATTCAGTGAAACATTGATTGAACGGCCGATACCAGGAACAGGAACGCCCCACGGAATGCCATGGGTCGTCATTGACGCACCCTGGCCAACATAAGCACCGCCTAATGGCATCGAGTAAAATGTGTCGAATACATTTTCGATAGCAAAATCAAGGCGTGCGTTTTTCCATTGGTAGCTGCTGCGAAGATTGAACAGCTCATAGCTGCCGGTGGCAACTTCATTTCTGACTTGTGATAGCCGAGATTTGGCAGCTACTGCCTGAAATTCCACTCTATTGCTCCAACCTCCTAAGTGCTGAATCACTGCCAACTTCAGATTAAGCGGCATAATATTGTAAAGATTATCGCCCGTGGTCTGATTTTTACCGCGTACATAATTCACTAAGCCGGTGCTGGTGAAACGGCCAAAATTAGCCGTTTCGGCCAGTAGTCTTTCTGCTGACAAGTCCAGACCATAAAGCTGAGCCGTTTGATTAACATACTGCAATATCACAAAGCCTGTGGTGGACGTTTCATTTTCAGGACTGCACTGACTAAAGTCACAGCGTTGTGCATCAATATAATCTTGTATATAGGTGTAGTAGCCCGTTGCTTTCAGTCCCCATAAAGCATCGTTTGCATGTGTCCAGTCACCCGTAAAGCTAAGTGTGTGCGCGACTTCCGGTTTCAGCTTTACATTACCAACATAGCCGTTACCGTCTCCCGCAAAGTTATTCATCAATACCGCCATGGCATTGGTTGACCAGACGTATCGCTGATAGAGATTAGGCGAGCGTGATTTACGTGCATAACCGCCTTCATAAATTTGAGATGTATTTGGCGAGTAGCGCGCCAGTGCCGTTAAATCCCAGTTGTAATCGGTAGTCTCATGATTAACCGCATTAAAGGCGGCTGCATCGTTGCCCCACAACCCTGCTAGTCCATTATCATAACCCTGCACCACCGCTGCATTGGTTCTGACGTTATTGCTGCGGATGCCCAGCAGACTAATCCACGACGGATTCCACAATGCTTCCCATTCTACAAAAGCATCAATTTTATCGCGCCGACCATAGTTAACATTCCAGAAGTCATTTGGCCCCATGGTGCCACCGACCGCAGGCCACCAGTCATACAGAGTATAAAACTGATACTCAAGACCCAGACGAATATCATCCCTGTCTGACAGCATTATTTCTGCCTCAATCATTGCACCATCTGTATTCGCTACGGTATCCATCGGCATACCTGTACCATATTGGTAGCGCTCTGGACCCATGTCCATCTTGTGCTGGGTATCCTGATTAAAAATACGTGCTTCCAGATTACCCCACTCAAAGAGCCCGTCGTAACGCAAATTGATCAGCGTATTTTTATTGTCAGTCATGTCCATCCGTTGGTTGGGAAAACCCTCAAAACCAACCTTCTGCACACCTGCATTTATTTGTAACAGGTGATCCTTGTACTTAAAGGCGAGACCAATATCCTGCTTCTTCACACCGTTAAAAGCACTGGATGCCACCACATTTCCTGGAATCACCGGGCCGCCCTCGGTGCCCGGAACTGCATCCTTGAAATCCTTCGCAGCTGTGTAGTTATCCGCTTGCGCATTTGATTCGCTATAAAACATATTGACATGATGGCCTACCCAGGTAACACCAAAATTATAACCACGGCCATTCGAATTACTGCGATAAGAAGTACCGGCTTCACCCGTTATATAGGCATCTTCATCTTCATCAGCAAATGCAGGTGGTGCAGACTCCACTATTATTGAGCCACCTATACTGTCACCACCAACACTAACCGGTGTAATGCCCGCATAGACTTTTATGCTACCCACTTTCGTTGGTGCAATATAGGAAAGTGCCGAATTCATGTGATTAGGGCATGCGGGCAATAAATCCATGCCATCAACCTGGATACGGATGCGGTCACCGACCAAACCATGAATCGCCGGCAGGCTTGAGATGCCGCCTGCTCCGTAGAGGCTCACGCCAGGAACATCCTGCAAAAGGCGCGAGGTATCATTGCTCTTTTGTCGCTTGGATGCCAGATCTGCTTCATCTAAATGGGATGAACTTAAGGTTGAGTCTGTATCACTCGGTGCTGAGATGTCGATAGTCTCAAGCGTCACTACCTCAGAGGAAACTACCCCAGAAATGACAAACAGCGTAACAGTGACAAGCAATACCGTCAGTAATTTCCAAGGCGTGTTTAATAATCGGGTGTTGGTGTTCAATGATAATTTATTCACATTTGTATCTCGACCTGAATTTTTTCTCATTATTCTTGTTCCCACGCGGCACGTAGGAACAAGAATAATGAGAAAAAACTGGTGGTATCAACGTTGTTTATTTGTTGACGTTTGTTGTCACCCACATGCAAAAGCTCAGAGCATATAGCGCCCTGAGCTTTTGTATTTTTAAGGCTTTTTATAGAGCCAGATTAGGCGGCTTTGCGTTTAAGACGAGCAATGCCAACCAAACCAAGCAGACCACTACCAAATAACCAGGCAGCGGCAGGTACTGGTACAGCAGAAACGCTAAGCGATATAGGGTTGCCATCCATAGTACCAAGGTAACCCACGTTAGCCATACTATGCCCGGTCATACACATATTGCCTGTCATCATTGGTCCCATTAAGCCGCCTGGCGTACAATCACCGTAAACCATTGCGTCAACGTTGCCCAGCATTGTATTGGCATTAAATGCCAGCGTGAAATAGGCGTTTTCTTTGGGTATATGCCCATGCATACCCATCATGCCATATTTCATGCTGCCCCCCGCCGTATAGCCACCATTAAAAAACACGTCCGTGCTGTTTTCCTTGAACACAGTAGCGACCACATCGCCAGTAGCAGCATCGTAATTAAAATCAAGTTGATGCATAAGGTAAAGATCTGGTAGTGGTCCAGACATCATGTTTGGGTACATGGTCTGATTCATGGAGCCCTGTAGACCAGATAAAGTGTTAGTCGTTGCATCCCAATCAAAGGTGCCAACAAAAGTGGTATGACCTGTTTGTGTTTGTGGCTCGTTAAAGACACCGGTTACATTGTAAAGTGCTGCCTGTGCCATCTGAGCACTGGCAAGCAAACATATCGACGCTAACGTTACTGCTGTTGTTTTCATTTTCGTTTTCATTATTTATTCCTAAATTATTAAAATAGCGCTTATTTATATACACATTGTGTGCCAGCGCGAATTTATTAATTAAATTCAGTAAGTTAGGAAATCGCACCTTGAAGCACGAGTTGAATATTGCGTTATTTCACACAGTTGTTTTGGCAAATGCCACACTTTATAGTGTTGACCATGATGGTAACAATGAGACGAAATATGAGATTTTGATAGCCTAGGAGCCTGTCGGACTTAGTATGAATCTACTGCGAAAAAGCCATTTTTGTTCATTTTTCCGATTAATTTCGTTAAATAGCCGTGCTATTCACCTCAAATAATCAAAAAACTGCCCTAAAAATGGCTTTCTCTCGCTACGATAAACTAAATCCGACAGACTCCTAGGAAATTACAGAAATAATTGCCGAGAAATCTTGCCTAATGATTAGGCTATAAAATGTTAATTCGTGAAGAAAGAGAAAGTCCTAACCGCTACAGATTATTCTAAGAGGAGATATTTGCAAACACAAAATGTTATTTCCTTATTTAACACCATCAAAACTTTCTTTGCCAAAATGCCGGTGCAATAATGCATCGTAATTACGAATACGTGTTACATAACGAACCGGCTCGTTGCCACGGGCGTATCCGTATCGCAAATCTTTATAGTATTTTTTCTGACTTAATAACGGTAGCACCTGTTTCATTTCCGACCAGCGGTCAGGGTCTTTGTTTAACTTTCTTGCCAGTGATTGCGCATCTCTGAAATGCCCGCGACCGACATTATAAGCTGCCAAAGCCAGCCAGGTACGGTCTGGTTCATCTACATCTGTAACCATTTTTTTCATTTTTGCCTGAAATTTTGCGCCTGCATAAATGTTTTGTTTCGCATCTAGCCGATTGGTTACACCGAGAGATTTTGCCACGGGTTGTGTCAGCATCATAATGCCACGCACACCTGTGGGACTTTTAGCTTTTGTATTCCAATGAGATTCCTGATAACTCTGCGCTGCCAGTAATGAAGCTTCAAGGTTATTTTTATTTGCGGCATCAATAAAATATGCTTTATATTTTGGCAGTCGTGTATTCACCCTTGCCAAAAATTTGTGGGTGTCTACATAGTCAAAGATTTCAGCATAACCATAATATTTCTCCAGCATATACGCTAAATCACGTTCTTTGTATTGCTTAAACCAATCATTAGTCGCTTTAATTAAATCCTTGTTATTTTTATTTATCATCCATGCTAGTTCAGATTGTTTCGCCAGCGTGTATTTGTCTTGAATTTCTGTGTGATAACGACGCTCTATGTCATACAGTGTTGAATCGCTTATGGTGCATTCAATTTTCTTTGTAGCAACCTGATTCAGTAAATCCTCCGTATTCAATTCATCATCAACGATCCAGGATAATTGGGGATATTTTTTTAATGTTTCAATGTAACTACTGTCGGCGGTAACAATTATTTCTAAATCGCCGACACCTTCAATTTTTTTAATACGCCTTTTATTACGATGACAAACGAGGTATTCATTAACCTTCTGGTAAACCGGCCCAAAATCAAATTCTTTTTTTCTTTCTGCGGTAACCGTCAGACTGGCGGCTGCAATATCGCCTTCATTATTTCGCAGCGCGTTTATTACTGCTTTTGTTGATTCATATACTTTGTATTCTGCTTCGACTTGCAAACTTTCGGCAAATGCTTGCGCCATTTCATATTCAGGACCTGCCAGTTTATCTTCGCGGTCATAATAATAGGTAATCGGAAGGTTGGTGGTTAAGAAGGTTATCTTGCCACGCTGTTGTATTTTTTTAAGCAGTTCAGTTGGGTCTTCCTGACTTCTATCAATATTGTCAGGCAACAAAACAGAAACCGGGGTCGCTTTGTCGGATTGATCGCAAGCAGACAAAAACAAAGAAAGTACAAGGGTAACCAGGATTTTCAACATCATCTTTAAAACAGCCGTCAGAACTTCATTACGTGCAGATTAGGGCACTACCTTTTTCATCGTCTTCTTCATCTTTGCTACTCAACAGTTCAGCTTCAATATCATCGATGGATTCAATAATTGTTATATTTTGTGTTGAGCCTACCAAGGTAACAATATCACTTTGTACATTGGGTACGAATAATCCTGGCACTAATGTTGTCAGTAAACTAAGATTGTTATTATCAATAGTCAGCTCGTAGCCATAGCCTCGTGACGCAGTCACAAACAAACTACCACTACCACTGCCGAAAGTAACAGGGTTAAAGCTGTCATCCAGAGTGCCCGAGTAGCCCGCTGAATTATCGACTATTACGTTTAATTGGCCGGCAAAATTAATGTTACCTGTAACAGACAATACATCATAATCAACACCCTGAGTAAGTCCAGCAATATCGATATTTAAAATAGAGGTATTCAGCAGATTTAAATCGCCATCAATGGTGAATGTACCGGGGGAATTACCAGGGTTGAAATTTCCGCCATTGCTAACATTGCCAATGACTGTGCCAGAACCGCTGAGCACCCCATTGTTATTTACGTCAGTAATGGCAGTGCCATTAATAACCATATCACCCTGATTATTATTAATTATTACACCGGTGGCTGAGGTACTGTTAAAGGCACCGTCGAACTGTGAAAAGGCTGAAACGCCATCTTGTGTATAAACAAAGTTGTCCGCAACGGTTACAGCCCCTGCCACCGTGAAGCTACCACCTGTATTATTAATATTACTGTCGGTAGTCAGGTTATTAATATCAAAAGTGCCACCTGAGATTAAAATGGTACCACCTGTAATTAACGATGCGGTATCAATATCTACACCACTGCCTGGTACAAAGCCTGTACTCCAGTTGTTTGCATTATTCCAGTCTAAATCACCCGCGAAATTATCGAAGAAGGCAGTGTTATTATTCTGAAATGTAATATCGTATTGACTGGCAGCCTTATTTGGCAAGGCGTAACCAACAGGGAAGCTTATTTTATTATTGCCACTGATGGTTCCACCAGAGGTCATTACAATAAAGTTATCTGAGGCTGATGGAGAAATAAAACCGACATCAGAGATAGCGATGCTACCCTCAGCGATTATATCTCCGGTAACAGCGAGTTGGTCATATTCTGTCCCTACCGTAGTGCCTTGCAATTCGATTTCCAGAACGCCATTGACACCTTGTGTATAGACACCATCGATTGTGAGTATGCCTGTGGCACCTACTCCACCTGGACGAACGGTTCCAGCAGAATTGTTAACATTACCAATAAAGGTTCCTGAACCTTGTAAGATGCTACCCGCATCAAGCGCAAGTGCACCAACCAAATCAAGACTGCCTGTTTGAATATCAATGGTTGAACCGGACTGAGTGAATACTGCTGAAATCATAGAAGTTCCGGCACCTGCTGATTTTTGAAGCAAGCCCAGATTGGTAAAAGTACCCGTGCCAGTTATATCGCCATTTGCTGCAAAATCGAATGTACCGGAAACCGCATTAACAAAATTGGCTGTGCTATTGATAAGCAAATTACCAGATGAAGCAATAACCGTCGTTCCTAGATTGAGGATACTGACGTTATTCAGTGTTTTTACAAAACCACCGATAAGGGTGAATGAAGTGCCACTCGCCAATGTCAGCATTTCTGAACCTGAGCCCTGAATGGTGCTTAGCCCATTGGTGCTGTCCCAAATTAAATCACCACTAAGTAACTGTGCATTTGCAGAGATGCTATGTGTGCCATTCACCAGTGACGCGCCAAAGCCTAGGGTTGATATATCACCAAGGATATTCATCGCAGCAAAGTCCATGGCTTCACTTACGCCATCTATTACCGTACCGGCATTGGCATTAAAGTTGACATTGAATTGAGCATTACTGGTATTGGTAATACGGCGAACAAGACCAAAGTTATCAAATAAGCCGTTTGTCGTACTGAAAATGTCTGCTGTATTTGATTCATAATCAAACTGGCCGCCGGCACCGTTAATAAATACCGCATTATTTTCGATAGCCCAATTGCCAGTGGAATTAAAGGTGGTTAACCCCAGATTATTAATCGATACGTTATCAAGAGTTTTAGTAAAGCCACCGATAAGGGTGAATAAAGTTCCACTTGCTAGAGTAAATGTTTCTGTACCACTGCCCTCAATGGTACTGAATCCACTGCTGCTGTCCCAAGTTAGCAGGCCACTAAGTA
>CAZYYW010000076.1:0-1696 GCA_964651445.1 uncultured Thiotrichaceae bacterium
TCATATTGCTTGAAAATGCTGCAAGGTTTGCAATCTCATCGCCCTTAACATGCAGTAGCTCCGACTTGAATTCAGGATTTATTTTTTGCGCGAGAACAAAATAAAATCTATCTCCGCACACCAAACAACGATCGCCTAGTTTTTTATTAATGTACCAACGCCTTCATCTGTTAACAATTCTAGTAACACGGCATGTTCCACACGACCATCAATAATATGTGAGGTTTTAACGCCCGCCTGCACGGCTTCCAAAGCGCAGCTAACTTTTGGTAACATGCCACCTGAAATTGTACCGTCGGCGATGAGCTCCTCAACTTTTCGGGCATTTAAACCGGTGAGTATATTTTCCTGCTTATCTAAAATACCGGGGGTGTTGGTGAGCAATAATAATTTTTCCGCACCTAATACACTCGCCATTTTACCGGCGACTAAATCAGCATTTATATTGTAGGAGGTCGCGTCTTCGCCGACACCAATCGGCGCGATAACGGGAATAAAGTCACCTTCATCTAATGTGTTTACAATGGCTGGGTTTATTGCAGTAACTTCGCCGACATGGCCTAGGTCGATAATTTCTGTGGTTTGCAATTCAGGCGAGGTACGGGTTATTTCCAATTTTTTAGCCTGTATCATCGCGCCATCTTTACCTGTTAGGCCCACGGCTTGACCACCGTTATGGTTAATCAGGTTGACGATGCTTTTATTTACCAAGCCACCAAGAACCATTTCGACGATGTCCATGGTTTCACTATCGGTGACGCGCATACCGTCAACAAAGTTTGACTCTTTGCCTATTTTTTTCAGAAACTCACCAATTTGCGGGCCACCGCCATGAACCACAACGGGATTAACGCCGACTTGTTTTAGTAATACAATGTCTCGTGCAAAGCTGTTTTTTAATTTCTCATCGACCATGGCATTGCCGCCAAACTTTATGACGATGGTTTTATTATTTAGTCGTTGTAAATAAGGCAAAGCCTCAGATAAAACATTAGCGATGTTGATAGCGGATTTTTTGTCCACGGTGTCCTCGATGTATTGCAGTTATAATTATTGTAATTGTGACTGTTTAGCGCTTAAAAGGGTAAACGTAACTCGCTATCAGTCGCTAGCAACTGTTTTCTAAAAATATTCTTAATTTCATTCAAGGTATTTTCATCGTTTGCTTCAAAACGTAACACCAAGCACGGGGTTGTATTCGATGGCCGAATCAGTCCCCAGCCTTCCGCATAATTTACCCGTATACCATCTATGGTTAATGTCTCTGCATTTCCAAAGCTTGCTTGTTTTAAAAATTTATCCATGAATTTATAATGCTCACCTTCTGCAAAATCAATTTGCAACTCAGGCGTGTTAAAACTGTCAGGCAATGCTTCAAAAATTTCTGAGCTGGATTCATCACGCTGACTGACAATTTCTAGCATACGTGCGGCACTGTATAAGCCATCGTCGAAACCAAACCACCTTTCTTTAAAGAATATATGACCGCTCATTTCACCGGCTAATTCAGCGCCGGTTTCTTTCATTTTAGCTTTGATGAAGGAGTGACCGGTTTTCCACATTAATGGCTTTCCGCCCAGGTCATTAATAACGTGTTCCAGGTTACTGGTTGATTTAATGTCATAAATAATAATTGAACCGGGTTTACGTTTCAGCACATCGGCAGAATACAACATCATTTGCCGATCAGCCCACA
>CAZYYW010000076.1:1796-10975 GCA_964651445.1 uncultured Thiotrichaceae bacterium
CATTTAATTTATCTTCAACAATCTTCGTATGCAGTGCTTTTATCGCATCACCATATAAGGTATTGCCATCTATCAACATTTTTAAACCGTTATATTGTGGCGGATTATGGCTGCCTGTCACCATGATGCCGGTGCCGGTTTTTAATTTATGGGTGGCATAATAGAGCACGGGTGTCGGCACCATACCAATGTCGATAACATCGCAGCCACCAGCACGTAAGCCCTGGCTTAAACGGTTTGCCAACTCCGGGCTGGATAGACGACCGTCACGAGCGATGACGACCGTTTTCTGGTTTTGCGATAAAGCCTCAGTGGCAAATGCCTGCCCAATCTGCTGCACCGCATCGGGTGTCAATGCGGTATCTACAACGCCACGAATATCATAAGCGCGAAAAATTTCTTCTGTAATGTTTGTCATATTATTTTGAGTCTTTTTATTATATTAAATAGGTTAGAACATTCAATGTACGGATGACATACTAATTTTGACCGGAATGACCAAAGCCACCCGCGCCACGTTGCGTTTGCATAAAGTTGTCAACCACCTCAAATTCGGCCTGGATAATGGGCACAATAACTAACTGCGCAAGGCGATCACCCACTTCGATGGTAAACAGCTTATCACTACGATTCCAGCAGGACACAAATAGCTCACCTTGATAATCAGAATCGATTAAGCCGACAAGGTTTCCTAACACGATACCATGTTTATGCCCTAGGCCTGAACGTGGCAATACTATTGCCGCCATGCTTGGATCTTCCACATAGATAGCCAAACCGGTTGGAATTAATATAGTTTCACCCGGTTTGATTTCAGTGCTGAGCTTTACAGCAGCGCGTAAATCCATACCAGCAGAACCCTCTGTGGCATATTCGGGTAAGGCAATTTCATTGCCGATACGAGGGTCGAGTATTTTAAGCTGTATTTTTTGCATGCGGTACTTTGCTTGTTTTATATTGTGAGGCAATCAGGGCGATTAACTGCTGCGCGAGTTGTGTTTTGCGAGCGATGTCAAAATACTGCTCGCCACTAACGGCTTCTTCCTTGCCGATTTGGTCATTTCCGACTTCATCATTGCTGATTTGTTTATTTCTGGCCTTGTCATTTTCGTGCTGCCGCCAAAAAACATGCAGCGCATTGTATTCGCTGTTAAATCCAATATCGCGTTCATTGTTCTTCGTCGCAGCAACATCATTGGCAACAATCATGTCTAAATTTTTATGCAACAATTTTTGTTTTGCATTGGCGATAACATTTTCAGTTTCTGCTGCAAATCCGACCACATACGGTCGCAATTTTTCACTCGCGACGGCGGCGATAATGTCATCATTTTTAATCAGTTGTAAGCTTAACTCATCTTGTGTTTTTTTGATTTTTTGTAATGCGATGTTCACTACTCGGTAGTCAGAGACGGCTGCGGCTGAAATATAAATATCACAGTGACGAATGTTAGCCATGACCGCATGCTGCATTTCTTTTGCAGATTCAATTGCAATAAAATTTAAACCTTCAGGCGGTTGCAGGTGGCAAGGCCCACTAATTAATGTGACGCTAGCACCTGCTTGCTGCGCAGCACTTGCCACAGCATAACCCATGCGACCAGAACTTCGATTGCCGATAAAACGTACCGGGTCAATAGCCTCATACGTTGGCCCCGCCGTCACAATGAGATTAAGCCCCTGTAGCGCACCCGATTTAAAGTTTTCAGCTAGTGCAGTTAAAATATCGCTGACCTCCAACATACGCCCTTCGCCGGTTTCGCCACAGGCTTGCAAACCACTGGCAGGGCCAAGCTGCTGCCAGTTTTTATCACCAAGTGTTTTGCAGTTTGTCTGTGTGCTCAGATCATCCCACATTACTCGGTTCATCGCCGGCGCAAAAAACTTAATCGCTTCTGACGCGAGACAGGTGGTAGTGAGCATGTTATCCGCACGCCCCTGAGCGAGTTTTGCGATGGTATTCGCACTTGCTGGTGCAATGATAATAGCATCAGCCCACCGTGCCAGCTCGATATGTTGCATACCAGAAAGGCTATTCTCAGCCTTCTGTTCAAAATACACCGACTGTCCTGATAATGCCTGAAACGTCAGCGGAGTAACAAACTCGGTAGCGGCAGGTGTCATCATCACCCGCACTGTGGCTCCTGCTTCAATCAAGCGGCGCGTTAAATCAGCACTTTTATAAGCGGCGATGCCACCTGTGATGCCAATAATAATATGTTTTCCCGATAATGACGATACTGTCGTGAGCATGTCACCCGTGTCCTTATTCATCGTTGCAGTTTAACAGAGTCCGCTACTGTCATCGCCGGTTTACCGATGATTCACCAAATGCTGCAAGCTGTTTGCACTCTTTCGCTTAAATCGCTAAGATAAATAAAACACGGATGACTGACAGAGTAAAAACACAAGGAGGCGTTATGTCGATATCGCAATGGCCGCTAGCTGAAAGGCCGCGTGAAAAACTGCTGGATAAAGGCGCGCAAGCGCTATCGGATGCCGAATTACTGGCGATTTTCTTACGCACTGGCTACCATGGCATGACGGCTGTCGATTTAGCGCGGCAGTTACTTAGTGATTACGGTGGTTTAAAACCACTGCTGCAAGCCAGCAAAACGGACTTTTGCGCCAACAAAGGTCTGGGCAATGCCAAATTTGCACAACTGCAGGCAGTGCTGGAAATGGGCAAACGTCATTTGCTTGAACAAATAACGCGCGGAGACGCCTTGTGCAGCCCTGCGCAAACCCGTCAATTTTTAACCGCACAACTGGCAAATTACCCGCACGAAGTGTTCGCCTGCCTATTTCTGGACAATCGAAATCGCGTCATTGCCTTCGAAAAAATGTTTTATGGCACCATTGATGGCGCCAGCGTATATCCACGCGAGGTGGTGCGACTTGCCTTAAAGAAAAATGCGGCGGCAGTGATTTTTGCGCACAACCACCCTTCTGGAGTTGCCGAACCCAGCCACGCGGATGAACAAATTACGCAACGCCTGAAACAGGCGCTGGCGCTGGTGGACATCCGCGTTTTAGATCATTTTGTCATCGGTGACGAAGTGGTCTCATTTGCTGAACGCGGTTTGTTGTAGCGTTGCCTGTCTGAACTCAACCGACAGATACTTGCTGGCTAATCGCGGTGTATTGTTCCGCTTTCAGGCGCGGACCAAATTGCCCAACAATGATGGAAGATGCTTTACTGGCAAGATTGCCCGCCTGCTCAAAATTTTGACCATGCGTTAAGCCATACATAAAGGCACCTGCAAATAAATCACCCGCGCCATTAGTATCAAGTGCTTGTACTGGGTGTGCGTCAATATTAATTATGCTCGAACCATCAAAAACCACCGCGCCGTTAGCACCAAGAGTGATAGCGAATGTTTTGCTAAAGGTTTTAATGACATCGATCGCTTCATCAATGCTGTTTTTGCCGGTATAACTAAGTGCTTCGACCTCATTACAAAATAACAGGTCAATGCCATCACCAATGGTTTCCGTAAAAGCATCACGAAAATATTCAACCACAAAAGGGTCAGAAAAAGTGAGCGCGGTTTTAATGTTATTTTTTTCGGCGATTTCTCGAGCATGGATGTTAGCCGCCTTGCCACTCTCTGACGTCGTTAAATAACCTTCTAAATAACAGTAATGAGAATTCTTGATCGCTTCCTCGCTGACTTCATAGGGCGATAATTCAGCAGAAATACCGAGAAAGGTGTGCATGGTTCGCTCGGCGTCCGGCGTCACCATGACCAAGCATTTACCGGTAATACCACCTTTGTGCTTGCCACTCATATTGCAATCAACTTTAGCGGCTTTAAGATCATTAAGGTAAAACTGACCAAGCTCATCATCTGCCACTTTGCAGGAATAATAAGTGGAGCCGCCCATAGAACTGACGGCAATTAAGGTGTTCGCAGCAGAACCACCGCTCGCCTTGTCGCCGGTAAAAGCATCAAGCTGTTCGATCAACTCATGTTGCTGGTTTTCATCCACCAGTGTCATCACACCTTTATCGATATTATTGTCCTGTAAAAACTGGTCACTGATTTCAAATTCCATATCGACCAGTGCATTACCCAGGCCATAGACGTCGTACTTGCTCATGCTGTTACCTATTATTCTTTTAAAAGTGGACGAATCTTAGCAATTCTGCCGAGGGTTTGTGTAATATATATGCACATCGATAATTAGTGAGTGTTATGGAAACCATTACCCTGCCATATTGGGCGTTTGTCGTACTGCTATTGTTTGCTGGCGTGATGGTGCTGGATCGAATTTTATTGCCCGGTATGCGCTGGTATTTAAAACGGCGAGTCAACCGCGTTATTGACGAGATCAACACCCGACTCGATATCGAAATCCAACCCATTCAGTTTACCCGTCGCCAGGCACTTATCGATCAACTGGTATTTGATGAAAAAGTGATTGACGCGATTAAAGATTATGCAACAGAGCACAAAATGCCGCATGCAGTGGCGCAGGCAAAAGCACAAAAGTATGCCGCTGAAATTGTCCCGGCTTTTAATGCTTATGTTTATTTTCGACTCGGTTACTGGCTGGCAAAAAAAATAGCACGTTTGATTTACCGTGTGCGTGTCGGCTTTTATGACGACAACAAAATTAGTCAGGTCGGCTCAAATTCCAGCGTTGTGTTTGTCATGAATCACCGCAGCAACATGGATTATGTACTGGTTTCCTTTCTAGTTGCTGAAAAAACCACCTTATCTTATGCCGTTGGTGAGTGGGCAAGAATCTGGCCGCTGCAAATGCTGATTAAAGCTATGGGCGCATTTTTTGTACGGCGCAATTCCGGCAACGCCTTATACCGTAAAGTCCTAGAACGTTATATCAATATTTCAACACGCGCTGGTGTTTGTCAGGCGGTTTTTCTGGAAGGCAGTTTAAGCAAAGACGGTAGCTTGCGTGAACCACGATTAGGCTTCCTCGATTACATGTTGCGCGATTACCACCCGCACAGCGACAAAGACATAGTTTTCATACCCGTGGGTATAAATTATGACCGCGTTATTGAAGACAGAAGCTTAATACGGCGACTGGATAAATCGGCAGCAAAACGTTCTACCTGGTTTGTTTTAAAAACCACTATCCGGTTTACGTTTAAAAATGCGATGCTGTCTAGAAAAAATCGTTGGCGACGTTTTGGTTATGCCAGTGTTAATTTTGGCTCGCCACTTTCTGCAAAAGACTATTGCGAAAAGCATCAAATTGATTTTAGCGTACTTGAGGCAGACCAACGTTTCAAGTGTGTTGAAGCTTTGGCACACGCCATAATGAAAAACATTTCTCAGGTGGTACCTGTGCTGCCAGTGACTTTAATGAGCGCCGTGCTAAAAGACAATGCCAGTGAATGGAAAAGTGAGCTTGAGATAAAGTCGTTGTGTTCAGAAAAAATCAAACAACTTGAAGCAGCCGGTGCACCCATCGATATTTCAAAAAGTGCGCTGGAAAATGTTTTAGGCTCGGCGCTAGTCGCAATGGTGGGACGTGGACTGATTGATGAACAAGAAAATTTATATCGAGTCAAAGAATCTGAGATTGACATACTTAACTACTACGCCAACTCTATTTCTCACTGGCAATAAAAAAGCTGTAAGCGTTAAATATTTTTTCGAAAAACATTCAACACTTACAGCTTTTTTATTAGCTTCTTGCTTTAACTTACGGTCTTTAACTTCCTGTCTTCGCTAATTCAGCTTCGCTTTTCAAACCAAACTTTTTCATTGCCCATGCAGGCGGACAAAAACCAGTAAACGCACTCTGAAAGCAGTTAAAGCCGATAAATAAGGTGAACCATATCCAGTTAGGATGATGAAAGACTGACAGCATTGATGTGATCATAACCATGACACCGCCAAAGGCAAATAGTGTACGTTCAATAGACATATTGTTTCCTCGTAAAATATAAAAAAGTGTATCGGCTTTGCGTACTTTAACCGAAAGAATGACAAATAAGCATCCAGATGATAGGGCTTTCCAACGTCGCCAAATCAATGCCGCCCACATTGTGACAGCACCCTGTCACGGGTAAAAAATATCAGATAGGTGGGCAATAGCAAGCAGGAAAAGTTGTACTGCGTCCAGAATACAGCATTTTATAGCAATAGTGAATATACAAGACCGATAGCAGCGCTGGCAGCAATAACCGTGACGATACCTATTTTATATCGAAATAGCGCGACAAATGCGGCAGCTCCAATCAACGCCGCAAACCATTCGAAGGGGGCATCAAATCCCTCTGGCCAAAGCACATGGTAGGCAAAAAAGGTGGCGAGATTAAGAATAACACCTACCACGGCGGCTGTTATGCCGGTTAGTGGCGCGGTAAATTTAACATCATCACGGGTTGCTTCCACCAAAGGCGCACCCAGCAAAATAAAAAGAAAGGAAGGTAAAAAGGTAAATAAGGTGGCGACACTGGCACCGGCTGCACCGGCAAGAAACAGCGATTCTGGGCCAAAGATCTCCTTGCTCCAACCACCGACGAAGCCAACAAAGGCGACAATCATAATCAAGGGGCCGGGCGTAGTTTCACCCAGCGCCAGACCGTCTATCATTTGTGTTCCGGTTAGCCACTGATATTGTTCAACGCCGCCTTGATAGACATACGGCAATACCGCGTAAGCGCCACCAAAAGTAACCAGCGCTGCTTTGGTAAAAAACCAGCCCATCTGAGTCAGCGTATGTTGCCAGCCATAATTTGTTGCCAGCATGGCAATGACACCAACGCCAATCAATAAACCAATTAGTAGATAGGTAATAAACCGACGCCATTGGAAGCGAGCATGCTCTGGAGGGGGCGTATCATCATCAATCAGTGCCAGACCATAAGAATCACCGGCACTGTCATGGTGACCGCCGGTTTGAAATTTTTCAGGCGCAAAGCGGGAACCAATAATGCCAATCAGACCCGCCATTAATACGATGTAAGGAAAATACACATCAAAGGCAAAAATGGCAATAAATGCCAGCACCGCCATGCTACGTAGCACATTATTTTTCAGCGCACGCGAACCAATCCGGTAGGCGGCAAAGACTACAATGGCCGTTACCGCCGGTTTTATGCCATATAGAATGCCTTCTACCGCAGCAACATCGCCATAAACAAGGTAGACCCAAGTGAGGCCGATAAGGATAAATAACGAGGGTAGAACAAATAAAACCCCCGCTGCAATACCGCCCCATACACCGTGCATTAACCAGCCTATGTAGGTTGCTAATTGCTGCGCTTCTGGCCCTGGCAAAACCATGGTGTAGTTGAGCGCGTGTAAAAAACGCGATTCTGAAATCCAGCGACGTTTCTCGACCAGCTCCTGATGCATCATACTGATCTGCCCTGCCGGGCCGCCAAAACTGACAAAGCCAAGTTTCAGCCAGTAAAATACGGCTTCCATGAACGGGACAGGGTCTGGTTTTTGTGTGCGGTCATTTATGGTAGACATTCTGCTGAATCCGGTTGCGTGTTAAGGAGCCTCTGATCAAGTCTGGGTCGAGCAGATTGCAGATTAGCTTGTTCTGGTTCAAGGCGTGGAACGCGCGTAATAGCTGGCTATTGCGAAGTTTCACAACGCGGAAGCAGGATAAGCTAACCTGCAAGATGCCGATTCACGACTTATTCAGAGGTTCCTTCAGGAAGGTCTCTAAAAATCTCGTTCTCTGGCAATTCTTTCACGCACCGCTCTTTGCTCAGCTTTTAATACTCTGAAACGCTCGACGTAATCCAGAAATTGTTCGGCAATATCATCACGGCGTAACTGATTCGCCTGCATTACTCGGCTCTGCACAACAACCTGTCGTTTTTCTAGATCTAATTGTTCGTATAATGCTAGCGGAACCTCTCGCTTGCTGTCTATAATCTGGGTTATCCGCTGTTCCATGGTATCTATTTTTCTTTTTGAATCGCTAATGATGTTTTCAGCCAATTTAATTTGCGAGCCGACCGCATCCAGTCGCGAATCACGCGCCAGCAATAAATCACGTTCGGTGGTGTAGGTATCTAAAAGTACGCGGTCACGCTGTTTCTTCTTCTTCGCTATTAGCTCTGCTTTTCTCTTTTCTTTTAGTAGCCGTCTCGCCTCTATTTTTTCTTCAGCCGTTTTAACTGCTGCACGGGTTTTCATCTTGATGCCTTGCTGGTTTAATTCATCATGTTCTTTTACCAGATACTTTGGCGGAATTCGGTCACCAAAATGAACCTGGCCATTTTCATCCACCCAGCGAAACATTTTTGCCTGCACAGAAAAGGCAAAAAGACACAGTACAATAAATGACGTAAATAAAGTCAATCGCATTATTTACAATCTCAACCAGTCATAATCGTGAGACATACATTTTTATTGAACACCGTCACATTCTACTGCTGTTTAGCAGCATTGTAACGCTCAATATAATCATTAAATTTTTCTTTGATTTCAACACCTTTTTTCTTGTTATTGGTAATTATCCTAGCACGCACAGCAACTTGCTTTTTCGCCCTTTCAAGTTTCGTGAGCAAATTGTCTGGCACTTTCCGATTAGATGCTTCTATCCGAGCCATTTGTTTTTCGATTTTTTCGATTTTTTTATTTGACACTGTAATACTTGACTCAGCCAACTCGATTTGCAACGCTACATCGTCCAACCGCGAATCTCGCGCCGCAATTAAATCACTTTCTGAATCATAGGCATCGAGCAAGATCTTGTCGAGCTTTCTTTGTTTTTCCGCAGCAATCGCCATCTGTTCACGCTCTTCTTTTAGCCGCGCCTCTTCAGCAATTTGCTCAGATGTTTTTATTGCCTGACTGTGCTTGACGGTAAAACCGCGCTCATTCATCACTTCATGTTTTTTTACTTTGTATTGTTGGGGAATCTTGTCGCCAAAATGTACCTGACCATTCTCATCCACCCATTTGTACATCTTTGCCTGCGCGGCTAATGGACTACAAATTAATATGAGCATTAAGATTAATGGGGTAAAACGCATTGGTGCAACCTCTTTATTTATAACTGATATGCTAGGAGTCCTGTCGGACTGAGTGTAAATCTACTGCGAAAAAGCCATTTTTGTTCACTTTTTAGATTAGTTTCGTTAAATAGCCGTGCTATTCACCTCAAATAATTGAAAAACTGCCCTAAAAATGACTTTCCCTCGCTACGATCAACCAAGTCCGACAGACTCCTAG
>CAZYYW010000077.1:0-10817 GCA_964651445.1 uncultured Thiotrichaceae bacterium
CTAGAGGTTTTTATTGTAATGGCGATTTTTAACCCGCCCGCGTTTTTTAATGTTTTATTCATTGCCATATTGCTGTGCACATTTAATGCCGTGGCATCGAATGACGACTATTTGAAAATGTTAGAAGGTGAAGCTGAAAACCTACAACTTGATAAAAGTGGGCAGTTAAAAGATAAAGAGAAAAAACGTAAAGGCACTGAAGGCATTACAAAAACGAATTGGTCTTGGGAAGGCGATATGGAAGCCGATGTTTTGCCAACAGGTTTGGCACAGGACGAGTTTGCCAGCATTCTAAAACAAAATTTTTACGGTACTTTTGTTTTCTATCGAAGATTAAATTCTGTTGATCAGGAAACGGTTTATCATCATTATACGCAGAAATCTCCTGCGTTAGAATCTATTAGAAAAGACATATTGAGTCATTTAAGAAACTAGAGGTTTACCATGAATAAAATATTTTTTAGTGTTATTACCGCAGTGGTTATTGCGGCATCTTTTAATGTTTACGCAAGAGATGTTACGGTAAAAATTACGAGTGATAAAACGTTTAGCACCGTTAGGGTTGATGGTGAATTAATAAAGGTTTCACGCATTCAGGATACGTCACATGTTATCGATGGTTCGTTTGCCAAAACGTCCAGACCTTGTCCGCCTTTTTGCATTACTCCATTGAACATTGATGAGCGTGTAACAACTGTTGCTGAACTTGAAGTAATAAAATTTATGGAAACCATCATGTATCGCGGTGATGGTGTCATAGTTGATGCACGTACGCCGAGTTGGTATAAAAGAGGTACCATCCCTGGCTCTATCAATATTCCGTTTACCACATTCACAAAAAGTCCTGACGATATAGAGTTGGCAGAAGTTTTTGAAAGCTTGGGTGCTGTCGAGCGAGATGATGTTAACGCTGTTGTGCGAATGGTTGAAGGTTTGGGTTTTCTAGACGGTGATCAGAAAACAGACAAGTGGGATTTTAGTAATGCCAAAGAGCTATTATTATGGTGTAACGGGCCCTGGTGTGAGCAATCACCACGCGCTATTCATGGTTTGATAGAAGCCGGTTATCCTGCGGAAAAACTGCATTATTATCGTGGAGGAATGCAAATGTGGCAATCACTGGGGCTAACCACAATTCTGCCGAAGGATACTGATTACGCCAATAAATGATTGATTGTTAAAAGCCAAGTCGCTTCCGAATGGACAGACATCAAAAAAGCCGCAATCTGCGGCTTTTTTGATGTCTGTCAGTAGCATATTGTTTTGCCACTCTCGGGCAAATCTCTAGGCGTTGAAAAAACTTGAAAGTATCATTTTTGTCCTCATATATTAACTAATCAGACTGACATTTTGCCTGTAAACCGGCTGACATTAAAAGAGATGATATGATGAGAACAGACAAACTAACAACACGTTTCCAAACCGCTTTATCGGATGCGCAGTCGCTAGCGGTCGGTCGTGATCATCAATTTATTGAGGCGCTACATGTCCTGCTGGCGTTGCTGGAACAAGACAGTAGTACCGTTAGTCAGATATTATCAAGCAGCAATGTAGATGCTAATGTGGTTAAAACAAAACTGCTGGAAGCCATTGAACGCCTGCCTCAGGTACAGGGGCATGAGGGTGATGTCCAGCTATCCAACGAACTGCTACGTGTGTTAAATCAAACCGATAAACTGGCGCAGCAACGCAATGATCAGTTCATTTCCAGTGAGTTGTTTTTATTGGCGTTGGTCGATGCCACTTCATCTGCCAGTGAAATATTAAAAACCGCCGGCGCGAATAAAAAACACATTGAACAAGCGATTGAAAAAGTGCGCGGTGGAGAAACCGTGGACGATGCAAATGCTGAAGAAAACCGTCAGGCACTGGAAAAGTACACCATTGATTTAAGCGAACGCGCAGCGCAGGGAAAACTGGATCCGGTGATTGGGCGTGACGAAGAAATTCGCCGCACCATTCAGGTGTTGCAGCGTCGTACCAAAAATAACCCAGTATTAATCGGTGAGCCTGGAGTGGGTAAAACTGCAATTATAGAAGGCTTGGCGCAGCGTATTTTAAATGGTGAAGTCCCGGAAGGGCTGAAAGGAAAACGTATTTTGTCATTGGATATGGGCATGTTGATTGCCGGTGCAAAGTTTCGTGGAGAATTTGAAGAGCGTTTGAAAGCAGTTCTCAAAGACCTATCTCATCAGGAAGGTCAGGTTATTTTGTTTATTGATGAACTGCATACCATGGTTGGTGCCGGCAAAGCCGAAGGTGCGATGGACGCTGGTAATATGTTAAAACCGGCGCTGGCGCGTGGCGAATTACACTGTGTGGGTGCAACCACTTTGGATGAGTATCGACAGTACATCGAAAAAGACGCGGCATTGGAACGTCGCTTTCAGAAAGTTCAGGTGGATGAACCCAGTGTTGAAGACACCGTGGCTATTTTGCGCGGCTTAAAAGAACGTTATGAAATCCATCATAAAGTAGAAATTACCGACCCCGCTATTGTTGCTGCTGCCACTCTTTCTCATCGTTATATTAGTGGTCGTCAGTTGCCGGATAAGGCCATCGATTTAATTGACGAAGCGGCTAGTCGTATCCGAATGGAAATTGACTCCAAACCAGAAGTCATGGATCGTCTTGACCGACGCATCGTACAACTCAAAATTGAACGTGAAGCCCTGAAAAAAGATAAAGACAAAGCCACCGTGCAACGATTGGAAAATCTTGAACAGGAACTAACCGAACTGGAAAAAGAGTACAGCGATTTCGAAGAACAGTGGACAGCTGAAAAATTGGTGGTGCAAGGTTCATCAAAATTAAAAGAGCAGTTGGAAGCCGCCAGGCTTGAGCTGGAAGCCGCACATCGCGCGAGTGATCTGGCACGTATGTCCGAATTACAATATGGGCAGATACCCGCGCTGGAATCGAAGATCGCGCAGATAGCCGAAGCTGAACTGGGGCGTGATCACAAATCGCAGTTGCTGCGTAATAAAGTTGGCAGCGATGAAGTGGCTGAAATGGTTGCCCGTTGGACCGGTATTCCGGTCAGTAAAATGCTAGAAGGCGAGCAGGAAAAATTACTGCGTATGGAACAAGAAATCGGTAAACAGGTGGTTGGTCAGAGCGAGGCAGTAACCGCCGTTTCCAATGCTATTCGTCGCTCACGTGCTGGCTTGTCAGATCCGGGTAAACCCAATGGCTCCTTCATGTTTTTTGGTCCTACCGGTGTGGGGAAGACCGAGCTAGCGAAAGCCTTGGCAAACTTTATGTTTGACAGTGGTGATGCCATGATACGGCTAGATATGTCTGAATACATGGAAAAACATTCAGTCTCGCGACTTATTGGCGCGCCACCGGGTTATGTCGGTTATGAAGAAGGTGGTCATCTAACCGAAGCCGTCAGGCGCAAACCCTATTCCGTTATTTTGCTTGATGAGATAGAAAAAGCGCATCCCGATGTGTTTAATATTTTATTGCAGGTGCTGGATGATGGCCGTCTTACCGATAGTCAGGGACGCACGGTTGATTTCAGGAACACGGTGATTATTATGACTTCTAATCTGGGTTCACAACAAATTCAGGAAATGGCAACAGACAATGATTATGACGGCATGAAACAAGTGGTAATGGATATTGTTGCCAATCATTTCAGGCCAGAGTTTATTAATCGTGTTGATGAAACCGTTGTTTTTCATCCTTTAATGAAAGAGGAGATCAGGGACATCGCAAAAATCCAGTTGCAGCATCTGTCTGCGCGATTACAAGCACAGGATTTTATTATGAAGATTTCGGATAAGGCGATTGATCTTCTGGGCGAAGCCGGTTTTGATCCGGTGTACGGAGCACGCCCACTAAAACGTGCAATCCAGCAACACTTAGAAAATCCGTTGGCTCAAATGATATTAAAAGGTGACTACATGCCGGGTGATGATATCAATATAACCGTCGATGGCTCAAAATTAGCATTTATGCCAGCCGAACCAGCACAGCAGGCGGGGTAATTATGAGGGCGTGTGTCTGTTTGTATGTCGCTTTATGGGCAGTAGCAGACATTAAAGGCTAAAATCATCGTCTGCGAAGAACGCAAAAGACGCGAAAAAAGCGCAAAGAAAATATTTCTTGTTTCTCGTTCCCATGCTCTGCGTGGGAATGCGTACGGAACTTGCCATTAGCTCAGGTATGCGTTACCACGCGGGAGCGTGGGAACGAGAAACAGTCTAAAGATAAAGGATTGTCCGCGAACAACGCAAAATACGCGAAAAAAACAGAAAGTAAGATTTTGTTTCTTTTCTTTTTTCACGTATTTTGCGTTGTTCGCGGACTCCTTGTTTTTAAGGTTTTTAATTGCCAACGAATAACAAATAGCAACAGACGTCGTTTCCCAGACGTCCGTTAAGTGTCAAAAGCGTCCTCCGGATAATGTGGTAATCTTCTTTATTGTTTTCCAGCGCGTATCTGTACGGATTTTTTAAGCTCTTCAATTTGCGTACCGAAGCTACTCGGTTCATCTAGATAAAAACCCTGTGCGTAATCTATACCGATTTCTTTCAACTGATTCAAGGTGAAAATATTTTCGACATGTTTGGCTACGGTCTCAATATTCAATACCTTGCCGGCTTGGTTGATTGCTGCAACCATCGCCTTGTCGGTGGTGCTGTGTGAAATATTTTTGATAATACTGCCATCTATTTTTAAATAATCGACCGGCAAGTTTTTTAAATAAGAAAACGAAGAAATACCAGTGCCAAAATCATCGAGTGAAAACTTAATATTGTATTTGTGCAGTGTTGAAATCAAGTTGGCTGTTTGATTGATGTTTTTTATGGCATCAGCTTCTGATATTTCTAGGCAAATAGCATGGTGAGGAATGTTGTATTTTTTGTATTGTTGAACAACGAAATCTGGAAACTCGTGATTGGTTAATGAATTGGCTGAAATATTAATAAACAAGCAAATTTTGTGACTTTTTAGTTGTGCAACAAGACTAGAAAGTTGCTTGAAGGTTTGTTCCAGCACCCAGTAATCGACATCTTTCATCAGGTCAAAGCGTACCGCAGCGGGAATATAACTGCCTGGCGAAATAAGGGTGCCTGCACTATCATTTAAGCGTAGTAATACCTCATACATGGCGCTGGTCTGTTTTTTGTGTAAGGTGACAATTTTTTGTAAATGCAGCGAAAAGTGCTTGTCACCATCGGTATTATTTATGTCTGCTACCCAGCTTAATTCGCGGTGCATTTTTTTTACACTTGCATCATTCAGACCGTGAATATGCACCTGATTACGCCCCATGTCTTTGGCTGCATAACAGGCGATATCTGCCTGAGAAAGTGCTTTTTCAATGTTTTCTGTATTATGGTCGATTATTGCTAAACCGATGCTGACGCCGACATGAAACTTTCTGTTTTTCCAGTTGAATTCATAATTTTTTATTAAACTAACAATGCCTTCAGCAATTTCGATAGCTTTTTCTATCGAGCAACCTTCGAGCAATAAACCAAACTCATCGCCACCAATGCGTGCCAGCGTGTCGTGGCTGCGAATGTGATTTTTAATGATGCGGGTGAGCTGAACTAATAGCTCATCACCTGCATTATGACCGCAGGTATCATTAATGTTTTTAAATTTATCCAGATCGAGAAAGCATACTGCATGATTTATCTGATTATCTTTTGCCGTCTTAAAAGCGTCTGCCAGACGATGGTTGAATTCCTTACGGTTGACCAGTTTGGTGAGTTCGTCATGTGTTGCTTGAAATTGAATTTCAGAATTTTTTTTGGTGGTTTCTCTGATCACCAACTGCGCAATATAGATGGCAATAAAAAAAGCGGCGAGAGAAAGAAATAAAATAATATCGCTGATGATTTTTTGGTATTCAGAAGCATCAAGGAAAATAGTGTGCGCGGTTTCTTCTTGCAATAAAACCAGCTTGTTTAAACCCGCCAGCATACTATGCCTTGCTTCGTTAGCCATGCGTATACTGCTGTGTATCGTTTCTATGGGTAGATCAGATAACATGTTTTCGGCAGCCGTATCGTTTAGCATCTTTGCAATGCGTGTTTGCCGCATTAACTGGTCAAGTAGCTTGGCTTCGCGAGCATTCATAGGGAATGAGTACAGTTGGTCACGTGCAATCTTGTAACGTAGAGCGTGCTGCGCAAGTATCAGGCGGTATTCATCACGTTCGATAAAATCATCGGTAATATACATTTTAAACAGCGTGTCGCCGCGCAAGCGTATGCTGTCACGCATGGTGTTCGCGGCAGATATTTTAGTGTTGGTTTGTTCTAGTAAGCTGCCCATTTGCTGGCTGATGGTGCTCATTTGCGAAAGGGAGATAAAGCTGATTAAGCCCATAAGGGCGAGCACACCCGCAAAACCTAAGCCAACGGTTAATTTGATAGGGTTCTTTTTCATCGTCTGACGAAGCTCTTCCTGAGGTAATAATGGGCTGTTGTGTTGTTTAAACGGTGTCTAAACTAAATAATAGTCTAAAAGATGTGGTTTTTTGCAATTAGCTATAAAAAATTATAGCTGATTTGTTGCTAGTCAGAGTAGGTAGTGCAGTGCAGTAGAGGAATATAGCCTAGAGAAATATAGTCCTGAGAAGTAGAGCCAGAGACATAGAGCCAGATAAGTACAAAGTCAGTCAGAAGTTGTATTTTCATCCTTGCCCGCTTTTGCCAGCAGAGCGTCAAGTTGGCGGTGACTGAGAATGCGCTTTAAAAAAGCAAATAAATGGGTGGGAAAAGTCACGTAGTATCGGACTTTGGGTTTTTTGGCTTCCAGTGCATGTACCACACATTTTAAAACCGCTTCCGGCGGCAAGGTGAAGGGTGCGGCAGGGCCTTTTTTATTTAGCCTTTGCAAAACGCCTAAATACTTTTTACGGTGCACACTGCTTTCAATGTCAATATGTTGCTGCATGGCTTTAACGGCATTAACACGAAATTGACTGATGATGGGGCCCGGTTCAATCAGGCTGGTGTAAATTTTAGTATCTCTTAGCTCTAGCCGCAAGGTATCAGTCAGGCCTTCAATGGCGTATTTGCTGGCATTGTAAGCACCGCGAAAGGGCATGGCAACAAATCCCAGCACCGAGCTGTTTTGAATGATACGACCATAACCCTGTTTTCGCATCACCGGAATCACTAGATTGGTCAGTTCCAGCCAGCCAAAAACATTGGTTTCAAATTGAAAAGTCAGGCTTTCTCGCGTTAGATCTTCTACCGCTCCGGGCAAACCAAACGCACCGTTATTAAATAAAGCGTAGAGCTTGCCATCGCTTAGTTGCATTACCTCTTTAAAGGCCTGTTGAATAGAATCGCTGTCGGCTAAGTCTAACGGTAGGCTTTCAAAACCTTCATCTTTAAGCTGAGTGACACTCTCCATGCGCCTTGCCGTTGCTATCACGTGATAACCACGGGCTTTAAGTCCCTGCGCGACACAATAGCCAATGCCGCTGGAGCAACCGGTAATAAGGATGGTTTTATCTTGATTTTCACTGGTAGCAGTCATGTTTTTATAGTTTGGCTTTGGCTGTTTTGTTCGTTAGAGGAGAAACATTGTTGGTTTTCAGCGAGCATTACCCTCAAAGATGGGTGTTGCTGAGTTTGATGCTCGCCCTATATAATCGACAACTAATTATTATTGTTTAAAATGAGTGAATTATGCCCTTTTACGAATACCAGTGCACGAAATGTGGCCACGAAGAAGAAGTATTGCAAAAGATCAGTGATAAACCGCTGAAAAAGTGCGCGGCATGCGGTAAATCCAGCATGAAGAAAAAAGTGTCCGCCACCGCATTTAGGCTCAAAGGCAGTGGTTGGTATGAAACCGATTTTAAATCGGGTTCGAAAAAGAACCTTGCGGATAAAAAAGAGAAAAAAGCTGGCGACAATAAAGCCGGCGATGGCCAGAAAGCGGTAACCAAAAAAGCTGCTGGCGATTCGACAAAAGCCAAAAAAAGTAAAAGCGCGTAAGATTTAGATATTAAAGTCGGGTTAAGTAAAAAACTCAACCCACGTCGCTAAATACGTTAAAATCAATCGTTTAACTAACTGGACTAAACCATGCGCAGCCATTATTGCGGAGCAGTAACTGAAGAACAACTCGATCAAGAAGTCACACTCTGTGGCTGGGTCAATCGTCGCCGTGACCACGGTGGCGTGATATTTATCGATTTACGTGATCGTGCGGGGTTAGTACAAGTTGTTTTTGACCCCGACCGTGCTGAGATTTTTGAGATTGCTGAGCAGGTGCGCAATGAATATGTGTTACGGCTAACCGGTCGGGTACGTTTGCGCCCCGAAGGCACAGTAAATCCGGAACTAACCACCGGTAAAATTGAAATTCTAGGCTTAGAGTTAGAGGTGTTGAACGCTGCGGAAACACCGCCGTTCCAACTGGATGATAGCGGTGTGCATGATGATCTGCGTTTGCAGTATCGTTACATTGATTTGCGCCGTGATGAAATGCAGCAGCGTATGCGTATGCGTAGCCAAGTAACATCGTACATTCGCCAGCATCTGGAAGCCGACGGTTTTTGGGACATCGAAACCCCAATGCTGACCAAAGCCACGCCGGAAGGTGCGCGTGATTATCTAGTGCCTTCGCGAACCCATCAGGGCAGCTTCTTCGCTTTGCCGCAGTCACCGCAGTTATTTAAACAGTTGCTGATGATGTCAGGCATGGATCGTTATTATCAAATCGTGCGTTGTTTTCGTGATGAAGATTTACGCGCTGATCGGCAGCCGGAATTTACTCAGATAGACATCGAAACTACTTTTATGGATGAAAATGCGGTGATGGCGTTAACCGAAGGCTTGATTCGCGGCCTGTTTAAGTCGGTGCTGGATGTGGAGCTGCCAAATCCGTTTCCACGCATGGATTACAGCGAAGCCATGTTGCGCTATGGTTCTGATAAGCCTGATCTGCGTATCCCATTAGAACTGGTGGATTTGGCAGAGGTGATGAAGGATGTCGAATTTAAAGTCTTTTCTGGTCCAGCGAATGATGCCGATGGCCGTATTGTGGTCTTGCGTGCTCCCGGCGGCGCGGTGCTTTCTCGCAAACAAATTGATCAATATACCGAATATGTTGGTCGTTATGGTGCAAAAGGACTGGCATGGATAAAGGTCAATGACGTTGCTGCTGGGCGTGATGGTTTACAGTCACCTATTATAAAGTTTTTGCCCGATGAAGTGCTGACGGCCATCATCGAAAAAACCGGCTGTCAGACAGGCGATATTCTGTTCTTCGGTGCCGGTAAAACCAATGTAGTGAATGAGTCTATCGGTGCTCTACGTGTTAAGTTAGGCCATGATTTAGGCCTTGTGGAAGAATCATGGCAACCACTATTCGTGGTTAATTTCCCGATGTTTGAGAAAACCAGCGATGGTAACTGGACGGCGTTGCATCATCCGTTTACCGCGCCTTCTGTGGAGTCCGCCGACGCTTTAATCGCCAACCCTGGTGAAGCTCTATCGCGTGCCTACGACATGGTACTTAATGGCACCGAATTAGGTGGCGGTTCTGAACGTATCTATAAAACGGATATGCAAAAAGCCGTGTTTGAAGTTTTAGGTATCTCGGCACAGGAAGCCGACGAAAAATTTGGTTTTCTGTTAACCGCACTGAAATATGGTTGCCCACCGCATGCCGGTTTAGCCTTTGGTTTAGATCGTCTGGTGATGCTAATGAGTGGTGCCAGTTCGATTCGTGATGTAATGGCATTCCCTAAAACACAGTCGGCGGCGTGTTTACTTACCTCAGCACCCGCCGAAGTGACTAATAAGCAACTGCGCGAATTAAACCTTAAATTACGAAAGGTAGAAAGCAAAGAAGCAGCGCCGGAAGCCCCAGCAGAGGCTTCTTAGAATTATGCCGCTCGCCATACAACATTACACGCTGCTCGATGATGACGATTGTGAATCACGCATTTTACGGGCGCGCGAAACATTAGGTGAACGTCTGGTTATTTTGGGGCATCATTATCAACGTGACGAAGTGTTTCGGCATGCTGATTTTACCGGTGACTCGCTAAAATTATCGCGTCAGGCGGCAAGCTCAAAAGCCGATTACATCGTCTTTTGTGGAGTACACTTTATGGCGGAAGTGGCGGATATTTTGTCTCGCCCGGAGCAGGTTGCTATTTTGCCGGATTTGTCTGCCGGTTGCTCGATGGCGGATATGGCGAATTTAAAGAATGTGCAGCGCGCTTGGCAAGAGTTATCTGAGGTGCTGGACGCCGAAGCCAGCATAACGCCGGTCACCTATATTAACTCCGCCGCCGATTTGAAAGGTTTTTGTGGCGAACATGGCGGCATCGTTTGCACTTCAACCAATGCGCGAAATGTGCTTGAGTGGAGTTTTGAGCGAAAAGACAAGGTACTGTTTTTCCCCGACCAACATCTGGGACGCAACACCGGCTATAGCATGGATATCGCGCTTGATGAGATGGTGATATGGGACTACGATAAGCCATTGGGTGGTTTAACGCCAGAAAAAATACAGCAAGCAAAAATTATTTTGTGGAAAGGTTTTTGCTCGGTGCATCAAATGTTTCAGCCTGAGCAAATTGACAACTTCAAGAAAAAATATCCGGAAACGAAAATTATCGCGCACCCGGAAAGTCCCTTTGAAGTTTGTCAGAAATCAGATTATGTTGGCTCCACAGAATACATCATTAATACCATTGCCAATGCCGAGCCGGATACCCGCTGGCTGGTGGCAACCGAACTGAATCTGGTGAATCGTTTACATGAACAGTTTAAGCATCAAGGAAAAAATGTGCATTTCATGTCGCCTAGTGTGTCCATGTG
>CAZYYW010000078.1:0-1498 GCA_964651445.1 uncultured Thiotrichaceae bacterium
ATCGTCTGCTAAAGGTACCTGTATACGACTGTTGCTGAATTATTAGTGATTTTTTGCGCCCAAGGTACCCTTTAATCAATGAGATTAGTAAGTGTAATTTGTTGCATATTTTAGTAAGATTAAAGAAAGAAACTTGTTAGTATCAAACAGGTATATAGCGTTAAAAAGAGAGAGACTTATTATGATTTATAAATGTGAAGCATGTGGTATGGGGCTTGGCACAATGACTTGTGCTGAATGCGGTAAAGAACTTGTGCACGATTCAATTACAACGGACGATGGTACGGTTATCTACGTTTCAAAATGTCCGGGCGATCATGGTATGGTGAAATCACCCATGTGTTGCGGTCAGGATATGACTTATCAGGCATGAACTTTGTTTGTGGTGTCATTAAAAAAGCAGCTATTTAGCTGCTTTTTTCTTTTCAGGTGGTGTGAAAAATTTGTCTATTTATATTGACGGATGACACCAGTGACTACGCCCAATACCTGAACCTCTTCATTTTTAAGCAGAATTGGCTCCATCTCAGGGTTTGCGGGTTGCAGGCGGATGCCGTCTGCTTCGATATAGAATTTTTTAAGCGTGACTTGTTCATCGTTAATTAGAGCAACGACGGACTGGCCGTTTTCCGCAGACATTTTTCTTTCTACGATAATGATGTCACCGTCTTGGATATTGTCATCAATCATTGAATGACCGCAGACCTTTAAGGCGTAGGTATCTTTGCGCACCATATTGGCAGGCACCTTAACCTTCTCATCATGTTCTATTCGTTCTATTGGTTTGCCAGCGGTGATTTTCCCTAGCAGTGGGATTTCGATAGTGTTGTCATGCTCGTTGTCGAATGACTCATCAAGAGCTTCGAGAGCAGGAGTCCATACTGGACGACGATTTTTGGGTAGCAGAAAAGAGATATTGTTCATTTTTTATTAGTATCGTTATTGATGTTTACAGCAGCATAGCTCACATCGGAGAAAAGAACCACTTGTAAATAGAATAATAGGGTTATATATTGGATATGGGATGAGCCGTTACTAAGCAATCATTCTGAAATCCATAATGTAGTCATAACTTTCTAACGAAAATACCGAGGTGTCAAATGAGTTTGAATTCATTAAATGCAGATATTGGATTATTGATAATACGTTTAAGTGTTGGCGGTCTAATGTTATTTCATGGTGTTGCCAAGATAATGCACCCTGGATCGCTAGAATTTATTGGCGGTATGCTGGGTTCATATGGTTTGCCTGCAATTTTATCTTATGGTGTTTATGTTGGCGAAATAATCGCACCACTGATGGTTATTATCGGCTATAAAGCAAGAATCGGTGGTTTACTGATTGCTATTAATATGGTGGTGGCACTATTACTGGCGCATACCGGCGACTTTTTCACTTTAACGGAGCACGGTGGTTGGAGTATAGAGCTACAAATGTTTTATTTGCTGTCAGCAATTGCGATCGTCTTTCTGGGTAGTGGTAGTCAGGCGGTTAAACC
>CAZYYW010000078.1:1598-4203 GCA_964651445.1 uncultured Thiotrichaceae bacterium
GACTTTGCTTTCGACATCGATGTGACCAGAGTGGCGTCTGGCAACCGCATCGACGAAAGCCAGCCCTAACCCAGTGCCGCTTATATGTTCTACGCCGGCGCTTCTGGTGCGTTTGAATGTCTCAAATAAATGCGGTAGTTCTGCTTCGGCAATGCCGCTGCCGTGGTCGATGATACAGCAGTGAATAAGCTTGTTTTTTATTTGCACACTTAGGCTAACGGTTGCATCGGTTTTGCTGTGTTTTATGGCGTTGGATAAAAGGTTTATGATGGCGCGTTCCAGTAAGTCGGGTTCGCCATGTGTCCACAGCTCTTCATCATAAAACGTATGTTCGATGCTTATCCCGCTTTTTTTTGATAGCGCCCATAGTCGATCAATGGCATTTAAGGCGATGCTATTAAAATCGACGTCATAAAATTTTAAATTTTCGCTGGTATTGGCGCGTGATAATTGCAAAAACTGCTCAGCGAGGTGTAAGGTTTTATAGGTTTGTGTTTCCATGCCATCTAACATGTTATGTATTTCGCTGAGACTGGTTTTGTTTTTTGCCAGTTCAATCATGGAAATCATGGACGCCAGTGGTGAACGTAAATCATGTGACAAAAAATTAAGTACGTCAGTGCGCTTTTTCTCGCTGGCTTTTAGCATGCTTATGTCTGAAAAGTTAACGACAAAGCCATCAAATACATCGCTAATTATTTTTAGTGGACTAATTTCCACCATTAACTCTCGTCCGGATTTATGTCGCGCTTCGCTTATTACACGTTTTTGTTTGAACAAAACAGTTTGCAGAAGAGATTTCCAACTGTCGCCATTTTTTTGTTGAACAAGCTGTAAAATATTTAATAATGATTTGCCATTAATACTGGCATTATCATCGCTAAATAAATACCAACCCGCTCGACGGTTTGATAGCATTATTTGACCTCGACTGCTGCAAATAAGAATGCCATCGGCCATGCCCGATAAGCTATCGTCAATAATGCCTCTTAGTTCTTCATACTCAATACCCGCTGCTTGCACTTGTTGTATTTTTGCCTGTAGTGCATCTTCCAGATAGGCGTTTTTATTTATTTCAATACAAAGCGGGGTTTCAATAAGACTGTTTAACAAGCGCATTTCTTCATCGCTAATAATCGCATCAGCACCGATACTTAAACCCAACAGACAGGGTGTGTTTTTATAGTTTATATTTGCCCAGTAGCGATAACCATCGATAGTCCATGCTTCGGGATTAATACACTTTAAATTAAGTACCGGAATCGTGCCTTGTTTGATGATTACATCACCGCTTTTATTTTGTATCACCCAGCCCTTGATGGGGATAAATTGTGTAATAAATTTTATTTCTTCAACAATGTTTCTGCCTTTACGAACACTTAATTTTTTTTGTCTGGCGGTAAGGTTATTAAGTTCATTGTTAATATGATGCATGGCCTGGTTTAGCCGACGCCAACTCCATAATGGGTAGCTTATAATTTGCAGCAGTAACACGGTCGATATCGGTACCCATATACCCGCGATAAACAATAATAGTACCACCATGATAATGGTGCCTGTTATAACACTGAACAAAACAATGATAGTGTTTGCTGGGCTTATGTAAGGGTAAATCAACATTGGTAATGCAACGAGAAATACGGTGATGAAAATTAACCATGTTTTGTTAATTTCATTTATATGTATGTCTTGACGTATTGCATCGATGACATTGGCAATGATCTCAACACCTGCCATGTTGTTACTGTTGCTTGATAGTGGTGTCGGTAGCGTATCACCCAGGCCTTCAGCCGTGGCGCCAATAAGGACGATTTTGTCGCGAAAAAAATTCTTTGGGTAGTTGCCTGATAATACCTGCGAATAACCAATATGATTAAAATGTCCGGGAGGGCCAGCGTAAGGTATCAGGAAGGGATGCTGCCTTGACCATTGCATGGGTGAATATTTTTGTTTGTGATTTTCTGCATTTATCAGTCGATCTATATCAATATCAATGTCACTCACACTTAAAACAGCGAGACTGTAGTGCATCCAGTGTGGCTTGCCAATGCCTTCTTTTAGATAAACTTTGCGTGCAATACCGTCATCACTCAGTGCAATGTGAACATGTCCCAGGGCGGCTGCATTGTGGGTGAATTCAGGCAAAGGCAACGCTTCTATTGGATACGAATTGCTGCTGTGCTGCGCCATGAATACGGGCAGTACCACATTGCCACTACTGCGCATAGCGCGAGCCAATAAAACATCAGATAAAGGATCGTTACTGTCGGGTTCACTAAATATTATATCGAGGCCGATTACCCGAGGGGATTCTAAATGAAGTTGATTAATTAAACGTGCGTGAGTTGATCTTGGCCACGGCCAGCGGCCAAGTTGTTGCAGGCTTTCATTATCAATATTGATAATGACAATGTCATCAGGAACGGCGCGCGACCAAACAGATAGCTGGGCATCGTATAACAGATTATCCCATCGCCACAGCACGTCATAATGTACAAACATTGCCGCTACATAGGTTAGTAAGATAACCAGTAAATAGTGTTTGGCGTATTCTGTGCGTTTGTTTAAAGGGTTTGTTAAATTCACGGATGCATTATCGCAGATT